>JAIBCN010000095.1 GCA_019694155.1 Vicinamibacteria bacterium | reverse complement strand
CACGATGCGAACCCCTTGCTGTGGATCGGGGGCCCTCGTTCGCCGTAGTCCTGCACGATCCAACCCCGCCTCAGGGCGCAACGTCGGCCCCGGCCAGAGCCCCGCGCGTCAACCGGGACCACTGCTCTCGGCCCCGCTCCCGATTTGGGTCCAAGTGCTCGCAGGGGTCTGCCTCCGTCACCCCAACCCGCGCCCCATCGCCCCACTACCAAGCCCGTGCAGCGGCCCTATCCCCCCTCACGTCATTGCGAGGAGCCATTCCGTCTGGACGGCGACGAAGCAACCCCTCCCCCAACGACCACTCGCGCACCAGCGGCCTCTGCGAGAGCCGCTAATCCAACACCAGATTTGCACGTTGCATGGGCAGGCGGTTACCTTGCAGGCACGATGACCAACCCTGAAGTGACGAGCCTGCTGACCCTCGCGGAAACCTCCGGCTTTCGCAGAACAGGTCGCATCGACGAAGTCGAGCGCCTTTGCGCGGCGTTTTCCCGCCAATGGCCCGAGGCGGTGCGCGCCTTTGAATACGGACGTTCGGCGCAAGGACGGCCGCTCATGGCGCTCGTGGTTTCGCGAGCCGGGAGTCTGGACCCCGCGGAGTTGCGACGCCGCGGCGTGCCTTTGCTGATGCTTCAGGGAGGCATTCACCCGGGCGAGAGCGACGGGAAGGACGCGGGGTTCATTGCCCTGCGCGAATTGCTCAGCGGGGACGTTGCCCGCGGAGTGCTCGAACGCGTGGCCCTGCTTTTCGTCCCGGCCTTCAACACGGACGGCCATGACCGCATGGGGCGCGCGAATCGCCCCAATCAGAACGGGCCCGAGGAGACGGGCTGGCGCGCCACCGCGCACAACCTGAACCTCAATCGCGACTACATGAAGGCGGACGCCCCGGAAATGCAGGCGATGCTGCGTCTGCTCCAGGAGTGGGAGCCCTTGGTCTGCGCGGATCTCCATGTGACCGATGGGGCCGACTTCGAACCCGACATCTCGCTGCAGGTGGAACCCATCAATCAGGGCGACCCGCGGCTGCGGCCGAGCGGCACGCAACTGCGCGACGCCCTCATCGGCAAACTGGCCGCGCAAGGCTCGCTGCCGCTGCCGTTCTATCCGGATCTGGCCCGGACGGATGACCCGGCTTCGGGCTTCGTGCTCACCGTCTATTCGCCGCGGTTTTCGACCGGCTATTTCCCGCAACGCAATCGTTTCACCGTGCTGGTCGAGACCCACTCGTGGAAGGACTACGCGACGCGCGTCCGGGTCACGCGGAACACCATCGTCGGCCTGGTGGAGCTCGTCGGTGTGCACGGGGAACAATGGCTGCGCGAAGCTGGTGAGGCCGACAGCACCGCGGCCCAACTCGGCGGGGTCGAAATGACGCTCGACTACCGCTCATCCTGGCGCGAGCCCGCCAAGGGCGGCCAGGCCGCGAGCGACGTCGACGATGCGGGTGCGCGGATCATCGAGTTCCGCGGCTATGCCTACACCCGCAGCCTCTCGCCGATCTCCGGCAGCCTGATGACGGTCTACGACCCGAAGACGCCGCAGATCTGGCGGGTTCCATTCCGTGACCGGGTGGAGGCATCGCTGGTCGTGCGCGCGCCGCGAGGCGGGTACCTCGTTCCCGCGGAACACGCGGAGATGGTCGGGGCGAAGCTGGCGCTGCACGGCATCGCCTTCGAGCCGCTGCGCCGGCCGCTTGAAAACGCGCAGGTGGAGCAGTTCCGCATCATTCGCGCGCAGTTCTCATCCGAGCCCTTCGAAGGACGTCAGCGGGTGGCGCTCGACGGTGAGTGGGGGGCGACGCAGCGGGACGTGCCCGCCGGTGTGCTGTTCGTGCCTATCGCCCAGCCGCGGTCGCGGCTCGTCGTGGCGCTCCTCGAGCCGCAGGCTCCCGATTCGCTGGCCGCCTGGGGGTTCTTCAACGCGTGCTTCGAGCAGAAGGAACAGATCGAGCCCTATGTGGCGGAGCAGATCGCAAAGGACATGTTCGACTCGGATCCGGGCCTGCGGGCCGAGTTCGCGCGCAGTTTGAAGGATGACCCGGCGTTCGCGGCTGATCCAGGCGCCCGGCTCGACTTCTTCTGCCGCAGGCACGCGTCCTACGACGAAAAGCGCCATCTCTACCCCATTCTCCGACGGGACTCCACCCTGTAACAGAGCCAGGCAAACCCCTCGAGTTCGAGAGCAAGAAGCGGATAGAGCGACGGCGAACGCGTGCGTAGATTTTGGTTCATGCATCGAACCATCGAACCCACCATCCTCTACTTCGGCACCCCGGTCGCTCTCATCAGCACTCTCAATCCCGACGGCTCCCCGAACCTCGCTCCCATGTCCTCGGCCTGGTGGCTCGGCTGGAGCTGCATGCTCGGGCTTGGGACCATGGGCCAGACCTCCGAGAATCTGATTCGCACCCGGCAGTGCGTGATCAACCTGCCTTCCGAGGAGCAGGTGAACGCCGTCGACCGGCTGGCCCTCACCACCGGACGGGATCCGGTCCCGGAGAAGAAGCTCTCGTGGGGCTACCGATATGAGGCCGACAAGTTCGGCCTCGCCGGATTTACGCCGCAGGACTCGATCGACGTCGCGGCGCCCCGGGTGCGCGAGTGCCCGGTCCAGATGGAGGGCGTCGTCCACGAGGTGCGCCCCTTCGGGAAGAACGTGAGCGCGAACGCGTTCGAGGTCCATATCGTGAAGCTCCACGTGCGGGAAGACCTCCTCGCCGCGAACGGGCGGCATGTCGACCCGGTGCGCTGGCGTCCGCTGATGATGAGCTTCTGCCGCTTCTTCGGCCTCGGCGGCGAGGTGCATCCATCGCGTCTCGCCGACTCCGCCTTCATGAAGGCGGTGACCGGCGTGGCCCCGACCCGCGCCTAGCGAACCAGTTCGTCCAGGGTGCCGAGCAGGCGATTGACGTCGTGGTCGTCGACCCACAGGTGCGGGGCGAAACGGAGGGAGTTGCCGCGCTGGCTGATGTAGATGTGCCGCTTGCGCAGTTCCGCCACCAGATTGCCGCTGTACGAGGCGGGCAGCACCGCGCCGAACATGTGCGGGCACCGGTGCCTGCCGATGGGCACCCGGAAGCCGAGCTGCTCGAGATGGGCGGCGATGCGCGAGTTGGTCATCGATAAAGTCGAGGCGATGTTCTCGACGCCCCAGGCCTCGATCTGCTCCAGCGCGGCGATGGCGCCGGGAAGGGTGTTGAGCGAGCCTTTCTCGCCCACGTCGAAGCGGCGCGCGCCCTTCATGTAGGTGTCGGAGTAGTCCGCCAGGGAGGTGAAGTCCTCGGCATTGTCGCGGGCGAGCCAGCTCTCTTCGAGCGGGCGGGCGTTGCGCCATCGCGGCGCGACGTAGAGGAGCCCGACGCCATAAGGACCGAGCTGCCATTTGTACGCGGCCGCGGTGAGGAAGTCCGGTTGGACGCTGTCCATGGGAAACGGCATCGCGCCGAGCGTCTGGGTGGCGTCCACCACGAGCGAACTTCCATTCGCGCGAGCGGCGGCCGCGATGGGCTCGAGATCGATCCGGGCTCCCGTCGTCCAGTGGCACGTGGAGATCGCCACCACCTTCACGCGCGGCTCGATGAAGGGAAGCACCGCGCTCGTCCAGTCGCCGTCCGCGGGGGTGGGGACCGTCACCACCGTCGCTCCCTTCTCCTGGGCCGTCCGCCGCCAGGGCAGGACGTTGCTCGGGAACTCGTCGGCGATCATCAGAACGCGGTCGCCGGGGCCGAGATGGGGTTCGATCGCGCGGGCCGCGGTGCTGAGCGCATAGCTCGCCGCGGGCACCACGGCATATCCATCCGCGTCGCCGCCGAAGACCCGCGACCACAGGCCGCGCAGAGTCTCCGCGTCGTCGAAGAAGCTCAGCGGCAGGCGGGTCCAGGCGTGACTCTTGGCGCGCACGCCTTCGAGGAGCCGGTCGCGCGACTCGTTCAGCTGCGGCGAGTAGTACGCGCAGTTGAAGTAGGCGATCTCGCGGGGAATGTCGAAGAGGTGTCTCTGGCTGGGGAGAATGGGCATGAGTGTCCGGGAAGGTCGAAGTCCGGCATGATCTCCGGCCCGACCCTCCCGGCGCAAGCGCCTACCGGAATGAAAAACCCGCCCGCGCTACCTGCCGACCGCGGCGCGGATCCGCGCGAGATGGTGATAGCTGTGCCGCACCGCGTGGTCCTCGAGCATGAACTGGCAGGTGAGGGGGGCGTCGCCGTAGAGCGAGATCGTTCCTCCCGCCCGCAGTTCCTCGTCACTGAGCGCGCGGACGGCGGCCGCCGCCGCCGCGGAGTTCTGCGCCAGGAGATCGAGGGTCGCCTTCCGGCCGGCCGCCGCGTGCTCGCGCGCATGGCCCGCGTTCATCTGGTGGATGCCATTCCAGTCGACACCGGTGACGGGCTTGCCCGAAGCTAGGGTCTGCGCGAGCTGGATCTCGATCGGGTACACGCTCGCGACGTGATGCACCACGACGCCCACCGTGCGCCCATCCTTCGGCACCTTCGTATTCCACTCCGCGTCGCTTAGGGAACCCGCGAAGGCGGCGAGCGCGTTCGCTCCCGATTCCAGTCGTTCCGCTAGTGTGTCACTGAGCTTGCCCATATAGTTTCCTTTTTCCTTCTTTGATGGGTCGGCGCGTGATTGCCCGGCCTCTCAGGGACAGTACGGTGAGGTCCGACGCGTGAGCCATACGCAAACGTCCGCATTGTCTTGCCGACCATCCGCGCCTTTCGCCCTTTTGCCCGGGCGTCCGGCTCTCATGACCGGGACTCCGGATTCCGGGAACCTGGCATGAGGGCTGATGTCCTCTCCGACGTCCTGCGCGCCGTCCGCCTGGCCGGCGCCGTCTACTTCGACCACGAGCTCAGCTCGCCCTGGGTGGCCGAGGCGCCCCCCTCCTCGAAGATCGCGAACCTGGTGATGCCGGGCGCGCAGAGGGTCATCGAGTATCACCTGATCGCGCGCGGGTCGTGCTGGGGACACGCGGTGGGGGATCCGCCGATCCGGCTCCTCGAGGGCGACCTCATCATCTTTCCGCAGGGCGATGCGCACGTGCTCTCGAGCGAGCCCGGCATGCGCGCCAAGCCGGACATGGCGAAGCACGCGCGGCCCGCCATGCCCCTGCCCATGTTCTTCGAGCTGGGAGGCGGCGGGCCCGAACGGGCCCGGGTCATCTGCTGCTTCCTCGGCTGCGACGAGTGTCCCTACAACCCGCTGCTGAGCGCCCTTCCCCGGGTGATCCACGTGAAGGCGGCGGAGGCCCAGGGTGCGGCGGGGTGGCTCGGTCAGCTGCTCAGCCTCGCTGCGGGCGAGTCGGGCAGCGGACGGGAGGGAAGCGAGAACGTCCTGGCGCGTCTTTCCGAACTGATGTTCGTCGAGACCATCCGCCGGCACATCGAGACCCTCCCGGCCACCCAGACGGGGTGGCTCGCCGGATTGCGGGATCCGATCGTGGGTCAGGCCCTCGCGCTGCTGCACGGGGGAGCGGCCGAACCCTGGACGGTGGAGCGGCTCGCGCGCTCCGTGGGCGCTTCGCGGTCCGTTCTCGCCGAGCGGTTCACCGAACTCGTGGGCCAGCCGCCCATGCAGTACCTGGCGCTGTGGCGCATGCAACTGGCCTCGCGCCTGTTGATCGAGGGGGGATCCATATCCTCCGTCGCCCCCGCGGTGGGCTATGAATCCGAGGCCGCGTTCTCTCGCGCGTTCAAGAAGATCGTGGGCCAGGCGCCCTCCGAGTGGCGGCGAACCTCGGGCCGCGTGACCTCATGACCGCGAAGAAGCGCCAGATCATCGCCATCGGCGGAGGCAGCGTCACGGTCGAGACGCCGCTCCCCGTGGCCCGCTTGAGCCGGGCCGGCGCCTTGCCCCGCCGGTCGCGATAGCTGGTAGCGTCTCGGGCCAGAAATCGGAGGACCAGGCACAATGATCGCTTTGGCTCAATCGCTGGTGTCGTGGCTCGGTGTGTTCGTGGCCGCGGCGGGCGCGGTCCTGAGCGCGCTGCATCTTGGGCGTTCGCGCTGGGTGATGGTTCTGACCGGCGGATTCGCGGTGGAGGCGGCTGTTCTCGCCTTCTATCGCGTGGGCGTCCTGTTCCTGCGCAACTCGATCTTCGGTCCGAGGATGATGAGCTTCGCGTTCCTCGCGGCGGGTGTGGTCGGGTTGCTCGCGCGAGCCGCGGTGGTGGCCGGCGTTGTCGGGGTGGTGTCGGAATTGCCTCGCGCCTCGGGCGCGGGTTCGACGCCCCCAGCGCCCGCGGCCTGAGAAGCGCCATTGCGAGGAGGAATCCAATGAGAAAGATCATGGCTTTCGAGCAGGTGTCCCTCGACGGCTTCTTCGTCGATGCGAAGGGCGACATGAGCTGGGCCCACAAGCAGGACGCGGAGTGGACGGCGTTCACCGCGGGAAACGCGAGCGGCAACGGCGCCCTTCTCTTCGGCCGGAAGACCTACGACATGATGGCTGGCTTCTGGCCTTCACCCATGGCCATGCAGGCCATGCCGGAGGTGGCGGAAGGCATGAATCGCCTGACCAAGTTCGTGGTTTCGCGGACGCTCGAGTCCGCGTCGTGGAGGAACACGACGGTCATCAAAGGCGATCTGGTGACGTCGATCGGCGAGATGAAGAAGTCGGACGGGCCCGATCTGGTGATCCTCGGGAGCGGCAGCATCGTCTCGCAACTGTCGGCCGCCGGTCTGATCGACGAGTTTCAGATCATCGTGAATCCCCTGGTCCTGGGGCAGGGGCGCACTCTCTTCGAAGGCGTCAGGGAGAAGCTTCCCCTGAAGCTGATCAAGACCCGCGCCTTCAGCAACGGCAATGTGATCCTCTACTACGAGTCTCAGGCCCAGCGCTGATCCCATGTTCCGTTTCTCCGGGTCCCTGGCACACTGCCTTCCGACTCACAAAGAGTCGGGGATCCCTACTGCCTTGCTTGTCAGCGCATGAAGGCTTCGAGCTCGCGCACGTTCAGCGCCTTCGAAGTCCTGGTGGCCGCTGTCGTCATCATCGGCCACAACGTCTTCAAGGTGTTGCCCAACGAGGTGCTGGTGCTGTTCGTCCTGGGCGTGATGTCGGTGAAGGTGCGCGATGGCGGCCTGGGAGCGATGGGCTTCCGCCGACCGGCGTCATGGAAGCGCGTCATCGCCATCGCCCTGGCGGCGGCGGCGCTGCGCGTCGTGCTCGGCGCTGTCGTCATCGAACCCGTGACCGCGTATTTCTGGCCGCCCGCGGCGGCGCCTGCGGGCAGTGACGACATTCCCGGCAACCCCGTCGAGGCGTTGAAGTGGCTGCTACTTGTGTGGACTTTCGCGGCCTTTGGTGAGGAAATCAGCTATCGCGGCTACCTGATGACGCGCTTGGCCGACCTGGGCAGGCGCTCCACCATGGCCTGGGCGGCGGCACTTGTGGTGAGCTCGGTGCTGTTCGGCTACGGCCACTACTACAAGGGGCCGTCCGGGATGTTGGACTCGGGCATCGCAGGATTGATCCTCGGCGGCGCGTACCTGCTATCGGGTCGGGTGCTGTGGACCAGCATTCTGGCCCACGGGTTCATCGACACCTTTGGCGTGATGGCTTCGTATCTCGGCTGGGATTCGTGATCAGCGACGCGTATCGCAAGCCTGAGCCTAGTTTGTGAGGGGAACCATGTTTCGTCGACTCTTCAGAGGTCTCGCTCTCCTCCTCGCGATCGCCCTCGCCTTCGCTATCGCGCGCACGATTCGCTCACGCCCGGCCGACGAGGCGGTTTCGCGAGTCTCGTTCGCGGTCGACGGCACAGGAGCGGTCGAGCGCTTCCAGGGCGCGCTGCGATTTCAGACCATCAGCACCGCGGATGGTCCATCCGACCCCGCGGCGTTTCTCGCCCTGCATGACTTCCTCAAGGAGAAATACCCGCTCGTCCACAAGACGCTCAGCCGCGAGACTGTCGGCGGGCTGAGCCTCGTCTACCGCTGGCCCGGACGCGATCCGAAGAAGGCGCCCATCATCCTGATGGGGCACATCGACGTCGTGCCGATCGCGCCCGGCACCGAAGGATCGTGGCACAAGCCGCCCTTCGAGGCGGCGATCGAAGGCGATTGGCTCTACGGCCGCGGTTCGATCGACGACAAGTCCACGGTGATCGCCGTCCTCGAAGCGGTGGAGCAGCTTCTGGCCGAGGGCTTCGTCCCCGATCGCACCATCATTCTGCAGTTCGGCCACGATGAGGAAGCGGGCGGGCGCGCGGGCGCGAAGCTGATCGTGGACAAGCTGGCGGCGGAGGGAGTGAAGCCCGCGCTGGTCATCGACGAAGGCGG
>JAIBCN010000013.1 GCA_019694155.1 Vicinamibacteria bacterium | reverse complement strand
GAGATCCGCGCGGGTAGCCGGGCCCGATTCGCGGCCGTCGGGTTCGAGGGCGGGCCGCCCGCCGATCCCCTCGCGTTCGTGCTCAACGAGGCGGTTCCCGCCCGGGGAGTCGCGTGATGGCGACGCCTGCCGCGGGCGCGCCGCCGCCCTCGCTCCTGGGCCGTTTGGCCAGCTTCGGCCGCATGATCAAGTTCTCTCACTCGATCTTCGCCATGCCCTTCGCCCTTGCCGCCTTCGCGCTGGCCGTGCGGCGCGAGGGGTTCGATGCGGGGAAGCTCCTGTGGGTGATCGTGGCTATGGTGAGCGCCCGCAGCGCCGCCATGGGCTTCAATCGCTGGCTCGACGCGGAGATCGACGCGAAAAACCCCCGCACCGCCAGTCGGGAGCTTCCCTCCGGGATTCTGTCGAAGCCGCAGGTGCTTGCATTCGTGGTGGCCTCGATCGCGGTGTTCGTGGGCGCGGCCTGGCGTCTCAATCCCCTCTGCTTCGCCCTCTCGCCCGTGGCTCTCGTCATCGTCTGCGGCTATTCCTTCACGAAGCGTTTCACCATGCTTTCGCACATGGTGCTGGGTCTCTCCCTCGCCATCGCGCCCGTGGGCGCGTGGCTCGCGGTGCGCGGCCAGTTCGAAGTGACCCCCATCCCCATCGGTCTCGCCGTCCTCTTCTGGGTGGGGGGCTTCGACATCCTCTATTCGTGTCAGGACGTCGAGTTCGATCATTCGCTGTCCCTGCATTCCATCCCGGTTCGCTTCGGCGTCCCTCGCGC
This sequence comes from Vicinamibacteria bacterium, assembly GCA_019694155.1. Lineage (GTDB taxonomy): Bacteria > Acidobacteriota > Vicinamibacteria > Fen-336 > JAGNNV01 > JAGNNV01. The sequence goes on along the minus strand of JAIBCN010000013.1, from coordinate 38,679 downwards.
CCTGCGGCTCGCTCGGGCGGCGCATGTCCTGGCCATCGCTTTTCTTCTCACCGTCCCTCTCGTGGAGCCGCTTCACTGGTCGTACTTCGCGGGGATGGCGCTCGTCTTCGGCCTGTTCGGCTACGAGCACTCTCTCGTGACCGCTGAAGATCTCTCCCGGATCGATGCGGCGTTCTTCACGGTCAACGGCTGGATCGGAGTGTTGTACCTTGTGACCGTGCTGATCGCGAGCCTTCTGAAGTGACCGGACCCGCTCCCACTCCCGGCCGGCCCGAGAAGGAGAACGTCCGCGCGATGTTCGACGCCATCGCGCCGCGCTACGACCTTCTGAACCGGGTTCTGTCCGCGCGCGTCGACGTGGCGTGGCGCCTTCAGGCGGTGCGCGCCCTCGCGGTCCGGGAGGGCGACTGCATCCTCGATCTCGCGACGGGAACGGGCGATCTTCTGCTCGAGGAGCTGACGGCGGGGGCCACGAGGAGCGTGGGAGCCGATCTCTCGTTCGGCATGCTTCGGCTCGCCCGTCCGAAGTTCGACCGTGGAGGGCACCCGGGCGCGCGCGTCTGCCAGAGCGACGCCGAGCGCCTTCCTTTCGCGGATGCCCGGTTCGATGGCGCCTCCATCGCCTTCGGGATCAGGAACGTCCTCGACCGCGCCCAGGGTTTGCGCGAGATGCGGCGGGTGGTGAAACCCGGGCGGCGGGTGGTGGTCCTCGAGTTTCATGAGACCCGCGGCGTCATCGGGGTGGTCTTCCGCTTCTACTTCAATCACATCCTCCCGCAGATCGGCGCCCTGGTCAGCAGCCGCGCGGCCTACTCGTATCTGCCGAGGTCGGTGGCGAACTTCGAGTCGCCCGAAGGCTTCGGAGCCCTGATGCGAGCGGCCGGACTCAGGGACGTGAGGTCGCGGCCGCTGACCTTCGGCATCGCCTGGCTGCACGTCGGCGAGGTGTAGCTCCCGCAAGGGGCCGCGCGGCCGGATCGATCGCCCCACGAGCCGTCACCGCGCGGCCGAACCGCGCCGACCCCGTAAAATCAGGTGCTTTGAAGGCACTGGCCATCATCCTGGCGCTTCTGGACCTGGCGCCGATCTTCTTTCTCTCGCTGGGGCTCTTCTTCCTGGTGCAGCTCGCGGATCGCCTCGATCCGCGGAGCCGGCGTATGGCGCTCGCCGGACTCGCGCTCGTGGTTCTCGGCGGCCTCGCGGGCGCGGCCTCGAACCTCTCGCTCGCCATCTTCGAAGAGGACATCCCTCTGCTCGCGGCCACATCGCACGTTTTCGGCGCCCCTGGATCCGCCCTGATGGCGGCGGCGGTCATCCGGGCTTTGAGGAACGCGGATGGGCCGCGGGTGGCAGGGGATCCCTGGGTTGCACCCATGCTCGTTTCCTGGCTTTTCCTGATCGCGGCCTTCTATCTCAATGCGACATTCGGCGGCGACCTGTGGAGCCGGGTCCTCCTGCTGCTTTCCGTTCTGGCCGAAATCGCCCTCTGCATCGCCGCCTGTCTCCTCGGCTGGAGAAGGCAGCTCCACATGGCGGCCGCGCTTTTCGCGCTGAATGCCGCCGCGGCCGTCGTCGGCGCCGCAGTGAGCGTTTTCACGTCTCAAACCATGTGGATTCATCTATTTGTGTTCCTGGTGAATCTCGCCGCACGGTCGGCCTTTGTCTTCGCATCGTGGCGGATCGCGGCCGAGTACGGAGCGCGTGTGGGGCCTACTGCGCCGGTGTAGCGAGAAATCTGCTTTGGAAATGACCGCCCGGTCAGTAGAATGACCAGCTGGTAACCAAAGTGACCCCGTCGTCAGAGACCAGAGAGGCCGTCCTCGAGCGATTCCGCGTCGAGTCCATCACGGAGGGCGCGCTCCGTGCCATCGCCCGCAAGGGCGCCGCCGTCACCATGCAGGACATCGCCGACGAATCAGGCATCTCCAAAGGGACGCTGTACCTGTATTTCAAGGATCGGGACGAGCTTCTGCACCGGGTGAGCGAAGGCGGCCTCGCCCAGCTCCTCGCGAAAATCGAGGACGTCTTCGCCAAGGGCCTGCCCTTCGATGAGACCATCCGCGAACTCGTCCTGACCAAGCTCCGCTTTTTCGACGAACGGCGCGCTCTGTATCGCGTTCACTTCGAACTGCGCTTCCCGCACGGCCGCGACCCTATGTGCGATTCGAAGAAGCACAACCCGCCTCCCGAGAAACAGCTTTATGTGGACCGCCTCACCCGCTACTTCGAGGAGCAGCTCGAGAGCAAGGAGGACGCGCCCCGCCTCGCGCAGTTCATCTCCGAGACGGTCGCCGGCCTTCTGTTCAGGCGGATTCCCGAGACCAATGGTTCGAAGCTCGAAGACGACGCCCAGTTTCTGTCCGACCTCCTGCTGAACGGACTGTCAGGAAGAAGAAAGAAGTCATGATCCACCTGATTCTCGCCGCCTCGCTCGCGAGCCAGGCGCCGACCGCGCCCGCCCCCGAAGCCGCCGCTCCCCGCCTGACCCTGCGGGCGGCGCTCGAACGCGCCTTGAAGGTCTCGCCTTCCGCGATTCGCGCCGACGACGAGATCGAGGCCGCGGAGGCGCAGCGCGTCGCCACCAAGTCCCTGGTGCTGCCGCGTCTCAGCCTCAGCGCCAGCCTGATCAGGAACTCGGAGGAAGTGGCCTTCGGGTCGGGGGATGACTCACGCGTCATCCTCCCCGGCTCCGACTGGTCCACGCGCCTCACCCTTCAGCAGCCGGTGTACGCGGGCCGACGTGAGTTCAGGCTCTACTATCAGTCGAAGGAAGCGGTGACCCTCGCTCGGGACGGGAAGCGGGGGAATCGGGACCGCCTGGCCCTCCGTGTGATCTCGGACTACGCTCAGGCGGTGCAGGCCAGTGCCCTGGCCGATGTCGCGAGACAGTCGGCCGCTCTCGCCGAGAAGCGCATCGCTCAGGCGCAGGCGTTGTTCGAAGCGGGCGAAGTCACGCGGGTCGACGTCCTTCGCGCCCAGACCGCGCACAAGGGAGCCCTGCGGCTCGTGGCCCTGGCCGAGGCCGACGGCATCCAGGCGCGCTCCCGTCTGCGCACCACCCTGGCGATCGATGGCGGCGACGCCGAACTGGGCGCCCTCGACACGGCCACGGAACTCGGCATCCCGGTTCCTTCGGCGGACGCGCTCGACCGGCTGGCCCTCGATCGGGCGGAGATCAAGCAGGCGGAAACGAACGTGCGAATCGCCGATCTCGAGCTGCTGAAACAGAAGGGGGCGTACTTCCCGGTGGTCACCGCGGACCTCGGGTACCTCAAGCAGAAGTCGTCGTTCCCCTCCGACGGCTACGGTTACGCCGCCTTGCGCTTCACCGTGCCGATCTTCCAGGGTGGGGAGGTGGGGGCGAAGATGCGAATCGCCTCGGCCCGCAAGCACCAGGCCGAAGTGACGCTCGCGGAGGCGAAGCGCCAGGCCACCGAGGACATCCGGCAGGCCCTGGCCATGCTGGAGGCGGCCCGCCGCGCGAGGGCCCTGGCCGACGATCAGGTCAAGGCGGCGGAGGCGGAATACGCGGAAGCGCGCGACCTCTACGAACAACGCGAAGCAACCGCTCTCGACCTGCAGGCCGCGGAGTCGGCGCTCGGCGAGGCGCGGCGCTCGCTGATCGAGGCCAAGTTCGACGTGCTGCGGGGCGAGGCCATGGCCTGGCTCGCCGCCGGCTCGCTCGCCGACGCCGCTCTGGAGAACTTCAAGTGAGAACCGAAATGAACCCCAAGATCCAACGACGCCTCACCAGGGGCGCCCTGGCCGTTGCCGCCGCCCTTCTCATCGCGTCGGGCGCGTCCCACGCGCAGACGCCGCCTGCCGCCGCGCCCTCGCCCGCGAAGGCGAAGGGCCTGCCCGGTGACATGCGTGAGCTCGCCGCCGCCGTGGAGAAGGCGGGCCAGGACTCAGCCGCCCTTTCGTCGCGGTACTCGGGCGAGTTCGTCTCCTCGCAGCGCTCCGAGCTGACCTCACGCATCGCCGGCCGCGTGAAGGCGGTTCTGGTCGACGAAGGCGCCGTGGTCGAGGCGGGGGCCGTGCTCCTGGAACTCGAGACCGAGTATCTCGATATCGACGTGAAGCAGGCCGCGGCCGAAGTCGCGCGGGCCCAGGCCGCGCTCAACGAGGCGGAGCGGGACGCCAGGCGCAAGGCCGACCTGGTCGCGAAGGGCTCGGTGTCGGAAGCCGCGAATCTGCGGTCGGCGAGCGTCTACGAGCAGGCGAAGGCGGGCCTCGATGCCGCGAACGCGCGCCTCGCTCTCGCCCAGACCCGCCGCGGAGACGCTGTGCTCAAGGCACCCTTCCGGGGCGTCATCGAACAGCGGCGGATCAACGTGGGGGAGCGCCTCGCCGACGCCACGCCCGCCTTTGTCCTCGTGCAGCTCGCGCCCCTCAAGCTCCGTTTCCGCGTGCGCGAGACCGACCTCACACTGGTTCGCAAGGGTCAGGGTGTCGAGGCCGAAGTGGAGGCGTATCCGGGCGTGAAGTTCCCGGGCGTCATCTCGGTGGCGGGCGGCGCCATCGATCCGGCCACGCGCACTTTTCTCGCCGAAGCGCGGTTCGAGAATCGCGACCTGAAGCTGCGGCCGGGTTTCTTCGCCCGCGTCCGTGTGCAGACGGGCAAGTGAGCCTTCATGCAAAAGCTCGCTGAAATCTGCATCGACCGGCCGGTCTTCGCGACCGTCCTGATCCTTACCCTGGTGGTGGTCGGCGCCTTCGGATACACCACCCTCGGCCTCGACCGCTTCCCGAACGTCGACATTCCCTTCGTGACGATCACGAGCCGACTGCCCGGCGCCGCGCCCCAGGAGATGGAAACCGACGTCACGGAGAAGCTCGAGGAGGCGGTGAGCTCGGTCTCCGGCGTCGATGAGCTGCGCTCGTTCTCCGCGGACGGCTTCTCCGTGGTCATGGTCGCCTTCAGCCTCGAGAAGGACGGCAACGTGGGCGGCCAGGAGGTGCGCGAGCGTATCGACGGGGCCACGTTCCTCCTTCCCCGCGGCATGGATCCGCCGATCGTCGAGAAGCTCGCGGCCGACGCGACACCCGTCATCGCGGTCATCCTCTCCGGAGAGGCGTCTCTCCGCGAGCTCACGGAATTCGCCGACAAGGTCCTGAAGCGCAACCTGGGCACGGTCGCGGGCGTGGGCCAGGCCACCCTCATCGGCGGCCGCGCGCGCCAGATCCGTGTCATCGCCAACGCGGGGGCGCTGTCGAGCCTCGGCCTGTCGTCGGCCCAGGTCGTCCAGGCGATCCAGGCCCAGAACCTCCAGCTTCCGAGCGGCAAGGTGGAGCAGGGGGCGAGGGACATGTCCCTGCGCACCTATGGGCGCGTCGAATCGATCGACCAGTTCGGCGAGATGGTGATCGCCGAGAAGAGAGGCGTGACCGTCCGCCTCAAGGACGTGGCGCGGATCGAGGACGGCCAGGAAGACCCCGAGTCGACCGCGGTCTGGAACGGCGCCCCCGCGGTGACTCTGCTCGTTCGCAAGCAGTCGGGGGCGAACACGGTGGCGACCGTCGACGCCGTGCGGGCCCGCGTGGAGTCGCTCCGCGCGCGCCTGCCCAAGGGCTGGAAGATCGACTACGCGCGCGACCAGTCCGAGTTCGTTCGAACCTCGATCGCCGCGGTGCAGGAGCACCTGATCCTCGGCTCCATCCTCGCCGCGGTGGTGGTGTGGATGTTCCTGAAGCGCTCCCGCCCGACCCTCATCGCCGCCCTCTCGATTCCCGCGTCGATCATCAGCGCGTTCGCGATGATCAAGTACATGGGGTACACCCTCAACACCATCACCCTGCTCGCCCTGACCCTGGTGGTGGGCATCGTCATCGACGACGCGGTGATCGTGATCGAGAACATCTTCCGTCACCTCGAGGACAAGCGCCAGCCTCCCCGGGAAGCGGCGATCGAGGGAACCCGCGAGATCGGCTTCGCGGTCATGGCCACCACCCTGTCGCTGATTGCAGTGTTCCTGCCCATCGGCTTCATGGGGGGCATCGTCGGCCGCTTCATGGGCAGCTTCGGTATCACCATGAGCTTCGCGATCTTCGTGTCGCTCATCGTGGCCTTCACCTTCACCCCCATGCTGTGCGCCAAGTGGTTCCACGTTCCCAAGGAGGACGAGGTGGTCGTACCCGTCCACGGCCTGGATGAGCGGGGTCCCGGGATCTACGGAGCCATCGAGGCCGGCTACATGACGATGCTTCGTTGGGCCATGGGTCATCGCAAGACCATGCTCGTGACGATCGCGCTCACCATCCTCGCCACCGTGCCCCTGGGCGCTCTCGCCAACAAGAACTTCCTTCCCACCGACGACGAAGGCCAGTTCGAGATCCTGGTGCGCGCGCCCGAGGGCTGGTCACGCGACTCGTCCCTCTCCCTCCTCGAGTCGATCGGCAAGCAGGTTCGCGCCCTCGAAGGGGTCGAAGCCACCCTCACCACCGTGGGCTCGGACCCCCTGCGCACCCAGAACTTCGGCAGCATCTACGTGAAGATGAAGTCTCTCGACCAGCGGACGGCGAGCGTGTTCCAGGTCGAAGAAAAGGTACGCGAGGACATCCTGAGCCGGTACGAGGATCTCAAGATCCGCGCCTCCGTCGCCCAGGTCAATGCCTTCGGCTCCGGCAACAACGCGACCATCCAGTTCTGGGTGGGCGGCCCCGACCTTCAGAAGCTCGAGGAGTATTCCTCGATCCTCCTGGCCGAGATGAAGAAGATCCCCGGCGTGGTGGACGCGGATACGGACCTTGTCACCGGCAAGCCCGAATTGGGCGTCGTGATCGATCGCGAGAAGGCGGCCGACCTGGGGGTGCGGGTGGTCGACATCGTCTCCACGCTCAGCTCGATGGTGGGCGGGGTCAAGGTGACCGACTTCTACGAGAAGGGCGAACGCTACGACGTCTGGATCCGGGCCGAGGGAGTCGACCGAGGCTCCTCCGCGGCCATTTCCGAAACCCGCGTCCCCTCGTCGCGCCTCGGCACCGTGCGCCTGGGCGACCTGGTGCGCATCGATGAGTCGAAGGGCCCGGCCGTGGTGAACCGGATCGGGCGCACGCGTCAGGTCCTCATCACCTGCAACCTCAAGCCCGGATTCTCGGAGCAGGCGGTCATCCAGGCCCTGAACGCCAAGGCCGCCTCCATGAGCCTGCCCACGGAATACTCGTACGGCCTCACCGGCCGCTCGAAGGAGCAGGGCCGGTCGGCCCGGGCCTTCCTGCTCGCCTTTCTCTCCTCCGGCGTGTTCATGTATCTCGTCCTCGCCGCCCAGTTCGAGAGCTGGCTGCATCCTTTCACCATCCTGATGGCCTTCCCGATGACCATTCCCTTCGCGCTCCTCGCGATCGTGATGTTCAACCAGTCGATCAACATCTACTCAGCGCTCGGCATCATGGTGCTCTTCGGGGTGGTGAAGAAGAACGGGATTCTGCAGATCGATCACACCAACAATCTGCGCACGCACGGCATGGACCGCGCCACCGCCATCCTGCAGGCGAACCGCGACCGTCTGCGGCCCATCCTGATGACGACTCTCGCCTTCGTGGCCGGCATGATCCCGCTCGCCGTCTCGAGCGGCGCGGGTTCGGCGACCAACCGCTCGATCGCGGTGGTCATCATTGGCGGCCAGACCTTCGCCCTGCTCCTGACCCTGCTCGCGATCCCCGTTCTGTACGCCCTCTTCGACGACTGGACGATGGCCCTGCAGAGAGTGTTCCGCCGCCGCCCCTCCGAGCCGGAGCCCGCCCCCGCCGCCTAGGGCTGCAGCCGCCTCACCGTCCAGCCGTTCCCCGCGCGGGTGTAGAGCTCCCGCTCGTGCATGCGGTTGTCCCGGCCGAACCAGAATTCGATCGCTTCCGGAGTGATCCGGTAGCCGCCCCAGTGGGCGGGGCGGGGGACTTCGCGGTCCTTGAAGCGCTCCTCCACCTCTTCGAAGCGGCGGGCCAGTTCGGCCGCCGAGTCGATCTCGCGGGACTGTTCGGACGCCCAGGTCCCGAGCCGGTGGCCCACCGGCCGTGATTCGAAGTAGGCGTCCGATTCCTCGGCGCTCGTCCGGTCGAGAGTCCCTTCGACCCGGATCTGGACGTTCATCACCGGCCAGTAGAAAGCCATCGCCGCCTGCGAGTTGGCCTCCATCTCGGCGGCCTTCCGGCTCTGATAGTTGGTGTAGAAGACGAAGCCCTGGAAGCTCGCTTCCTTGAGCAGGACCATCCTCAGGGAAGGCCGTCCGTGCATGGTCGAAGTGGCGAGGGCGACCGCGGTGGGGTCGTGGGTCTCCTCCTTCTTCGCCCTTTCGAAGAGCTCCAGGAAGCGCGTGAAGGGTTCGTCCAAAGGGGCAATCCGGGCGGTCATGACGCCAGTATCTCCCACCTTCCTCAGGCGCGCTCGTGAGGCATTTGCCTCAGGTCCGCCGCCTTTTGCGATGCCGACTAGAATCCCCCCGCAATGGCCGCCCCGCGCAAGCGAACTCTGACCCGCAAGCCCAAGGACGGAGCCCAGGCCCCGCCTCCCGAGCCGCCCCGGCCCTTCGCGGCGCTCGACCTCGGCGCTTCGGCCGTGCGCCTGGTCATCGCCGAGGGCGAAGGGGACGCCATGCGCATCGTCGAGGAGGCCTCGCGCGGCGTGCTCATCGGCAAGGACACCTTCACCAGCGGCCGGATCGGCCAGCCGACCGTGGAGGCGGTCCTGCAGGCGATCGAGGGCTTCCGGTCGATCATGGACACTTTCGGGGTCGTCCGCTACCGCGCGGTCGCCACCTCCGCCCTTCGCGAAGCCACCAACCGGGACACCGTCCTGGATCGCATAAGGGTGCGCACCGGCATCGACGTGGAGGTCATCGACGGCTCCGAGGAGAACCGGCTCACCTACCTCGCCGTGCGTGAATCATTGAAGTCCCTGCCGGAACTCGCGGCGGAGACCTGCCTCGTCGCCGAAGTGGGCGGCGGCAGCGCCGATCTCTCGACCCTGCACGGGGGAGAGCCCGCCCACTCGGGCACCTACGCCATCGGTTCGATCCGCCTCCGCCAGAGCTTCGCCGCCTTCCAGGGCACGCCCAGCCATTTCCAGAAGCTCGTCCTCCGCCACATCAACAACGTCGTCGAGGACATTCGGCGGGAGCTGCCGCTGAAGGAGGTCAAGCACTTCATCGCGCTGGGGGCCGACGCGCGCCTGGTGGCCCGGGTCCTTGGCGCCACCGACGCCGAGGCCCCCGCGACCCTGCCGCGCGAGGCGTTTCTGAAGGCCTGCGGGGAGATCGCCGCTCTCGATGTAGACACCATCCTCGGCGCGCACGGCCTGTCCCAGGCGGAGGCGGAGACGCTGGCCCCCGCCCTCCTCGTGTACTCCGAACTGGTTCGCGCCACCAGCGCCCAGGCCATCACGGTTTCAAACGCCACCCTGAGGCGCGGCCTCATCTTCGACCTCGCCCGTTCGGAGGCCGGCCTCGGGATCGAGGTCTTCTCGCGCCAGGTGCTCGCGAGCGCCAACGCAGTGGGGGAGAAGTACGGCTACGACGCCAAGCACGCGAGGAACATCGCGAACCTCGCCCTGCGGCTGTTCGACGAACTGAAGTCGGAGCACGGCCTCGACGCGCGCGACCGTCTGCTGCTCGAGGTCGCCGCTCTCCTCCATGACATCGGCCTCTTCGTGAATATCCGGGCGCACCACAAGCATTCCCAGTACCTCATCTCGGTCTCCGAGATCTTCGGCATGTCGCGGGACGACCTCCTCGTGGTTTCGAACATCGCCCGCTACCACCGCCGCGGCCTGCCCCAGCGCTCGCACATCCCCTACATGGCGCTCGACCGCGAGGCGAAGATCGTGGTCAACAAGCTGGGCTCGATCCTGCGCATGGCGAACGCCCTCGATGCCGATCATCAGCAGAAGGTGAAGAACGTGAGGGTCCGTCCCGAGGGCGGGGTCATCGCCTTCGAGGTGGAGGGCGTGGGCGATCTCACCATGGAGCGGCTGGCCCTGCTGGCGCGCAGCGATTTCTTCCAGGACGCCTTCGGGCGGCGCGTCATCTTTCGTGAAGTCACCAAAGGAGATGCCGGATGACGCCGAAGAGCAAGGCCCGGCGCAAGGCGCAGGACCCCGAGATCTTTTTCAACCGCGAACTCTCCTGGCTCTCCTTCAACTCCCGGGTGCTCGAGGAGGTGGAGGAAGCGGCGACCCCGCTCGCCGAGCGGGCGAAGTTCATGGCCATCGTGACGAACAACCTCGACGAGTTCTTCATGGTCCGGGTGGCCTCGCTCAAGAACGCCATCGCCGAAGGCGATCAGTCGCCCGATTCGGCGGGTCTGTCCCCCGCTCAGCAGCTCGCGGTGGTGAAGGAGATGGCGGCCCTTCAGCTCAAGCGCCTGCATGAGCTTTCCGAGCGCGACATCCTGCCGAGCCTCGAAGGCGTGGGTATCCGGATCCTGGATTTCGACAATCTCGACGCGTCCCTGCGGGCAGGGGTGAACCGCTTCTTCAAGGACGAAGTCCTGCCCGTCCTGACTCCCCTCGGCATCGACGCGGCGCGGCCCTTTCCGATGCTGCCGTCGCTGTCCATCAACCTCGCCGTTCTCTTCGAGCCCGACAAGGACAAGCCGGACGACGAGCCGCGGCTCGGCGTGGTTCCGGTTCCCGCGGCCCTGCCGCGCCTGGTGCGCGTTCCCGGCGCTGATTCCACTTATGTCCGCCTGGAGACCGTGGTCCTCTCGCAGCTCGCCACTCTCTTCCCGGGTCAGGCGGTGCGCGACGTGGCCGCCTTCCGCGTGCTGCGCGACGCCGAACTCGACATCGACGACGAGGGCGGCGGCGACGATTTCCTCTCCCAGGTGGAGGACGAAGTGCGCGGCCGCCGGCGGTCGCAGGTGGTGCGTCTCGACATCGACGCGAAGGCCACGGAGGCTCTGCTCACCCAACTCGTCTCGCGCTTCCCGGGCGCCGAGCCTCTCATCTATCGCATCCAGGGCCCCCTGGACCTGAGGCTCTTCTTCCAGATCCTGGATCTTCCCATCCTCGACTCGTTCCGCGACCCGAGGCAGCGCGCCCAGTCGACGCTTCTGCCCGCCGAGTCCGCCGATCTGTTCGCGCTGCTCTCCCGCCGCGATGTGCTGCTCCACCATCCCTACGAGTCCTTCGAAACCGTGCTCGACTTCGTCAAACAGGCGGCGGCCGATCCCCAGGTGCTGGCCATCAAGCAGACGCTTTACCGTCCGGCCTCCGATTCCGAGGTCGTGAAGGCGCTCGTCGCCGCGGCCGAGGGGGGCAAGCAGGTCACGGTGGTGGTCGAGCTCACCGCCCGTTTCGACGAGGCTTCGAACATCCGATGGGCCCGCCGCCTCGAGGACGCGGGGGCCCACGTGATCTACGGCATCCGCGGCCTGAAGACGCACGCCAAGGCGACTCTGGTGGTCCGCCGCGAGCCGCAGGGGATCCGGCGGTACGTCCACCTCTCCACCGGCAACTACAACGAGAAGACCGCGAAGCTCTACACCGACCTCGGGCTCCTGTCCTCGGACGACGCCCTGGGCCGCGACCTCTCCGCGTTCTTCAACGCCATCACCGGCTTCTCCGATCCGCCTTCCATGCAGCGCCTCACCATGGCGCCCATGGCCCTGCGCATCCGCATCCTCTCCATGATCGACCGCGAACGCCGCCGGGCCGAGGAGGGGCAGCCCGGCCTCATTCGCGCGAAGATGAACGCGCTCGTCGACGAGGACATCATCCGGGCCCTGTACGCCGCGTCGAAGGCCGGGGTGAAGATCAAGCTGAACGTCCGGGGCATCTGCTGCCTCCGCCCCGGGCTCAAGGGCGTTTCCGAGAACATCGAGGTGGTCTCGATCATCGACCGCTACCTCGAGCACTCGCGGATCTACCACTTCTGGAACGGGGGCGACGAGGAGCACTACATCGCGAGCGCCGACTGGATGCCGCGAAACCTCGACCGGCGGATCGAGCTCATGACTCACATCACGTCGAAGGAGGCCGTGGAGCGCCTCTCGATGATTCTCGACAGCTTCTTCGATGACAACCAGAAGGCCCGGGTCCTGGACGCCGACGGCAACTACCACCGCCGGCGGCCGGGCAAGGGAGAAGAGGCCTTCCGCGTCCAGACCAGGCTGTACGAAGACGCCAAGAACCGCGCGGACAAGCTCCGGGCCGTGCCGCTCACCCTGGAGCCGATCAAGCGCGACAGCCAGTCGTGACCCCGTCTCCCTCGGGCAGGGAGCTTGGCGCGGCGGCCCTTCTGGCCGTTCCTCTCGCCCTGCTCTTTACCTGGACCCAGGTGTTTCCCCTCGACGGCATCCCCGTCCTGGGCACCGACTACGGGCAGCTCGTCTGGAACATGTGGAGCGTCGAGCGGGCCATGTCCTCGGGGACCTCGCCGCTTCATTCCGACATCGTCTTTCATCCGGTCGGGACCTCGCTCGCCGCGCATGTTCTGACCCCCGCGTTCTTCCCCGTGACCGCGGCCATTAAACTCGGGAGACGCCTGGTGGGAGCGGGCGGGGAAGAGGATCTGCTCTATCCGCTCATCGCCTACAAGGTCGCGATCGGCCTGTGCTACGTGGCCATCGCGCTTTCGGCGTATGCGTTCCTGCGCCGGATCGGCGCCGGGGTGCTCGCCTCCATCGCCGTCACCATCGCCTACGCTTTCTCGCCCTTCAATCAGCTTCACGCGCCGCATCTCAACCACCTGGCGGTGGCGGCGATTCTTCCCCTCGCGGGCTCTTGCCTGGTGAGCCTGTGGGATCGCCCGCGACCGGGTCCTGTGCTGGTCGTGGCGTTCCTGTTCGGCGGGGGCCCCTACTTCGGCGAACTGATCGCGTTTGCCTGGGTGGCCTTCCTCGTGATCGGCGCCATCCTCCTGGCGCGCCCCGGCACCCGGGCGGAAGTCCTGAGCCGCCTCGGGCGGATCGGCGCGCCGCGCATCGGACTGGCTCTGGCTCTCGCGGTTGTGCTCGTTTCTCCCTTCGCTCTCGCCTGGGTCCAGGGGGGCGCCCAGCCCATGAATCCCCGCCAGGCGTGGTTCTGGTCCGCCAACCTCGCCGCCTTCGTCACGCCCGACCCGCAGACCCAGCCCTGGCTCTCGTTCATGGCGCCCCTGGCCAGAAGGATCTCGAAAGGAGTGGGGGGGCACGAGGCTTTCCTCGGCTACGTGCTCTTTGGCAGCGCGATCCTCGGCCTCATCCGCATCCGCGACTTCTGGACGCGCCTTTGCGGCCTCATGGCGTTCGGCTTTCTGGTGCTCAGCCTCGGGCCTTCGCTCAAGATCTTCGGGTCGGATCTCGGGATCGCCATGCCGTACTCGTTCCTCATGTCCGTGCCGCCTTTCTCCATGGGCCGCACTCCGGTTCGCTGCGTGCTCTTCGCTCTTTTCTTCCTGAGCGTTCCGGCGGCCCGCTTCCTGTCCCGGGTCGAGCGGAAGGGCGCCCGTGGCGCCGCCCTCGTCGCCCTGCTCGCGGTGGCCGCGGGCTTCGAGATGTGGTCGCCCCGGCCGCTCGCGAAACGTTTCGTCTCCCCGCTCGATCTCACGCGGCTCGTGCCCGGAGACGTCTGCAACATTCCCCTCACCACCCTCGACGGCTTCGCCGTCCTGCTTCAGACCCAGCACCGGCGGAAGATCGTCACCGGCCTCGTCTCGCGCCGGTCGAAGGCCCTCGCCGACCACGTCAACGGCCTCGGCGATCTTCTGGACCATCAGCCCGAGAAGTTCGCGAGCACGCTGCTCTCGTGGGGGGTCACCAACGTCATCCTCGAACCCGGCGCCCCGGACGGCCTCGAAGTCAGCCTGCCGAAGCTCGGGCTCAACGTCATCGACCTGCGACGCAGCGAGGGCCGGATCCAATAGGACGCCCACGCTCGCGCTTTCTGCTAAAAGGACCCCCCTCATGATTGACACCGGACTCAAGAACAAGGTTGTGATCGTCACCGGCGGTGCTTCCGGCATCGGCAAGGGCACGGCCCTCGCCTTCGCCGCGGAGGGCTGCCGCGTGGCGGTGTGGGATTTGAAGGGCGACGAGCCCGCGATCGTGGCCGAGCTCAAGGCGGCAGGCGCGCCGGAGGCCACCTTCACCCGCGTCTCCGTGGCCGACGCGGCCCTCGTCACCGCCGCGACCGCGAAGGTCATGGAGACTTTCGGGCAGATCGACGTCCTCATCAACAACGCGGGCATCCTGCGCGACGGGATGCTCGTCAAGGTGAAGGACGGCCAGGTCTCAGTGATGTCGGACGAGCAGTTCGACACGGTCATCGACGCGAACCTGCGCGGCGTTTTCCTCTGCACGCGCGCGGTGGCGCCGCACATGATCGCGCGCAAGTCGGGGGTTATCGTCTCCGCCTCCTCCGTGGTCGGCCTTTACGGCAACTTCGGCCAGACGAACTACGTGGCCACCAAGGCCGGCGTCATCGGCATGACCAAGGTCTGGGCGCGCGAACTCGGGAAGCACGGCATCCGCGTGAACGCGATCGCCCCCGGCTTCATTGAAACCGAGATGATCCGGCAGATGCCGCCCAAGGTGCTCGAGACCCTGGTCCAGCACACGCCACTTGGACGCATGGGCAGGGTCGAGGACATCGCGAACGCCTACGTCTACCTCGCGAGCGACCAGGGCAGCTACGTCACCGGGCACTGCCTCTCGGTCGACGGCGGAGCGGTTCCCGGCACGTAGGTCGTTTGGCCCATTTCCAGAGGGCCCCGCCGAAGCGCATAGTCGAGATGGGCCGGAAGGCTGTCTTTCCGGCTCGCTTCGGAGGGACCCATGAAGTGGTTGTTCGCCGGAATCGTCGGGCTTCACGGCCTGATTCACCTGATGGGATTCGCGAAGGCTTTCGGCTACGCGAGCCTGCCGCAACTCGTCCAGCCGATCTCCCGCGTGATGGGCCTTGTGTGGCTTGCCGCGGCCGTAATGACGCTCGGGGCGTCGGCCGCGTTTCTGGCGTGGCCGCGATCCTGGTGGTGGGTGGGTGCGGCGTCCGTGGCTCTGTCTCAGATCGTCATCTTCTCTTCGTGGTCGGACGCGAAGTTCGGTTCGCTCGCGAACCTGGGCCTCGCCGTGGGAGCGGCGCTTGCGTTCTCGACCTACGGCCCCGGGAGCTTTCACGCGGAGTTTGATCGAGAGGCCGCGAAAGCCGTGGCGAGGGGCGCCTCGGCGCCTGTACTGAGCGAGGCGGATCTCGCCTCGCTTCCGGACCCGGTCCGCAGGTACATCCGCCTCTCGGGAGCCGTGGGGCAGCCGCGGGTCAGAAACTTCCACGCCACATTCACCGGAAGGATCCGCGGCGGGC
Organism: Vicinamibacteria bacterium; assembly: GCA_019694155.1. Taxonomy (GTDB): domain Bacteria; phylum Acidobacteriota; class Vicinamibacteria; order Fen-336; family JAGNNV01; genus JAGNNV01. Next base: position 23,408 of record JAIBCN010000013.1, on the reverse strand, counting down.
CCAAGGCCGCGTGGATGGCGTTTACGGGCGAGCAGTACAACTTCTACGGCCCGGCGGAGCGCCTCTTCATTCTGGACGCCGCGACCTTCGGCGTCCCCGTCGTGGCTTTTCACCGCTTCCAGGGGGCGTCCGCGACCATGCGGGTGAAGGTGGCGTCGGTCCTGCCCATGGTGAACGCCTCGGGGCCGGAGATGCTCCGGGCCGAGACCGTGACGCTCTTCAACGACCTCTGCGTCTTCGCGCCGGGGGCGCTCCTCGATCCGGCGATTCAATGGCGCGAAGGGGACGCGACCCACGCCACGGGCCGCTACTCGCGGGAGGGCATCGAGGTGGAAGCACGGCTCACCTTCGACGAACAAGGCCGCCTGGTCGATTTCCTCTCGGACGATCGCCTGGCCGGCTCGCCCGACGGCAAGACCTTCACGCGTATGCGATGGTCGACTCCGCTACGGAACCATCGGACATTCGGGACGGTCACGGTCAGCGCCTCGGGCGCGGGTCGCTGGCACCCGCCGGGCGAAGAGGCTTACAACTACATCGAACTCGAGCTGAAGGACATCCGCTACAACGTCTCCGCCCCCAGGTCTTGATAGATTGCGGCCCGTGACCCGACCGAAGATATCGAGGCGCGCCGCCACGGCCATGCTGTCGTCCCTCGCGGCCCCCGCCCTGGCCTACTGCGCTTTTCAGGGGCGGCCGGATCCGAAGACCCCTCGGTACAGCTTCAAGGTCGTGAAGGCCTTTCCTCACGATCCCACCGCGTTCACCCAGGGCCTCGTCTTCGCGGACGGAATCTTCTACGAGAGCACGGGGCTTCGCGGCCAATCGACGCTTCGCAAGGTCACTCCCGAGACGGGCGCCGTGATCCAGCAGGTCCAGGTCGAGTCGCAGTATTTCGCCGAGGGCCTGGCCCTCGTCGGCGATGAACTGCTGCAGCTCACCTGGGAAGAGCATGTCGGTTTCGTGCACGACAAGACCAGCCTGAAGCGGCTGCGCACTTTCGCCTACCCGACCGAAGGCTGGGGTATCGCCTATGACGGCAAGTCCCTGGTGATGAGCGACGGCTCCTCGCACCTGTTCTTCCTGGATCCGAAGACCCAGAAGCGCGTGCGCGACCTTCCGGTCGTCGACGGCTCGCGGCCGGTCGAGAGGCTGAACGAGCTGGAATTCGTCCGGGGTGAACTCTGGGCCAACGTGTGGCAGACGGACCGGATCGCGAGGATCAACCCCGCGACCGGCGTCGTCACCGGCTGGATCGATCTCACGGGCCTCCTCCGCCCCGAGGCGCGCGGCCCGGAGGGGGATGTCCTGAACGGGATCGCCTGGGACAAGACGGGCGACCGGATCTTCGTGACCGGCAAGAAGTGGCCCTGGCTCTTCCAGATCGAAGTCGTGGCCCTCTCCTAGCCCGGAGCCGGGCGTCCCGCCCGCGGCGTTTTCAGGCCCCGACGCCTAAACTGATCGTCTCCATGTCCAAAGACCCGACGTTCCGAGTCCTCGTCGACGCTCCCAAGCGATCGAGCGTGTACGAGGCGTACCGAAAAGAGTGGGACCGCCGCGAGACCGACCTCGACGCATCCGACCATCCGGTCCACGCCGACATCGAGACGGTCGCGGTGTGCGACCTTCGCTGCGGCAGTACCGAAGAGGATCCCAAGGGCTTCTGTCAGATCTGGACGCACGAGCACATCCGCATGCAGGGCATGGAGGACTTCTCCTACCAGCGCGGCTACATGGACCCTGTGCTCTACGGCCGCCTGATCCAGCAGTGCGCGGACATCGGGGTGTCGTCCATCAAGTTCAACTACCGCGGCGAGCCCTCGCTCCACCCGCGCATCGTTTCCTTCATCCGCGAGGCCAACGCTCTCGGCTTCCCGGACCTGATGATGAACACGAACGGCAATGGCGGCGCGAGGAAGAACAAGAAGCTCTTCCGTCAGATCGTGGAGGCCGGGATCACCGACCTCATGTTCTCCGTGGACGCCTGCGACGAGACCACCTATCACCGGCAGCGGGTGGGAGGGCAGTGGGACATCCTGCTCAACTCCGTGCGGGAGGCGGTGAACGCGCGCAACGAGGGCAAGGGGGCGAAGGATCTCAAGATCCGCGCCTCCGTGGTGCGCACCAAGATCAACGCGAACGACCTCGATTCCGGACGCATGGAGGAGTTCTGGTGCAAGGAGATGGGCGTCGACTGGATGTCGATCTCCGAGTGCTATCTCCCCGCGGGCGCTCAGCACTCCTGGCAGGCTGCGCACTGGACCGATCTCACCGCCGCCGAGTTCCAGTGCTCCGATCCGTTCCGCCGCATGGTCGTGACCTGGGACGGACGCCACACCATGCCGTGCTGCCAGGGCTTCACCCTGGAGATCGACGGCGGTCCGGTGGTGACGGGCGCCGACGCGCCCATGACCACGGTTCAGAAGGCCTGGCTCTCGCCCAACTTCGAGCGTCTCCGCAACGCGCACCGCAACCGTACGTGGGACAGCAAGACCCATGGCGAGCCGATCTGCCAGTCCTGCGCGGTGACCAAGAAGCCCACACCCATCCAGATCCCCAGGGACGGACGCGTTCATCTCCGCGTGCTTTCCACCTAAGGAGCCAAGACTGCCGATGCCCACGAAGATCGCCGCCCACATACGCGAGGTCCTCATCGAACTGGGCGAGGACCCCGACCGTGAAGGCCTGCTGAAGACGCCCGAGCGAGTGGGAAAAGCGCTCAAGGACATCACCTCCGGCTACCACCAGGACCCGATCAAGATCCTGAACGAAGCCATGTTCACGGTGGACACCGACGAAATGGTCATCGTCAAGGACATCGAGCTCTACAGCCTGTGCGAGCACCACATGCTGCCCTTCTTCGGCAAGGCCCACGTCGCCTACCTGCCGGCCGGACGGGTGGTTGGGCTCTCCAAGCTGCCGAGGCTCGTGGACATGTTCTCGAGGCGCCTGCAGGTGCAGGAGCGGCTGACCAATCAGATCGCTCAGACCATCCAGGAAGTGGTCAAGCCTCGAGGTGTCGGCGTGGTCATCGAAGCCCGGCATTTCTGCATGATGATGCGCGGGGTGGGGAAGCAGAACTCGGTCGCGGTCAGCTCGTGCATGCTGGGTGAATTCAGGTCGAACCGCGCCACCCGGGACGAGTTCCTCTCGCTCGTGAGGAGCCGGACGAACCTCTAGCGAGGGCCCCGGAGCAGCTGAATCGCGCCCCTGGCAAGGGGCCGGCCGGGGCCCGCGGGCACCGATTCAAATGCACTATTGCCCGTCCCCCCCCCTGAACCTAACTTCGGGGTGTGAAGACCATCGAAACCGATGTGCTCATCGTGGGCGGCGGGATAGCGGGCGCCGCACTGGCCTGCGCCCTGCGCGACAGCGGATACTGGGTGGTTCTGGTCGAGCAGCGCAAGGGGCCTCTCGATACCGCGCGCGGCGACCACCTTCAACCGTGCACGGTGGATGCCCTCGCCAAATGGGGCGTCCTGAACCGATTTCTGGAGCGAGGGGCGGGCCGGCGCGTCGGCCATGAGTTCCGCTCCGAGACCGGCGAGACGCTCCTCAAGGCGGACTACTCCGAACTGCCGATTCCCCATCCCTATTTCCTCGTCTACCATCACGATCTGATCGCGGAGACCTTCCTCGAGATTGCGTCCGAGGGCTCGAACTTCGACCTCTTCAAGCCCGCGGTCGCGCGCGAGTTCAAGGTGGTGGATGGCCGGATCAAAGCCCTCAAGATCCACGCGAACGACCAGGAGATCACGATCAAGCCTCACATCGTGGTCGGCGCGGACGGCAGCAACTCGATCGTGAGGTCCACCCTCAACTTCGCGACCTTCGAGCATCCCTACCGCCATCCCATGGTGGCTCTCTTCGGCAAACGGCCGCCGCGGCTCAAGCCCGAGAACTACTTCTTCCGGTACTCCGGGCCCGAAGGTCTCGTGTTCATTCAGCAGCGCATGGATGAGCAGATCAAGCTGACGCTGCCCGTCGGCCCCGAAGGGATTCCCTGGTGGAAGAAGTCCACCAAGGAAGAGCGGGCCAGGGTCCTCGGCCTGCGTGCGGACAGCCTCAAGTGCTTCGAGTCGGAGATCGCCGGCTTCTACCCGGTGCGCATGATCCACGCGATCGACTACGTGAGCGGCAATGTCGTTCTCGTGGGCGATGCCGCCCATTCGATTCATCCGGCTCGCGGCCAGGGTCTCAACATGGGCATTGCCAGTCTGCCCACCCTCATCCGCTGCCTGCCGACGGTGGCGGATGTCTCGAGTGCGGAGAAGGTGCGACAGGCGCTGCTCCAGTATCAGAAGATCCAGAAGCCGCTCTCCGACCGCATCATCGCCCGCAATCACCAGGCCGCGATGGACATGGAGATGGGGGCTGACGAGGACCGGGCCACGTTCCTCAAGCGGCAGAACGAACTGATCCGCGAGATCAGCGCGCGCCCCGAGCTTCGGCGCATGCATCTGCTCGAGGCCACGGGGTATCCCTTCGGAGCGCCCACGGAAGCCGAGCCCGACTACCTCGCCTGAAGACGACCTAGAACATCTCTGTCTTCCACAGGTCGTGGAGATGGATGACGCCCTCGACGTGCCGCGACGAATCGATGACCACGAGGGCGGTGATCTTGTTCGTTTCCATCATGTCGAGGGCGCGGGTGGCGATCTCCCGGGCCGAGATGGTGTGGGGGGTGCGGGTCATGCCCTGCTCGGCGGGCAGGTCCAGGACGCTCGCGCCGAAGCGTTCCATCAACCGGCGCAGGTCGCCGTCCGAGATCACGCCCAGCAGCGTGCCCGTCTCGTCGGTGACCGTGGTCATGCCCAGGCGCTTCTTCGTCATTTCGAAGAGCACGTCCTTGAGCGGAGTCTTTGGGCCCACCTTCGGCGTGTCGTCGCCCTTGTGCATCATGTCCTCGACGCGCAGCAGCTTCCGCCCGAGCCGTCCGCCCGGATGAAGGTCGGCGAACTCCTCGACGGTGAAGCCGCGCTTCTCGGTGAGGACCATGGCGAGGGCGTCGCCCATGGCGAGCGCGGCGGTGGTGGACGCGGTGGGAGCGAGCCGGAGCGGGCAGGCCTCTTCGCGGATGGAGACGTCGAGATGGACCTCGGAGGCCATGGCGATCGCGGAGTCGGTTCGGCCGGTCAGGGAAACCAGGGGCACGCCGATGCGTTTGAGGGTGGGCAGGAGAGCCACGATCTCCTCGGTCTCGCCGCTGTAGGAGATGGCGATGACCACGTCGCCCTTCACGATGCGCCCGAGGTCGCCGTGAATGGCTTCGGCGGGGTGGAGGAAGAGAGAGGGCGTGCCCGTGGAAGACAGCGTCGCCGAGAGCTTCTGGGCGATGAAGCCGCTCTTGCCCATCCCGGTGGTGACCACGCGCCCGGTGCAGGCGAAGAGGAGATCGATGGCCTGGCCGAAGCTTTCGCCCACCTTCGGGATCAGGTCGCGGATCGCGTCCGCCTCGATCTGGAGGACCTTGCGCGCGGTTTCGTAGGACATCAGCGGCGCTCGGCGGCGAGCGTGTGAACCTTCTTGAGGTGGGTGAGGAAGGCCTTCATGCGGTCGAGACGATACGCGTTCGGGCCGTCGGAAAGGGCCCGGCTCGGATCTTCGTGGGTTTCCATGAAAACTCCGTGCACTCCCGCCGCGACTCCGGCGGGGCCGAGGGTGTCGATGAAATGAGCCTCGCCGCCGGAACGATCGCCCAGACCCCCGGGGCGCTGCACGGAATGCGTGATGTCGAAGATCACGGGATATCCGAAACCGCGAAGCACGGGGAATGACCGCATGTCGACCACGAGCGTGTTGTAGCCGAACGACGCGCCGCGCTCCGTCACCATGAGGTTCGGATTTCCGGTGGTGGCGGCCTTTTCCATGACGCCTTTCATGTCCCAGGGCGCCATGAACTGTCCCTTCTTGATGTTCACCGCGCGGCCGGAGCGGGCCGCCTCGAGAACGAGGTCGGTCTGACGGCAGAGGAACGCGGGGATCTGCAGCACATCCGCCACTTTCGCCGCAGGCTCCACGTGGCTCGTCTCGTGGACATCGGTCAGGATCGGCACGCCGAGCTTCGCCTTTACGTTCGCCAGGATGTCGAGGCCGCGCTCCATGCCCACCCCGCGGAAGGAACCGATCGACGAGCGGTTGGCCTTGTCGTAGCTCGCCTTGAAGATGAACGGAATTCCCAGCTCGTCGGTGATGTCCTTCAGGCGCCGCGCGATCTTGAGCGGGTGGGTGGGCGACTCGATCACGCAGGGGCCGCCGATCAGGAACAACGGCCCTCCGCCGATCCGGAGGGGGCCCACCCGGATCGCCCTGGTCTTCGGCGAAGTCACGCGATCACGCCCGGCGCGGCGGTGGGGAGGGACGCCCGATCGGCCTTCTGGCGCGCGTAGGAGGCGCCCACGAAGCCCGCGAAGAGGGGATGCGGCTGCCACGGACGCGACTTGAATTCCGGGTGGTACTGCACCGCGATGAAGTAGGGATGGTCCCTGATCTCCGCGACCTCGGCGAACTTGCCGTCGGGAGTCTTGCCGGAGATCTTGAGGCCCGCGGCCTCGAGCCTCGCCATGTACTCCTGGTTGAACTCGTAGCGATGGCGGTGGCGTTCGCGGATCTCCCTCGCGCCATAGACCCGGTGAGCGAGCGATCCCTCGTCGAGTTCGCAGGGATAGGAGCCGAGGCGCATGGTGCCGCCCATGTCCTCGACCCCTAAGAGGTCCTGCAGCTTGTAGATGACGCGGTCCTCGGCGTTCTCGTTCACCTCGGTGGAGTCGGCGCCCTTGATGCCGCACACGTTCCGCGCGTACTCGACCACCGCCCACTGGAACCCGTAGCAGATGCCGAAGAAAGGCGTGCCCGACTCTCGCGCGTAGGTCGCGGCCATCACCATCCCCCCGGTGCCCCGCGCGCCAAAGCCGCCGGGGACTAGGATTCCGGAAGCGCCCTTGAGGAGGGAAGGACCTTTGGCTTCCAGCTCCTCCGATTCCACCCACCGCCGCACGAGCTTCACGCCGTTCGCGAGCGCGCCGTGCGTGAGGGCTTCGTTGAGGCTCTTGTAGGAATCCTCGTACGAAACGTACTTCCCGATGATCGCGATCTCGACTTCGGCCATGGGGTTCTTGATCGTGCTCACGATCCTCTCCCAGTGAGCGAGGTCGCAGCCGGGCGAGGTGAGGCCGAGGGTCTTGAGGATGAAGGTGTCGAGACCCTGCGACTTGAGGTGTAGCGGCACTTCGTAGATCGTGCCCACGTCCTGAGCGGAGATGACCGCCTCTTCGGGAACGTCGCAGAAGAGCGCGAGCTTCGCCTTGATGTCGGCGGGGAGGTCGACTTCGGTGCGGCACAGCAGGGCCTGGGGCTGGATGCCGATGCCGCGGAGCTCGTGCACGGAATGCTGCGTGGGTTTTGTCTTCAGCTCCTGCGCGGTCTTGATGAAGGGGACGAGGGCGAGGTGGACGAACATCGCGTTGTCGCGGCCCACGTCGCGGCGGAACTGACGGATGGCTTCGAGGAAGGGCAGGCTCTCGATGTCGCCGACCGTGCCTCCGATCTCCACGATCAGAACGTCCACGCCGTCTCCCGACTCGCGGATCGCCGCCTTGATCTCGTCGGTGATGTGCGGAATCACCTGGACGGTGCGGCCGAGATAGTCGCCGCGGCGCTCCTTCTGGATCACCTGCCCGTAGATCTGGCCGGTGGTGATGTTCGACTTGCGCGACGTCGTGACGTGGGTGAAGCGTTCGTAGTGGCCGAGATCGAGATCGGTTTCGCCGCCGTCCTCGGTCACGAATACCTCGCCGTGCTGGTACGGGCTCATGGTGCCAGGGTCGACGTTGAGGTAGGGGTCGCACTTCATGAGGCCGACCCGGAAGCCGTGGCCCTCGAGGAGGCAGCCGATCGACGCCGCCGCGATTCCCTTGCCGAGCGACGAAACCACGCCACCGGTCACGAAGATGTACTTGGTTGGCTTGGGCATGGTGGCTGTGGCTCCGTTCAGTTGGTCCGGGGGATGGAATCGGGGGAGATGAGCGCGCGCACGCGTTCGAGATCTTCCGGTGTGTCGACGGCGACCGTCGCTTCGCCCTCCACCGGTTCGACGCGGATGGTCAAACCGTGATGGAGAGCGCGAAGCTGCTCGAGTTGTTCGAGCTGCTCGAGCGAAGACGCGGGCAGGGAAGCGAAGGCCGCGAGAGCCTCGCGGCGAAAGACGTAGAGGCCGACGTGCTTTCGGGCCACGCCCGCCCTGATGGCCGCCTGCGCCGCCCGCTCGATCGTGCGCCCGGCCGTGCGAACGTGGGGGATGGGGCTGCGAGAGAAGTAGAGCGCGTGGTGCCGCTTGTCCGTGACCACCTTCACCACCGCGTCCGACATCATCTCGCCGAGGCCGCGCAGGGGGAGGGAGAGAGTGGAAATCGCGGCGTCCTGATCGCTCGCGAGTCCGTTCACCGCGACATCGATCAGAGCGGGATCGATCATCGGCTCATCGCCCTGGACGTTCACGTAGATGTCGGCGCCCAGATGCCTCGCGACTTCGGCGAGCCGGTCGGTGCCGGTGGGGCAGGTGGGGGAGGTCATGAGGGCTCGTCCGCCGAAGGCGGCCACGGTATTCATCACGCGTTCGTCGTCCGTCGCGACCACGACTTCGTCCACGGTCTTCGCCCTTTTCGTTCTCTCGTAGACGTGGCGGACCATGGGCCAGCCGTGAATGAGGGAGAGAGGTTTCCCCGGAAGCCTCGTTGAGGCAAACCGCGCCGGGATGATCGCTGCGACTCTCAACTGGGAGGACTCTAACCTCCCGGGGCGGCGCGCCGCAATTCTCGGGCCGCTCTGGGATCCTTGTGTAGGCTGAACGCGTGCTTCGCGGCGTGATCTTCGACTTCGACGGCGTTCTCGTGGACAGTGAAGCGTCCCATTTCGAGGCGCTTCGAACCGTGCTCGCGGCGGAATTCGAGGGAGAGGTGACCCAGGCCGAGTACGACGAGAACTACCTCGGCTTCGACGACCACACCTGCGTGCGCCGGGCTCTGGAACTGCGCGGCCGGGAGGCCTCGCCGGACGTAGTGAGCGATCTGGTGGATCGAAAGTGGCAGGCCTACGACGAACGACTTTCGAACATCCCCTTCTTTCCAGGCGCCGAGGATCTCGTTCTGGCCCTCTACGCGGCCTCCGTGCCGCTCGCCATCGCATCGGGCTCGCATCGCAACGAGATCGAGGCCATTCTCCAGGCTCGTGGACTCCTCCAGTGCTTTCGCGGTGTGATCAGCGCGGACGACGTCATGAACTTCAAGCCCCATCCCGAACCCTACCTTCGAGCCCGGGCCGTGCTTGCCGCCGTCGAGTCGCCCGAGGGCGTCGTGGCCATCGAGGACTCGTCCACCGGCATGGCCTCGGCGAGGGCAGCCGATCTCAGAGTCATCGGCGTCGCCCACTCACGCCCCCGCGGGAAGCTCGGCCTCGCACACCACGTGGTTGATTCCCTCGCCGAACTCTCCGTCCCCGACATCGCTGCTCTGGCCGATCGGCCCTGATCTGGCGGCCGGACCCGAAAACGCGTCACTCGCTTCTATGCTTCCCCCATGTCCGATCAGGTTCTGCGCGATCTCGTAGCCATGGGGCGATTCCTCGGGTCGCTCGATGGAATAGGCGTCAAAGGCGGGAAGCCGGTGAAAGCCGGCTCCCGCGCTCCGAACGCCGCCGTCAGCGCTTCGCGGCCGGCGCCGTCCACGCCTTCCGCGCGGCTCGTCGTGTCCGAGAACCAGAGCGCCCTCGAGGTGCGGCCCGCGCCGCCCGTTCGCACCGTTTCGACGATCTCCGTCGATCTGCCCTCGGCCCCCGCGCGGGTCGCTCGTGACCTCGCCGCCACCGAGCAGGCCCTCGCCGCGATCCGCGAGGACATTGGCGACTGCAAGCGCTGCCGGCTCTGCGAGGGTCGGACCAAGATCGTGTTCGGGCAGGGGAGTCCCGGGGCCGAGTTGATGTTCGTGGGCGAGGCGCCCGGTGCGGACGAGGACGCTTCGGGGCTGGCGTTCGTCGGCCGGGCCGGGCAGCTCCTCACCGACATGATCGAGAAGGGCATGAAGATGAAGCGGGCTGATGTCTACATCGCCAACGTCATCAAATGTCGTCCGCCCGGCAACCGCCCGCCCGAGACCGACGAGGTGCTGAACTGCCAGCCCTTCCTCGAGGCGCAGATCCGAACGATCAGGCCCCGCGCCATCGTGGCGCTGGGCGCCACCGCCGCGAAGTTCATGACCAGGACCGCCGACCCCATCTCGAGGCTGCGCAGCCGCTTCGCATCGTGGGACGGCATCCCGGTGATGCCGACCTACCACCCCGCGTATCTCCTCCGGAATCCGGCGGCCAAGAAGGACGTCTGGGCCGATCTCAAACTCGTGATGGACGTTCTCGGTACGCGCGGCGAATAGCAGCCGGCGCTTCCGCCATGCAGCAGAAGGTACTTCCCGGTCTGGACGAAACCAAGCTCGCCCCGGACCGGTTCGTCGACGTGGCGCTTCCGCTGCCTCTTATGCAGGCGATGACGTATCGGGTACCCGCGGGCTGGCCGGACGTCCCGCGCGGCTCCCGGGTCGAGGCGCCTTTCGGGAAGCGCCGAGTGATGGGTGTCGTGGTCGGCGCGGGGACGAAACCCAAAGACGGCGTCTCGGTCAAGAACCTCACCGCCGTCTTCGACGACGAGCCGCTCGTCACCGAGCGATTGCTCGAACTCGCGCTGTGGGTCGCCGACTACTACATCGGTCCCATCGGCCAGGCCACGCGGCTCGTGGCTCCCCCCGGGGGCGTGCGCGCTTCGAAGAGAGTCGTACGGCTCAAAGCCCCCGCCTCGCCCGCGAGTCTCGTCGCCGCGGCGTCCGACCCGGTACTGCAGGCGCTTCGCGATGGGGGAGGGCAGATGTCGGTAGCGGCCCTCGCAGCTCGCCTCGACCAGGACATCACGGCGCGCCTTCTCAAGCTGGATCAGATGGGCCTCATCGAATTCGAGGTGGAACTCGCGACCACGGACTTCCAGCGCGTTCAGGTGGCGACCGCGCAGGCCGGTCTCGAGACCGCGCAGTTGAAGGGCCGTGCCCTCGAAGTCGCGAATCGGCTCAAAGAGAGCGGAGGGGCCGTAGCGGTGCGCGACCTCGTGGGCGAGGTGGCCTCGAGACGCCAGGCCCTGAAGGCCCTGGAGAAGAAGGGCCTCGTGGCCATCGGACTTGAGGTCGCAGAGCGCCGGCCGGATGCGAGTTCGCAGCGTGCGCTTCGCCCGACGCCGATCGAGGAACGTATCCTGACGCCCGAGCAGTCGGAGGCCGATACGAAGGTGGCGGTGGCACTCGGCGAATCGAAGTTCGTGCCGATTCTCCTGGAGGGCGTCACCGGGAGCGGCAAGACGGAAATCTACCTGCGCGCCGTGCAAAAGGCCCTGGAACTCGGCAAGACCGCGCTGCTCCTCGTTCCGGAGATCGGCCTCACCTCGACGCTCGTCCGAGCCTCGCGCGAGCGCTTCGGCGATGCGGTGAGCGTGCTGCACTCGGACATGGCCGAGGGTGTGCGCCACGACGAGTGGTGGCGGGCCCGGCGCGGGGAAGCGCGGGTGGTCGTGGGCGCGCGCTCCGCGGTCTTTGCGCCCCTGCCGAACCTCGGCCTCATCGTCGTCGACGAAGAGCACGACTCGGCCTACAAGCAGGAAGACGCCCCCCGCTATCACGGCCGCGACGTTGCCGTCTATCGCGCGCGCCTCGAAAAGGCGGTGATCCTGCTCGGCTCGGCGACGCCGTCGATGGAGTCGCGCCTCAACGCCATCAAGGAGCGGTACGCCTGGGTGCGCCTGCGCAATCGGGTGGGGCCGATGGGCCTCGCGCGGGTCCACATCATCGACCGGAAGAAACAGAAGGTTCCGACCGCGATCCTGACGCCTCCCCTCGTCGAAGCCATCGCGGAACGGCTCTCCCGCAGGGAGCAGACGGTGCTCCTTCTCAATCGGCGCGGCTATGCCACGAGCCTCGTGTGCCGCGAGTGCGGTGCTTCCGCCCAGTGCCCGCACTGCTCGGTCGCTTTCGTCCTCCACCGGCGCGGCGAACAGGCGCAGTGCCACTACTGCGGCCTCATCAGGATCACCCCCACCCGATGTGCGATGTGCCGCGGCGACTACCTGCGCCTGCAGGGTTACGGCACGCAGCGCGTCTCCGAGGTGCTGCTCGCTTCGTTTCCCGAGGCCGTCGTCGATCGAATTGACCGCGACATCGCGGCCCGGCGCGGGGCGGTCGAGGGCGTGCTCCGTAAGTTCGAAAAGCACGAGACCGACATTCTGGTCGGCACGCAGATGATCGCGAAGGGCCACGACTTCCCAAAAGTGACTCTGGTGGGCGTCATCGATGCCGATGTGGGCCTTGGCCTCCCCGATTTCAGGTCGGCGGAACGCACGTTCGCGCTTCTCACCCAGGTGGCGGGTCGAGCGGGCCGGGCCGATCTCCCCGGAGAGGTCCTGTTGCAGACCCACAATCCGAAGCACTACGCGATCGAGTTCGCGCAGAACCAGGACTACGACGCCTTCTTCGACCGGGAGATGGAGTTCAGGCGCACCATGGGCTACCCGCCACACGACGCGATGGTGAATGTCCTGTTCCGCGGGAAGGTCGAGGACGAGGTCGCGAAGAACGCCCGCAACATCGCGCGACGATTGAAGGTGACCCTGCACGAAGGAGTGCTGGGCCCCTCTCCGTCACCCCTGTCGAAGGTCCGGGACGAGTTCCGCTATCAGGTGGTCGTGAGGGGGAAGCGGGGAGCCATTCGCGAATCGGTTCACGCGGCGCTGATTGCCGAGTTCGGCCCGCTGCGATTCCCCGGGGTCGCGGTCGATGTGGACCCGCTCAGTTTGATGTGAGTGCTACTCCGTGGCCTTGGGGGCTTCGACAGGTGCGGGCGCGGCCAGAATCTCCGTCGACTCGATTTCCTTGCCCGGTTTGAAGCGGATGCTGCGCCCCGGAGGAATGGGAACTTCCTGACCCGTCCGAGGGTTACGCCCGATGCCGCGTTTCCTTGGCCGGATGATGAAGACGCCGAAACCGCGTATCTCGATGCGCTGCGATGAGAGCAGCGCATCCTTGAACGACTCGATCACGGCTTCCGTCGCCATTTCGGCGCGCACGCGGGTGAGATCGGCCGCTAGTGCAACCTGGTCAATGAGATCGGCCTTGATGAGGCTCATCGGACTTCCTTAGGCGAATGGTGAGGCTTCTTGGGTCGCGTCGCCGCTCTGAGCGCCCGCCCTGGGTCTTGGCGGTTCGCACAGGCTGACGCGATTAGGATAGACGATGTGAAGCCTGAATCCACAACCGAAACCGCTATTTTGCCGCTTGTTGCCGTCGTGGGTCGGCCCAACGTTGGTAAGTCGACGCTTTTCAACCGCCTCACGGGAAGGCGACAGGCCATTGTCGATTCCAGACCCGGTTCCACACGGGACCGCGCCTACGGCCGGGTGGAATGGCAACGGAAGGAGTTCTCGATCGTGGATACCGGGGGCCTCTCGCCCGGCGCCGACGACCACTTCCTGAATCTCAGCCGGGCCCAGGCGGACGTCGCCATCGGGCAGGCCTCGCTCATCATCCTGCTCGTGGACGCGCAATCGGGCCTCCTTCCCGACGATCAGGCGCTCGCGCGCAAGGTGCGATCCTCGGGCAAGCCCGTGCTCCTGGTCATCAACAAGGCGGAAGCGGGCCGGCGCGAAACCAATGATTTCGCGCGACTTGGCTTCGGTGAACCCTTTCCCATCTCCGCCGAGCACAACGAAGGTATTGGCGATCTTCTCGACCTCGTGTGCAAGCTCGTGAGCGCGCCGGAGATCAAGGACAAAGACCCAAACGCGCGGCCCACCCGCGTCGCCCTGGTGGGCAGGACGAATGTGGGGAAGTCGTCCATGCTGAACCGCCTCGTGGGCGAGGAGCGTTCGATCGTCTCCCCGGTTTCCGGGACGACACGCGATGCCGTCGACTCCGAAGTCGTATGGCAGGGCAAGCCCTACCTCTTCGTCGACACCGCGGGCATCCGCAAGGTCCGTCTGCTCGAAGAGGGCGCCGACCATGTCGCCGTGGTCCAGGCGAAGCGCGCGATCGACCGGGCCGAGGTGTGCGTCCTCATGGTCTCGGCCGAGGAGGGGATGCGCGAGATGGATGCGACCATCGCGGGCCTGGTGCAGGAGTCGGGCCGCGCGGTCGTGGTGGCCGTGAACAAGTGGGACCTCGCGAAGGAACTCGGGAAGACTCCCGCCCAGATGCGCGAGGAGTTCTCTTACCGGGTGAAGTTCCTCGAGTACGCTCCCGTCGTCCTGGTTTCCGCGAAGACGGGAATGGGCAGGAAGGACCTCTTCACGGCCATCGACAAGGCCCGGACCGAGTGGTCCCGCCGGGTTCCCACCGGGCCTTTGAACCGCTGCCTGCAGGACGCGGTGGCGCGGAATCCCATTCGCTTCAAGAAGGGCGCCGAAGGCGTCAATCTGCTCTATGCCGCCCAGATCCGCGTCGACCCACCCACCTTTACCCTCTCGGTCAATCGGGAAGGGGAGCTGCATTTCTCATCGGAACGCTTTCTCGTCAATTGCCTCCGAGAGGAATTCGGTTTCGAAGGCTCGCCGATTCGAATCTGGTTGCGCGTCCGGAGGTCCCGCACGGGTCCTCGATCGTTCAAGGGGCGGAAGGCGATTCCCCGTCCCCGAACGGACGGTAAACCAAACACTGGAAAAGAGATGGCACCAGAGTCCTCAAGTCAGTTCGACTCTCCAAAATCTCGCATTGACAAGAAGCGATCCCGGCGCTCATAATCTCGTTGAATTGCACCGGCCTAAAGCGCTGATGTAATGAATTTTTCTCAGCACTTTCAACCCAATTCGCCCCCCTTGTCCCCAGGTTAGGGAGCTTCGTTTGACCAAGGCCGATATCGCCCGCGCCGTGTACGAACGCCACGGCGGTCTCTCCAGTCGTGAGGCGGCGCGTCTTGTGGATACGTTCTTTCAGCTCTTGCGGGAGCGTCTGATCAAGGGCGAGAAGGTCCAGATCACCGGTTTCGGAACGTTCCTTGTGAAGACCCGCCGTGAGCGACGCGGCCGCAACCCGAAGACGGGCGACATCATCGCCATCCGATCACGCAAGTCCATTTTCTTCAGATCCTCCCCCCAGGTTGAGGCCGCAGCCGCGGTTTCCTCAGAAGCCGCCGTGTGACGCCCAAGCGAGTCTGAGGTCCAATGGTCGAACGGAAGATCCCAAACAAGCTGTTCTTCAAAATCGGCGAAGTTTGCGAACTCACGGACATTCAGCCGTACGTTCTGCGCTACTGGGAAACCGAATTCCCCACACTCGCCCCCGCGAAGAACAGCTCGGGGCAGAGGATCTATCGAAGGCGCGACATCGAGACGGTGATCCGGATCAAGGAGCTGCTCTACGGCGAGGGCTTCACGGTGGCGGGGGCGCGCAAGAAGATCGAGCAGGAGCAGGCTGGCCGGGTCGACACCCCGGTGTCTCCGGCCGTGCTCGAGCAGGCGTTCGAGGGCGCCGAGCCGGACACCAAGATCGGCCCCACTCCTTCCGCGGCGGCCATTCGCGCCGCCATGGCCCATCCGCCCACTTCGGGCGAGCCCGCGGTGGCGCGCGATGACAAGACGCGCGCGATCCTGCAGGAAGTGAAGGAGGAGCTCCGGGCTCTCCTCAAGGTCCTCGATCGAAAATAGACCTGTCTCTTTTGATGAAAGAGGTCGAGTCGTTCGACGAAGGCTGGTAGACTCCGCCGCTCTTACGTTGACGTACGTCGGGATGTAGCGCAGCCTGGATAGCGCACCTGCTTGGGGTGCAGGGGGTCGGAGGTTCAAATCCTCCCATCCCGACCATTCTTTAGCTGGGGGGCGTTGAACGACCCCGCCCCCCGGACCCCCACGGACTCCGCCGGAGTGAATCCGGCTCCGTCCGTCCTTGGGTCCTGAAGGCGCCGACCCCCAGAACCCCGTTCGCTTCGGCGGAGTGAAGCCGACCTTCGCTCGGGTGCACGGATCGACGGGGACTTCGAGGCGGGAGGGCCACTTCCGAGCTATCTGGGTGTCGCAGGCTTCCTTGCGGTCTTCTCGCCGTGGCGCCTCGCTTCCTTGGCGGCTTCGCGGCGGTTCATGGTCTTGAGCTCAGCCACGATTTCACGGAGGAACCCCGTGATGTTGGTGAGGTGCGTGAGAGTCTGCGTGATGGCGGTGTCGTCCATGGGTTGATGGTCCTTTCAGGGCGGCCTGGTGGTTCCCGGTTCGTGCCGCGTCCCATTGAGGCTAGACCCGGATCCGCCTCGCGTCTGCGCGCGATACCTCATGTGAGCGCGCCGAAGGGCCTCGGGTCTTGGTGGCGCCATGGAAGCCCGATAAGCTGAAGGGATGTCTCGACCCTTGATCCTGATCACGAACGACGATGGCTACCGGGCGCCCGGCCTTCTGGCTCTTCGCGCGGCGGTGGCCGATCTCGGCGACGTGATGGTCGTAGCACCCGACCGGGAGCGGAGTGCCTGCGGCCAGGGAATCACCATCAAGGGGCCCCTCACCGTCGAGAAGATCGACGAGACGACATACGCGGTCGACGGGACTCCGGCCGATTGCGTGATCCTCGCTCTCGCGAGCATGCTGAAGACGCGGCCCAGCGTGGTTCTTTCGGGCATCAACCGTGGCGCGAACCTCGGGGACGACGTGTACTACTCGGGAACCGTGGGAGGCGCGCGTGAGGCGGCGTTTTGGGGCCTCCCTGCGGGGGCGTGTTCTCTTGTGACCCGGGGCAAGCCCATCGACTTCACCGAATCGGCGAAGCACTCGCGCCGTCTCTGTGAAATCCTGCTCACCGCGCCGCCCGCGCCTGGAGTGCTCCTCAATCTGAACGTCCCCGATGGCAACGCCTCGGAGATCAACGGAGTGAAGGTGACCCGGCAGGGGATGCGCGGCCACGCCTCGGGAGTGTCGATCACCAAGGACTCGCGCGGCCGGACCTTCTACTGGATCGCCGAGCCGTTCGACAAGTGGGACGCCGCCGACGGAGACGACATGGGCGCCATCCGGGCGGGCTACGTTTCCATCACGCCGCTCGGGAAGGACACCACCTCGCACGGGGACATCGACGCTCTCTCCCGGCTGCTCCAGGAGAAGCGGGGATAGAGGGCTCCATCTCAGAGGTGGTCGGGGCGGTAGGATTCGAACCTACGACCTCCTGGTCCCGAACCAGGCGCTCTAGCCAGGCTGAGCCACGCCCCGATCGAACCTCAAAACGGATGCGGAGTCTACATCATGGGTGAGATTGTTTCGTTCCACGCAGTGGTGCGGGGACAGGTGCAAGGCGTCGGTTTCCGATACTTCGCGAGACAGCGCGCGGAAGCGCACGGCGTCTGCGGCTTCGTGAGAAATCTGCCCGACGGCACGGTCGAACTTCACGCGGAAGGGCTTCGCGAGGCGCTTTCCGCCTTCGAAGCGGATATCCGGCGCGGACCCTCGTTCGGACGCGTCGACGAGGCCTTGGTCACCTCGGTCAAGGCCCGCGGATACCAGGCCTTCGAGATCCGGTAGGACGTCAGCGGACCATCTCTTCGATTCGCTTCCGCAAAGCGGAGACCGTCTTCGCTTCGCCTGGCTGGCGGGCCAGATCCCTCCGGCCCGCAGGGTCGACGCTCAGGTCGTACAGTTCCTCGGAGCCGTCGGGCCAGAGGGTGTATCGATAGCGAGCGGTGCGCAGGGAGTAGCCCGTCTTCGAGGGCTCGGTCGGGCGGTACTGAACGAGCGCATCCTGCACCGTCGCTTTGGGGTCCTTCAGGGTCGGCACGAGCGAAGTCCCGTCGAGTGTCCCCGGGCGCGCGATGCCCGTGAGGTCGACGAGGGTCGGGTACACGTCGATCAGATCGGCGAGGGCGGAAGTCGCGACGCCGGGCGCCGGCATGTCCGGCGCCGCGATGATCATCGGCACGCGGAGCGATTCCTCGAAGAGGGTGTTCTTCCGCCACAAGCCGCCATGGTCGCCGAAATGATGGCCATTGTCGCCAAACAGGACCACGATGGTGTCCTTCCACCGGTCTTCGCGATCGAGGGCGTCGAGGACGAGCCCGAGCTGCGCATCCATGAAGGTGACACAGGCCAGGTAGGCCGCGATGCCTCGCCGGGCCTCGGCAGGGTCGCTCGAAAAACCGCCCGGCTCCCGTCCGGCAAGCATCAGCCCGGGCACGGCCTGCGGCCGGTTCTTTATGGCGATTGCGGGAATGTCGGCGGTGTCGTTCGCGGGCGCCGGCGTGAACCGGATGCTGGCCGGAGGGTACATGTCGAAGTACTTCTGCGGCGCGACCCACGCGACGTGCGGCCGGACGAAGCCGAGGGCGAGGAAGAGCGGCCTGTCGCGTTTCTCTTCGAGCACCTTCACGGCGAGGCGCGCCCGCCGGCCATCTCCCTCGACTTCATCGGGGTTCGTGGTCGGGCCCGCCTCCACCGGCATGTTCGGCAGCAGCCGGGCCGGTGATTCGACCTGGCCGGGAAGCAGAGGAGGCAGCCACTCGTTGAGGTCCCATCCTCTTTTCTCGCCGGGCTGGGAGTCCCAGACCTTTCCCACGGAGGCGGTGTAGTAGCCGCTCGCCCGGAACTGCTCCTGGATCAGGGGAACTCGCGAAGTGAACACCTCGCCGAACGCGTTCTCTGTCTCCAGCTGCAGTCGTGCGGGCGACAGGCCTGAGAGGAACGCGGCGCGGGACGGTGTGCAGAAGGGCGCGGGAGCGTAGGCCTTTTCATAGACGCGTCCCCGGGCGCGCAACCGATCGAGGTTCGGCGTCTTCACCTCGCCGAACTGCCCGTACTGCGCGGTGAGGTCGTCGCCGATGATCATCAGCACGTTCGGCCTTCGGCCGCTCGCCGGGCGCGCCTTGGTGGCCGCGCTCGGCGGGCGCGGCGGCACGAGGCGCTTCGCGAGGTCGGCTTTCCGCGCCTGCAGGGCCGGGGTGCTCGCGAGGTTGTTCCATTCGCGCGGGTCCGCCTCTTCGTCGAAGAGTTCTTCACTGCCGTCGGGCCATTGGGTGAACCGGAAGCGGCTCGTTCTGACGCTGCGGCCCAGGCGGGGAGCCATGCGATCCGCGGCGGAAAGAACGGTTGTTCGCGTTGTCTGCTTCGGATCCCGCAGCGAGGGCGACAGGTCGATTCCCTCACCCTTCGGCAGAGTGGCGCCTCCCAGAGCGGCGAGGGTGGGGGCAAGGTCCGCGGTCAGCGCCAGCGTGGAGGCGCTCGTTCCGGGTTGAGCGAGTCCCGGGGTCTGGATGAGGATGAGCCCGCGCAGCCAGTCTTCGAACAGGAGATCAGGTCGCGAGGGGGCGGCGCGTTCGGGACGCGGCGCCGGTCCGGCGGAAACGAGAGAGATGACCGTCCTCGCGAGGAGGCCGCGTTTTTCGAGCCCGGCCAGCAAGGCGCCGACCTCGCGATCAAGAAGGGCGAACGCGGCGCTGCGCTTCGCGGCCAGCGCAGCGTTGTCGGCCGGCGCGCGGGGCGGCGGGATCACCGGGAATCGGACGGGGTCGATGGGTCCCCGGTCGAAAAGGGCGATCGCGGGCACCTCGAGCGGCGGTGCGGCGAAGGGCGGAGCGGCCGAGGTCGCGGGCACGTCCCTCAGGTCCAGGGTTGCGAAGACGAACGCGGGCCGGCGCCCGGCTGTATCCAGTGCATCCAGAATGCGGGCGGACGCCTCCGTGGGGGCGGCCTTCACCACGCGATCGAAGCCCGCGACGCCCGCTCCCGCTCCCGACAGAAGCGACGCGTACCCACGCGCCTTCAGGGCCGCCACCAGCGGGGCGCCGTCGCGACGGTTTCCGCCGAGCAGCGTCTCCGTCGTCCGGGTCCAGGCCGCGTCCGTCGTGAAGGCATCGTCGAACACACGGGAGCCCTGGCGGAGGCGCCGCAGCGCGGGGAATTTCGAGAACGCCGGATCCTCGAACGGGAAGCCCACGCCTTCGGCCACGATGACCACGATGGGTGGCGCGGTTTGCGCGATCGCAGGACTCCCGCCCCCGCATCCGGTCCCAAGGCCGATGGCGGCCCAGAGGGCGAGGCGGCAGCGCATCGAGTCGAACATCACCGGCCTACGTTAGTTGCCGCCTCCAAAGAGGGTCAAGGCTCGCGGAACCTGCCTTAAGATCCCGCGCCAGCATGACCCTGAATCTCAAAGAGTTCATCCACGACGTCCCCGACTTTCCCAAGCCGGGCATCGTGTTTCGCGACATCACGCCCATGCTCGCGGACGCCCGAGCCTTCGCGGAGGCGATCGAACGGCTGGACGAGGCGACCCGGGACCTGAAGTACACGCGCATCATCGGCATCGAGAGCCGCGGTTTCATTTTCGGCGCGGCCCTCGCCCAGCGGAGGAAGTGCGGCTTCGTTCCCATCCGCAAGCCGAAGAAGTTGCCGCGTGCCACCGTGCGGGAGACCTATGCCCTGGAGTATGGCGAGGACGCGCTGGAGATGCACGAGGACGCTTTCATCAAGGGCGAGAGCGCGCTCATCGTCGACGATGTGCTCGCGACCGGCGGCACCGCCGAGGCTGCGGCCCGCCTGGTGGGCCGGTCGGCCGGCGACGTGGCGGGGTTCGCCTTCCTGATCGAACTCGACTTTCTGGGGGGGAGGGCCCGGCTCGCCCCGCACAGGACCTCGAGCGTGGTCCACTATTAGAAGATGGCGGCGGCCCTCGCCGGGAACGAGGCGGGGCAGGTAAACTGACGCTGTCGCACCCTTTCGTGCGCCCGTAGCTCAACTGGATAGAGCAGGAGCATCCTAAGCTCAAGGTTGGGGGTTCAAGTCCCTCCGGGCACACCACATTTTCGGAACTCAGCAAGGTGAATCGGCTTTGGACAAGGAACTCAGAAACGAACTCAAGCACGATGAAGTGAGCGACGCGCTCCAGGAGGCCCGCGGCTTCCTGACCCGCTCCGAGGTGGTGAAGGCCGCGCTCGCGGTCATCGGCCTCTTCCTGGTCCTCGCCGGCCTTTACTACGGCCAGAAGTACCGCGCTTCTTCAGCCGAATCGGCGTTTGCCCGGGCCACCGAGGTCTATCACGCGCAGGTCGGGGCTGCGGCCTCCCCCGCGCCCGGCGGGTCGCAGACGTTCGCCACGTCGGCCGAGAAGTTCCAGAAAGCCAAGACGATGTTCGACGAGGTCGCGAAGACCTACTCCTCGATGCCGGCCGGCCGCCGCGCGCGCTACTACTCGGCGCTCTGCCTGGTCGAACTGGGCCTGCTGAACGAAGCCGAGGCCGCGCTCAAGGAGGTGGCGGCGGTGCGCGAGGCGGGCGCCGTCGAGCCCGCGATGGCGAGACTCCGGCTCGCGGAGATCCTTCTCCAGCAGCCCGGCCGGGGGAAGGATGCCGTGGCCTACTACAAGGCCCTCATCGCCGATGAGACGACGGGGATCCCCAAGGATCGCCTCCTCTTCGGTCTCGCGGAATCTCTCGAGTCGTCGGGAGAAAAGCTCGAGGCGCGCCGTGCCTACTCCGACCTCGTGAACCGGCATCCGCAAAGCCCCTACGCCCAGGACGCGCGCCAGAAGGTGGACGCGCTCGCGAGCCTCTAGGCCCGCAGGGGGCGCTTCCGGCCGCGGGGCGAGCGGCCACGTGCTCGCGTAACTGAACAGAACAGAAACGGAACCACCCATGGCGATGTCGCGCGGAAGACGGTTCTTTTGGATCGGCGTCGGCCTGGTGCTCGTGGCTTCGTTCACCGCCGCCGTGCTGGGCGGTCTCGCCTACTTCGTTCAGCACCAGGGCCTCGGCGCGACCGCGAACAAGTCGGATTCGAACGCCCACGTTCTGTCCCTTTCGCTCGATGGTTCCTTCGAGGAGAATCCGGCGCCTACCTTCAAGAGCGCGTTCTCCGGGACCAGCACCCCGTCATTCCCGGCCATCCTGCGCGCCATCGACCGCGCCGGGAACGAGCCAAACCTCAAGACCATCTTCGTGAGAATCGCCTCGACCGACCTCGGCTGGGCGCGGGCCCGCGAGGTGCGCGACGCCCTGGTTCGCCTCCGGTCGAAGGGGAAGAAGGTCATCGCTTTCCTCGAGGACAGCGGCAACATGGAGTACTACATTGCCTCATGCGCGGATGAAGTGGTGGCGCTGCCGGAAGCGATTCTCGAGATCCACGGCCTCTCCGCCGAAGTGATGTTCCTCAAGGGCGCCTTCGAAAAGCTGGGCGTCGAGGCGCAGTTCGTGGCGATGGGCAAGTACAAGAACGCGCCCAATCAGTACACGGAGAAGAAGTTCACCGCCGCGCATCGAGAGCAGATGGAGTCGCTGATCGGAGGACTCTACGAGGAGTACATCAGCGCCGTCGCGAAGTCGAGGAAGAAGACCGAGGACGAGATCGAGGCCATGGTCTCAGCCGGCCCCTACGACGGCGCCTCGGCCCTCGAGGCCGGGCTCGTGGACAAGCTGGAGTACCCCGAGGAGGCGCTGGAGGCCGCGGGTGAGACTCATCGGCATCTCGGCGACTTCCGGGACAAGGGCGGCGCCTTCGATACCCGCCCCAAGGTCGCCCTCATTTTCGTGGACGGAGAGATCCTGTCGGGCGAGAGCCAGGAGGCGGGTCTCGGATCGGGAGCCGTCGCGGGCTCGGACACGATCGCCGAGGCTCTTCGCAACGCCGCTGCCGACGAGTCGATCAAGGCCGTCGTTCTCCGTGTGAACTCGCCGGGCGGGTCGGGGTCCGCCTCCGACGTCATCGCGCGTGAGGTGGAGAACACGGTCGCCGAAAAGCCCGTGGTGGTGAGCATGGGAGACTACGCCGCCTCAGGCGGCTATTACGTCTCCGCGCCGGCGAGCGCCATCGTGGCCGATCCCACCACCATCACGGGATCCATTGGCGTCTTCTTCGGCAAGTTCGTTCTCAAGGGTCTCTTCGACAAGCTCGGGATCACCAACGACTACGTGGATTTCGGCAAGGGCGGCTCGTTCGCGAGCGCCTCGCGGCGGTGGACGCTCGAAGACCAGGCGAAGGTCGAGGGACTGGCCTCGCGTTTCTACGACCGGTTCCTGAGCCTCGTGGCCGAAAACCGGCACATGGACGTGGAGGCGGTGCATGCGATCGCCCAGGGTCGCGTTTGGACCGGCGCCGAGGCGAAGAAGGTCGGCCTCGTCGACGAACTCGGCGGTTTTGACAGGGCGCTCGCCGTAGCCAAAGACAAGGCCAAGATCGCGGCCTCCCAGGATGTGGCGGTGGTGATCTTCCCCGCGCCCAAGAGCGCCTTCGATCGCTTCTTCGAAGAGACGAGCGGCTGGGACGACATGACGGTGCGCGCGAGGATGTCTCCCGAAGCGCTCGCTCTTGCTTTCCGCGAGCGCGTGCTGAAGCAGTCGATGACGGTGTGGGCCCGGCTGCCCTACGGCCTGGACGTCCG
>JAIBCN010000167.1 GCA_019694155.1 Vicinamibacteria bacterium | reverse complement strand
TGGAGGGGGATGGGAATGCTCCCGTCGGCCAGGTGAGTGACGGCGCCGTTCAGCTCCCGGAGACGTGCGAGTTCGCGGGCCAGCCGGCTCTTTTCGTCGATCTGCTCCATGATGTGGACAGCGGTGAAGTATCCGGGCCGGGCGTCGGGGATCTCCACCACCGTCATTCCAATGGATTTGGAGCGGCTCCGATCGCCGCTCGTGATCTCGAAGCGGTTCACGGTCTCGTGCCGCTTGAGACTGGTGGTGACCGCGCAGGTCTCCCCGCAGAAACGATTGCCGAAGGGGTCCTTGCCGCAGAAGATCTCGTGGCACAGGCGTCCGAGGGCCTGGGCTGCCGTCCGTTCCATCAGCCGCTCGGCGCCCTTGTTCCAGAAGATGATCCGGTGGTTCTGGTCGTTCGCGAAGGCCGGTGGTTCGCCCGTGGCCAGCAGGTCCAGCAGATCCGTGCCTTTTTGCCGCGAGCTTGAGCCCTTTGCATCAAGGGAAAGGGGCGTTCGGCTCATTCCGGAATGCTTGGACACACCCAATACTGCCATACGAATGGAATCAATCAGAAAAGGGGGGCCGATTCCCCCCGCCGGGCTGGGAAGCCAGGTTGTTCGTCCGGGCGAACGGACAGCCCAACGAGGCAGGATGGGACTACACTAAACAGGCGGCCCGTATCCGTTCGGGTGATCGAGCGGCTCCCGGTCCGTCCGTCAATCGCGTTGATCGAAATCTCAAGGAAACCAAAGTCAATGAACAGACCTCTCGCCGGAATGCTCGCCGCCTGCGTCCTCATCGGGAGCGCCGTCCCCAGCCACGCCACCATGCCGATCCAGAAGGCGGCCAAGGAAGCGGGATACCCCGCCACCAACTGCCTCTACTGCCACAACGAAAAGCTTCCCGTCAAGGGCAAGACCGTCACCCACAACGAGCGCGGCGCGTACCTCGTGAAGCAGAAGGAAGCGAAGAAGGCCAAGGAAGTCGATGTTGCCTGGCTGAAGGAATTCGTGGAAACCAAGAAGTAAACCAAAAGGAGAAATGAAACTGATGACCAAGCCACTTGCCGGAGTTCTCGCGGCCTGCGTTCTTCTCGCGGGCGCCGTACCGTCCCATGCCACCATGCCCATCCAGAAGGCGGCGAAGGAAGCGGGCTTCCCCGCGGCCAACTGCCTCTACTGTCACGCCGAGAAGATGCCCGCCAAGGGCAAGGCGACCTACAACGACCGCGGCACCTTCCTGGTGAAGCAGAAGGAAACCAAGAAGGCCAAGGACGTCGATGTGGCCTGGCTGAAGGACTTCGCCGAACCCAAGAAGTAACCCCGCGGGGCACCCCCCCCGGCACACCTCAGACAGCAAAAGGAGTCACGTATATGAACAAGCCACTCGTCGGTGTTCTCACCGCCTTCGCTCTTCTCGCGGCGGCGCAGCCGAGCCACGCCACCATGCCCATGCAGAAGAAGGCCAAGGAGCTCGGTTTCAAGGTGGAGAACTGCCTCTACTGCCACAACGAGAAGATGCCCGCCAAGGGCAAGGTGACGAACAACGATCGCGGCGCGTTCCTCGTCACTCAGAAGGAAGCCAAGAAGGCCAAGGAAGTCGACGTGGCCTGGCTCAAGGACTACGTCGAACCCAAGAAGTAAGCGCCGTCCGTACGCATCCGAACGGCGCTGCTCTCACGCAGCGCCGTTCTTCTTTAGGCTGTCTCCGACAAGCAGGAAGGTCAAATGAGCAGGGATTGCACGCGCAGGCCGGGCTTTGTCTCCGCGGGGACCGCGGCGCTCCTCGCGCTCGGCCTGTTCCTCGCCGCGTCTCCGGCCCGGGCCGCACAGACGCCGAAGCCTCCCTCGAACGACGATTGTCTCGCGTGTCACTCGGATCCGGAGGCCCGGCGGGAGAGCGGCTCGTCCATCGCGGTCCTGCCCGAGCCATTCGGGAAGTCCGTGCATGGCCCCATGAGCTGCGTCGACTGTCATGTCGATCTCGCGGCCACCGCGGATTTTCCGCACAAGGCGAAGCTCAAGAAGGTCGACTGCGCTTCGTGTCATGAGGACATCCCGAAAGAACTGCGGCAAAGCGTCCACGGTCGAGTGACCGCGGGGCCCGACGGGCCCGATTGTGTGTCCTGTCATGGGCCCGCGCACAAGATCCTGCCGCGCACCGACCCGGCCTCCATGGTGGCCAAGGCCAATCTTCCCGCCACCTGCGGCTCCTGCCACAGCAATCCCGAGTTCCTGGCCCGCCACAAGATTCCCTTCGCCCGTCCGGTTGACGCCTATCGCCTGAGCGTGCACGGCCGGGCGGTGGCGCGGGGGAGCCAGGAAGCGGCCTCGTGCTCGGACTGCCACGGCAGCCACGGGGTCCTGCCCCCGCAAAACGCCGCTTCGAAGACCAATCATTTCAAGGTCCCCGAGACGTGCGGGTCGTGCCACAAGGAAGTCGCGAAGACGTACGCGGACAGCGTGCACGGGCAGGCGGTGGCCCGCGGCGTCATGGCGTCCCCGGTCTGCACCGACTGCCATGGCGAGCACGCCCTTCTCGCCCCCAGCGAGCCCAACTCCCTCGTGAACCCGGCGCGGGTGTCCACCGCCACGTGCGGCCGCTGCCACGGCGACGAAAGGCTGGCGGAGCGGTACAACCTCCCCAAGGAGAACGTCCCTGCCTACCAGGGCAGCTATCACGGCCTGGCTCAGCGTTCGGGCCGGCAGACGGTGGCGAACTGCGCCTCGTGTCATGGCGTCCACAACATCCTCCCGTCCTCCGACCCCCGCTCGACCATCAACGCCGCAAACCTGGCGAAGACCTGCGGCGTGTGCCACCCCGGGGCGGGCGGGCGATTCACCATCGGCTCCATCCACGTTAGGGCCGCCGGAAGCAACGAGCACTGGGTCGTTCGCTCGATCCGGCTCGCCTACCTGGTCCTGATTCCCCTCACGCTCGGGCTCATGATCCTGCACAACCTGATCGACTTCTTCGGCAAGCTGTTCCGGGGGACGAGACGCGGCGGAGACCGATCGGAAGTGCTGCGCATGAATCTGCATTTCCGGATCGCTCACGCCCTCGTGATCGTGAGCTTCCCGCTCCTGGTCATCACCGGCTTCGCCCTCAAGTATCCCGAGGCCTGGTGGGCGGCTCCGCTCCTGTGGTTCGAGAACGGCGTCTCCTTCCGCGGCGTGCTCCACCGGATTTCCGCCGTGCTCCTGATCCTCTCGTTCGCGTACCACGTCGTTCACCTGATCCTGGTGCCGAAGGACCGCGTCATTCTCAGGCAGCTGTGGCCCCGCCTGAAGGACGCAACCGATCTGATCGGGGTCCTGCGCTACAACCTGGGCCGCGTGGCTCGGCGGCCCTCCTTCTCGATGTTCAACTATGCCGAGAAGGCGGAGTACTGGGCCTTCATGTGGGGGACCGGGGTGATGGTGGTTTCGGGCTTCATCCTCTGGTTCAACAACTTCTCCCTGAGCCATTTCCCGACCTGGATCAGCGACGCGGCCACCGCCATCCACTTCTACGAAGCGATTCTCGCCACCTTCTCGATCCTGGTGTGGCACTTCTACATGGTCATCTTCGACCCCGAGGTGTACCCGATGGACATGGCGTGGCTGACCGGGAAAGCGTCGGCCGAGCACGTGCGTCACACCCGCCCGAGCTACTACGCGCGGCTCATCGGGCAGGCTCCCGATGTTCCAGAGCCGTTGCCTGCGGTGGACGAGCCGGAGCCCGAGCCTCGAGGCGATCCCAAGGGCTGATCCGCTAAGCTTCCCCGCGACCCCGCGACCCCGCGCGGCCGCGTCCCTCCCACCAAATTTCCGAGAACAGGTCGATAAACCTTTGAACAACCCCCACGTCGAGCCGCCCATCAGCATCTTCCGGAACCCGCTGACCATTTTCGGGGCCATCCTGACCACGATCTCGGCCCTGATGTTCATCGCCTTCATGGTGCTGGACATGGTCGGCGTTCACACCAATCACTATCTCGGAATCGTCTTTGTGGTCGCGATCCCCGGGTTGTTCATCGCGGGCCTCGTCATCATCCCCTTCGGCATGTGGCGGGAGAGGCGCCGCCTCCACCAGGGGCTCGCCCCGTCCCTGCGGTGGTGGCCGAGGATCGATCTCAACTCCACGCGTGTGCGCGTCATCGCCTTCGCGGTGGTGGTGCTCACTCCCGTGAACGTCCTCATCGTATCCGTCGCCGGGTACAAGGCGGTCGAGGTCTCCGACTCTGTGGTCTTCTGCGGGGCCACCTGCCATACCGTGATGGAGCCCGAGTACACCGCCTACCAGGCGGGCCCGCATGCCCGGGTCAAGTGCGTGGAATGCCACATCGGTGAGGGCGCCGGGTGGTTCGTGAAGGCCAAGATCTCCGGCGCGCGCCAGGTGCTCGCGGTGATGCGCGGCTCCTACAGCCGGCCCATCGCCTCGCCGGTGCACAATCTGCGCCCGGCCGGTGACACCTGCGAGAACTGCCATTGGCCCGCGAAGTTCCACGGCGACAAGGTGGAGACGATCTACGACTACGCGGACGACGAGAAGAACACCGAGACCGTCACCAACCTCCGCCTGCGCATCGGCGGCCGGGACGGCGGCGGGAAGTCCGCGGGCATCCACTGGCACGTGGCGAAAGAGAACAGCATCGAGTACGTGGCCCTCGACGACAAGCGGCAGAACATCGCCTGGGTCAAGCAGACGACGCCCGAAGGGGGCGTCGTCGAATACCGCGCGGAGGGCGTCACCGACGCCGACCTCGCCAAGGCCACGGAACGCCGCCGCATGGACTGCATCGACTGCCACAACCGGCCGAGCCACATCTTCGCGAGATCCGTGGAGCGCGGCGTCAATTCCGTCATGGCATCGGGCGGCGCCCCGAAGGACCTTCCCTTCCTGAAGCGCGAAGCGGTCGCCGCCCTCAAGATCAACTACGCCAGCCGGGAGGAGGCGGGAGCTGCGATCGAACGCTCGCTCACCGAGTTCTACAAGAAGCAGTATCCCGACACCTGGAAGAACCGGCAGAAGGACATCGAGCACACCATCGCCAGCATGAAGGCCCTCTACAACCGCAACATCTTCCCCGAGATGAAGATGACCTGGGGCTTCCATCCGGACAACCGCGGTCACATGGAGTTCCCGGGCTGCTTCCGGTGCCACGACGACAACCACAAGTCGAAGGACGGCAAGGTCATCCGGCAGGACTGCGAACTCTGCCACGAGGTCCTCTAGGACCGCAGATTTCACCGCGCCCGCCGCACGATCTGCGAACGCCCGCCGGCCGGGGCGCCCGGATCGCCAGTGTTTGCGCGACTCCGGGCCGAGGCACGGGGCTTGCTTTGATCCGTTCCGGCAGGCGGCGCGCCCGCCTGGCTCTTCGTTCGCGGTCCGTCTGAGGCGACGCTTCGAATGCCGGCCCGCCGCGAGACAAGCGGCCGCGAGCCCATTTCAGCGGACGATTTCGACGCATTCCATGGAGGACAACATGACCAGGGCCGAAGTCTCAGTCACCAACACCGATTCCGTCATCGACGAGATCATGCGACGTCACGACCTGATCTCCCGTCGCGCCTTCGAGATCTTCACGACTCATGCCGACAGCCTCATGTCCGATTTCGACGACTGGCTCCAGGCCGAGAAGGAACTCTTCCCGCAGCCGTCGGTGGAGGTCCGCAAACTGGACAACCACTTCGAGATCGACGCGGCGCTCCCCGGCGTCGACCCGAGGAAGGTCGACGTCAAGGTTACGGCGGAAGACGTGCTGATCGCCGCCGAGCGTCAGGCTCCCAAAGCCCCTCCGACCGCGGAGGCGGCGGGCCGGGCTGCCGACGGCCGGGCGCAGTACTTCCGCTCCATCCACCTGCCCGAGCCCATCGACCCGAACAACGTCAAGGCCAACTACCGGCACGGCCGGCTGCACGTCAGCGCGCCGATCGTGAAGTCCGAACCCCGCGCCATCGAGGTTCACTCGTAGCGGGGCGACAGGTCTAGTGGCTGGGGGCGGGAAGCTCGCGGCCGGCGTGGCCGTCGATCCACGGAGGCAGGAGCTTCATCAGGACGTAGAGAATGACCACGGGCAGGAGAAGCAGGCCCATGGTGAAGAAGAGCCCTTCGAGGCCGAAGAGGTGGACTTTGTACACGGTGAGGCCGCGCAGGCTCTTCGAGAACATCTGTCCGCCGACCACCACGTTCCAGCGCATCGAGAAGATGCCGACCTGGATGAGCAGGGCGACGAGGAAGTAGATCATCCGCCGCATTTCATCGGGGAGCCGGCCGAAGCGCGCCGCCACGAGCCCGATCATGGGCACGAGTCCTCCCATGAGCACCTGGAGTACGACCAGGCTTATGAACAGGCGGTCGGTGATCAGCTGCGAGAGGATGTGGATCGACTCCTCGGCCTCGTAGAGCCGATGGAGGAAATCAAGGAACTCGAGGGCGAAGTCCACGATCAGGGCATAGAGGACGAATTCCCCGAGCTTGTTGAGGCAGGCCATGTCGATGGGCTTCCAGCGGACCCAGGACGTCACCATGTAGATGAGCATGACCATGGCCATTCCGGAGACGATCGCGGAAAAGAGGAACACCACGGGCATCAGGACCGAGCTCCACCAGGGGTTCGCCTTCACCGATCCGAAGATGAAGCCCACGTAGCCGTGCAGCAGGAAGGCGGAGGGGATGCCGAGGATGGTGATGACCCGGCCCGCCCTGTCGTCGAACTTGAGGGCCGCTTCCGAGATGTCCGTGGCTCCGAGGGTCAGGAGCTTGTAGAGGTACCTGAGGGGCCCCTTCGTTTCCTGCGACCACACCACGATTTCGCGGCGATAGTCGAACCAGACTTCGAGAAGCAGGATGACCGCGAGGTACCACGCGTAGACAAAGCCGAACATGGCCATGGCCGACGTGGTGTGCGGCGTGAGGAACATCTCGAGGGAGCGCTCCGGATGGCCGAGGTGGCTGAGGAGGGGCAGGGGAGCCACGATCATGAAGGCCAGGGCCGAGAGTAGGGCCAAGCGGTATACGGGCCAGAGCACCTTCACCTGGAAGACGCGTTCGAGGGAGGCCAGGATGAAGGCCCCCGCCACCAGCCCCGTGATGTAGGGGTAGAGGACGATGAGCAGTTCCCACTGGAGGAAGTACTCATTCGGGTAGATGAACCCGGTGAACTGCTCGAGCATGCCGTTTTCCATGGCGATCTACCTGATCTCCTGGTCCGCGTTCGCGTAGAACACCTTCGGACGCGTGTTGAGCTCGGCCTTGAGCGACATGATCGGGTTGAACCGCAGGACGCGCTGAATGGGGCTGCTCCGGCTGTTGAGATCGCCGAAGACGCGCGCCTGCGTGGGGCAGACCTCGACGCATGCGGGCAGGAGGCCCTTGGTGATGCGGTGATAGCAGAAGGTGCATTTGTCCGCGACCTGCTTCTCCGGGTGCAGGTACCGCGCGCCGTAGGGGCAGGCCTGAATGCAGTACCGGCAGCCGACGCAGTAGTCCTCGTCCACGAGGACGACGCCGTCGCGGGTCTGGAAGGTGGCGCCCACGGGACAGACCTGGACGCAGGGGGGATTCGCGCAATGGTTGCACAGCTTGGGCGCGAAGAACGTCTTCAGGGTGTCCACGGCGGGGAGATCGGGGAAACCGTCGATGCCCGCGTTCGGGCTGTCGACCATGGTCTCGCCTTCTTTGGGAACCACGTACCGCTCGACCCAGGTGCGCACGTAGTGGGGGCTGTCGGGGACCTTGTTCTCAGCCTTGCACGCGGCGGCGCAGCGTCCGCAGCCGATGCACTTCTCGATGTCGATGGCCATGGCGTAGCTCGCGAGCCTGGGCTCGGGCGCGGCTGCGTTGGCGGCGGGGGCGCTGGTTTCGGCGTTCGCGAGTTTGATGGGCAGTCCGGCCGCGAGGAGAGTGAGGCTCGCGGGGAGGGCCTGCTTGCACAGATCGAAGAACTGGCGGCGGTCCATCTCCGGTGCGATCGCGCCTTCGCGGCCGGCCGCGTCCGCGGGTGCCGGGTCGCCCGGACAGCCGACGTCTTCGTGATCGAGGCTCATTTCTTCCCCTCCGGGAAATGCGGATAGTGGCAGTCCCAGCACAGGTAACGACCCGCATGTTCGGCGGCTACCTGGGGGATGGGCGAGGCCGCCTGGGCATCCTTGTTCGCATGACACTGTTCGCAGGCCTTGTTTTCCTTGGGTTTGCCCACGTTGAAGGCCCGCGGATTGGCGGAATGTTCCCTGGGAACCTGGTGGCAGGTGGCGCATTCGAGAGAGGCATGAGGCGAAACCTGCTTCTGGTTGGCGATGCCCCGGTGGCAGGCGCTGCAATCCTTGGGCGTGTTGGGCGGCACCGGGTCGTGCGGCTTGTGGCA
>JAIBCN010000202.1 GCA_019694155.1 Vicinamibacteria bacterium | reverse complement strand
TCAGCAGTGTTCGCCCGATTGAACCGAGTACTTTCATCACACAAGTCTAGCCAACGAATCGGGCATCCTATGCAGCGGGCGAAGGATCTAATATGCGTTCTTCCCCCAGTCCGCCGGTCCCGAATGGTCGAATGCCGATTGTGAACTCCCTCGATGCACGCCACGCGCCCGCCCGTCCGGACGCCGCCGCTCATGCCGGGGCGCCCGCGCGCCGCGGGCAGGCTGCTTTTTCGCTCGTGGAGCTGCTCATCGTTGTCACGGTCATCGGCATTCTGGCTGCGATCGCCGTCCCTCAGTTTCTGGTGGCGCGGCGTCTGGCCGCGGAGCGCGCGGTCATCGCCACCCTCAAGACCATGGTGGCGGATCAGCAGCTCTTCTTCCTGAGCCCGGTGCCGCGGCCGCCTTCCGCGATGACGGATCCCGGGAGACGCTACGCCCGGCTCCACGAACTCAACAGCTTCGCGAACTCCGCGTTCGGCGCCACTGTCGCCGACCTGTACGTGGACGCCCCGCGCGTGCGCTATTCGATGGTGCCTCTATGGCCGACTACGGCCTCGCTTCGAGGCCGCTTCATCATTCAGGCCGCCGAACAGTCCCAGGACAAAGGATTCATCTACGAGGTCGACGAGTCCGGCCGCGTGGTGAAGATCAGGTAGGCCCGTGGTCAAAGCCCCCGATGCCGCCGTGATCGAACCGCTCCAGAGGCGTTTCCGGGGGCGGCTCGCCCTGGGTCTTTCACTTGCGCGGGCCTATCGCTTCGTCGTCGAACTCGAGCCTTTTCTGAGCGAAGGCCCGGATCCGTTCGTCGAACTGGCCTCGGTCTTCAAGGAATGGCGCCAGGCCCTCGCCCAGGGGGAGATCGATCAGGTGCTCGATGCCGTGGAGCGCAGCTGGTCCCTCCTCGAGGCGTGTCGCCAGAGGGTGGTCTCGCGGGACGCCGCGATCGAGGCCTACCGGGTGCGCTGGGCCTGCGAGAACGCACCTCTCCATCATCGGACCATCGACAGCCTGGCGCGCTTCTACCGGCTGCTGCCCTTCTCCGTGACCTCGCAGAGCAAGTACGAGTACGTCCTCACCAGGCGGCTTGCCGGGCCCATCGGCCCGGAGCGGAAGGTCGCTCCGACCGAGGTGCTGGAGGACGCGGTGGTGGCGCTGGAGAGAACCTGGGCCGCCGTCCCGGTCTCGGTCGATGACGACGAGGTGGCGCGCCTCACGAGCGCTCTCAAGGCATTCTCCGTGGAGGCCGCGGCGGCGCCCGATGCCGCGAGCTTCACGTCGAGCGCCTTGCTCCGCCGTTTCTCGGCCCTGAAGATCTCGCTCGGGCCGAAGCTCTTCAATCCTCGCCTGAGCGTCGCCGTGGTCGAGACCAACGTGAAGGTGCTGAATTCCTGGAATCAGCTCCTGGCGGATGCGGGCGGCCAGCCCCTGAGAGGACAGGCCCCGGCCGGCGCCGGCCGCATGCCTGTCTCCACGACGCCCGCCGAGGCGTCCCGCCCGGAGCCCTCAGCACCCCTCGCCTCGCTGCTCACCGAAACGCCACCGCAGGCCGCACCATCGCCTGCTTCCGCGGATGTCCCGAGGGACGATCAGAACCTGCTGACGGGCGAGATCGACATCTCGGGCCTCGAGGTGGTGCGCGCGATGCGCCGCCGCCATGCCACGGGCGAGATCCTTCCCCCTCTTCCTCCTCCCGCGGCTGGGCCGGAGGCGGAGACCGCGTCAGGGGCGGCGGCGGAGCCCGTCAAGGCCGAGGCCCCGAGCCAGTCGGAGGCCGCGCCCGAGGCCCCGCCCGCCGCGACCGAACGCCCCGATCTCAAGACCGGCGAAGTCGATCTCTCCGGGCTGGAGTTCGTGCGGCGCATGCGCGCGCGGGGAGACGCCGGAGCCTCGGCGTCTCCCGAAGAAGGGGAAGCCGAGGGCGGTGCCGGGGAATCCTCGGCGAGCGGCGAGTATGAGGGCCACAGCGCGGACGCCGAGCAGCTCCCGTCCGTCCGTGCGTACGAGCTTGGCAAACTCGAGGAGAACGCCGCCATCGTCGAGCGGTACCTCACCGGACCTCGTTCTCCCGAGGTCTGGCAGCTGGATCTCGACGTCTTCCTCGCCAGGTCGCATGGCGGGGTGCTGAACTCCGAGGCGAACGCGGCGGAGAGGCGCCGCGCGCTCGAGCTGATCCTCGATTCCGACGACCTGATCTGTGCCCGGGCCCTGCAGGACGATGCTCCCTCCGCCGAGCACCGCGCCCAGGTGAGGGCCGTCGCGAGCGCCATGCTCCTTCTACGGACTTCGCTGCGGAGAAGCGCCGACCTCGCGCAGGGGAACCCCGCGGAACTGGAGCCGCTCCTCTACGTCGCCGACCACCTACTGTGGGAGCGCCTCAGGCTCGAGGCGAGCCTCAAACGCAGGCCATCGAGGCCTCCCCGGCACCTGGTCCTGCCCCGGACCAACCAGGCGGCAGAGGCGGCGCTCGCACGCACGCGAAGCGCCCGGCGCCAGCGCCGGACACTCGTTCGGGTGGTTGCCGTGGCCGCCGCCATCACCACCATCGCCGGGCTCCTGAGCGTCACGCTTCCTCGAGAACTCATCGACCCCGAAGTGAAGCTCGTTCAGGTGTCGGGGCTTCCCGGCGCCGCCTTGTTCGACGATGCGCGGATGTTCCGGACCACCCTGTTCGTCTCGGTGAGCCGGACCTGGACTTTGCTGAGCCGCGAGGAGCGGCGGTCGATCGTGAGCGGGCTCGGAGCGTTTGCGGCCGAACGTGGCCTGGACGCGGTCAGCGTGGTCGGGCCGAAGGGCGAACCCTATGCGACGTTCAAGGACGACGAAGTCCTGCTCGACGGCGACCTGAGCCGGACCGACATGGCCGCCCGCTGAGAGAACCGCGCCCTTTTCAGCCGACCCGTTCGCCCGACCAGACCACGACGTCGATGCTCCGCGCGAAGTGCAGCAGCTCCGGCGTCGGGGGGACTTCGAGGCCGTGCGGCGAGAGCATGGTGTTCAAGCGGAGTTCCGCCCCGGCCTTTTGGAGGGGCCACGGCGCGTGGTGCACGTCGTTGCGCCAGAGGGCGCCCGAGGCATCGCGGGCGTACAGGCAGTAGCGCTCGGTGAGCCAGTGCTCGAGCGAACCGGGGGCCGCGGCGTACACGTCCGATATGGGCCGATAGGAGCCTTCGAAGCGAAAAGCTCCGCGGACCGACCGGTATTTAATGCTCTCCCCGTCGTCCACGAGCGCCATTGCCGCCTGGTGGTACGGGAGGTGGAAGAACGTCCGCGCCGCCCACACTGCGAGGGGATTCGTGGCGTCGAGGCTCAGGAACCAGACCCCCGGCTTCCCGTCGCGTTCCACGTAGGTGCGGACGTTCAATTCGGGAAAGGCGGAGATCCAGGGCAGGTCGGGCAGATACCGCCGCGTCACCCCGGTCATCCGGAAGGGGACGACCGCGATCCAGGCGGCGCCGTCGAATTCCTGGATCTTCAGGCTCTCGGGAACCAGGGGACGCAGCGCTCCCGCATCGATCGGCCAGTGCGCGAAGAGGAGATCGCGCCACGATTGACGCCAGGTCCACGGCGCCTTGGGGATGGGCCAGGGGCGGTGATCGAGCCGGGACAGGGACGGATGCATCGAGAGCGCAGCGAGATTACTCCTCCCCCGAAACACGGCTAATCTGCGAGCAATGAACCCGGCCCTCTGGTCCCTGATCGCATTTATCGTCGCGGTGGCGCTCTCGTGCACCTCCCGAATCAACGTCGGCCTGATCGCACTCGCGCTCTCCTGGCTGCTGGGCTCGCTGGTCGCGGGCCTCCGTCCCGAGGCCGTGGCCGGGGGCTTTCCCGCCATGCTCTTCGTCACCCTGGTCGGCGTGACCCTGCTCTTCGCGCTGGCTGAGCAGAACGGCACCCTCGAAGCCGTCGCTCGCCGGTTCCTGAGCGCCCTGCGCGACCCCCGTTTCGTGCCGCCCCTCATCTTCGTTCTCGCCGCCGTGTTGTCGGGCGTGGGCCCCGGAGCGGTGGCCGCGACCGCTCTGATGGCGCCGCTCGCCATGGCTATCGGTCTGCGCGCGGGAGCGTCCGCCTTCCTCGTGGCCCTCATGATCGCGAACGGGGCCAACGCCGGGAACCTCTCCTCGCTCTCCGCGGTAGGCATCATCGCGCGCGACGGCATGGCGAAGGCCGGTCTCCTTCATCACGAAGGCAAGGTCTTCTTCGCGAACTTCGCGGCCCATCTGATCGTGGGCGGCGCGGCCTGGCTGTGGCTCCGCCGCCGTCATGGGCCCTCCGGCCTGGATGGCCCCGCGGTCGCGATCGAGCGGCTCACGGTGTCGCAAGGGGCGACACTCGGCGTCCTGGCCCTGTGGATTCTGGGGACACTGCTCCTGTCGCTGCCCGTGGGTTTCGCCGCGTTCGTGGCCGCGAGCGCGCTGATCCTGGGCGGCGCCGCCGACGAGCGGGCGGCGCTGCGTTCCATCCCCTGGGCGGTCATCGTGATGGTCACGGGGATGACGACCCTCGTTTCCGTGCTCGAGAAGACCGGAGGCATGGCCCTCGTTACCGCACTCCTCGCGGCGCTCGCCACCCCCGCCACCGTGAACGGCATGGTCGCGTTCGTCACGGGGGCGATCTCCACGTGGAGCAGCACATCCGGCGTGGTCATGCCCGCGTTTCTCCCGACTTCATCGGCGCTCGCCGCCCAGGTGGGAGGCGGCGACCCGTTCGCGATCGCCCTCTCCATCAACGTGGGGTCGTCTCTCGTCGACGTCTCGCCCCTCTCCACCATCGGCGCCCTCTGTGTCGCCGCCGTGAGCGACCCCGAGGCGGCGCGGGACCTCTTCCGCAAGCTCATGATCTGGGGCCTGTCGATGATCGTGGTGGGCGCCTTGCTGAGCCAGCTCGCGGCCGGGCCGCTTGCCCGGATGTAGTTCCGCGCCCATGAACCTCTTCATTCGCTTGCGCAAGGCCCTGGCGGTTGTCGTCGTGAACCTCGCCGGCCTTCTCCTGGCTTTCGGGGCGGCGGAAGGGATCGCGCGCCTCGCCGGCCTCGAGGCCCGGGGCGTCACCCGGGGAGACCGTGGGCTCTGGCGGTACGAGGCCCTGCGCGGCTGGGGGCTCATCCCGGGAGCGTCCGGGGAGGACAACCGCGGGGGACCGGATCGCGGCCGCGTGCGGGTGAACGCTCAGGGTTTCCGCGGCGCGGATTTTGCCCGGACCAAGGGTCCCGATACGCGACGCATCGTCTTCCTCGGCGATTCGTTCGGATTCGGAGTGGGTGTCGACGAGCCCCATACGGTGACCTCCCGCTTGTCGGAACTGGTGAATGGCGATGCGGAACTGACCGCGGGCCATCACGTGGACGTCCTCAATCTCTCGATCAGCGGATACTCGACGGACCAGGAGATCCTCACTTTCGAATCGGATGGCGCTCCCCTGGATCCCGACGTGGTCATCCTGCTGATGTGCGACAACGATTTCGACGGGAACCTCGAGGGGTTCTCGTACGGGAGGTACTACAAGCCGCGGTTCCTGCTCGAGGAGGGGGGCGTGAGGCTCGTGGATACTCCCGCGCCGCGGGCGGAGAGACGGCGTCCCATCCGCACATGGCTCTTCGATCACTCGGCCTTCCAGGCCGCCCTCGTCTCCTGGGTGGACCGGCCGCGGCTGCGGCGGGTCGCGCGCTTTCTGTCGCCCGGCGAGGCTCGCCGATCGCCCGGTTCGGCGGAGGATCTGATGGTGGCCCTGCTCGAGAAACTCAACCGCGAGGTCCGTCAGGTGGGCGCTACCCTCGTGATCTTCAACACCGGCCATCGGGGTGAGAAGACGCCCCTGTTCCAGTCCATCCGGCCCCGCCTGGATCAGGCGGGTATCGCGAATTCCGGCCTTGAGGCCCAGCTCGGAGACGCGCGGAAGCGCCGTCCCGAGCTGCAGTGGGATTTTGGCGACGACACCCACTGGAACGTCCCGGCCCACGATCTGGCGGCACGGGTGATGCACCTTCATCTGCGGAAGCTCGCGCGCGAGGGCCGCGTCAGACTGAACCGGTAGGGCGCAATCCTTTCGGGCTCGAAATGAGCCAAACAGGCCAAATGGCCTATTGCCCCATCCATTTGCAGCACCTAGCTTTGACCTGTCATGGGAACGCAGCCATCGCCCCGACACCTGGCTCTGACCCTCGCCGGCGGTCTGGCGTTCGTGCTGCTGTCCGGCCCGGCCGCCCTCGCCCAGGAGAACTCGGACTGCATCACCTGCCACGGCGAGAAGGGGATCACCGCGGAGCGAAAGGGTCGGACGGTTTCCGTCTACGTCTCCGAGAAGGGCTTTGCCGCGTCGATCCATGGCGGCCTGCAGTGTGTCAACTGCCACGTGGATCTCGAGGGCAAGGAGCTTCCGCACGACACGCCCCTCAAGAAGGTCGACTGCAGCGCCTGCCATGAAGCCGAGGTGAAGCAGCACGCGGCCTCCCTCCATGGAAAGGCCATGAAGCGGGGAGACCCGCTCGCTCCTTCCTGCTCTTCCTGCCACGGCATGCATGACATCCGGGCCGTCAGGGACCCGCTCTCGCCGGTCTATCCGCTCAAGGTCCCCTTCACCTGCGGCAAGTGCCACAAGGAAGGCACGGCGGTGATGGAGCAGCGCAATATCCACCAGGACCACATCGTCGAGAACTACTCGGAATCGATCCACGGCGAGGGCCTGCTCAAGAAGGGGCTGATCGTGGCGGCGAACTGCGCCTCGTGCCATACCGCCCACAACATCCTGCCCCACACCGACCCCGCTTCCTCCATCGCGCGCGGCAACATCGCGAAGACCTGCACCCGCTGTCACGCGAGCATCGAGGAGGTGCATCGCAAGGTCATCAAAGGGGAGTTGTGGGAGAAGGAAGCGCACGTGCTTCCCGCCTGCGTCGACTGCCACCAGCCTCACAAGGCCCGCAAGGTCTTCTACAGCCAGGGCATGGCCGACCAGGACTGCATGAAGTGTCACGCGGAGAAGACACTCAAGGCGAAGGATGGCCGTTCGATGGCCGTGGATGTCGCGGATGTGCAGCATTCGCGTCACCAGAAAATCGCGTGCTCCCAGTGCCACTCCGGGGTCAACGTCTCGCGCACGCGCCCCTGCGAGACCATCACCGCCAAGGTGGACTGCGCCTCCTGCCACACCGAGGTGGCCCAGCAGTACGCGGTGAGCCGCCACGGGAAGCTCATGGCCGACGGCGACCCGAACGCCCCGACCTGCAAGGAGTGCCACGGCACCCACGGGATCGAAGGGAAGCTCCAGAGCACTTCGGCGACCTTCCCCACGAACGTCCCCAAGCTTTGCGCTCGCTGTCATCGCGAGGGACAGAAGGCGGCGGTGCGCTACGAGGGGCCGCAGCACGGGATCATCGAGGCCTACACCGAAAGCATCCACGGAAAGGGCCTCCTGAAGAGCGGCCTCACCGTCACCGCGACCTGCACGGGCTGCCATACCGCGCACGGCGTCCTGCCACGCACGGATCCCGCCTCGACCGTGAATCGCGCCAATGTGCCCGCGACCTGCGGCAAGTGCCACCACGGGATCCAGGAGGAGTTCGAGAGCAGCGTCCACCACACCATGCTCGGCAAGACCGACAAGGAACTCCCGGTCTGCAACGACTGCCACTCCGCCCACACCATCCAGCGGGCGGACGCCACCGGCTTCCGCATGGACATCATGCAGAAGTGCGGACGCTGCCACGGCGAGATCGCGAAGACCTACTTCGACACCTACCACGGCAAGGTGAGCCAGCTCGGCTACAGCAAGACCGCGAAGTGCTACGACTGTCACGGCGCGCACGACATCCAGAAGATCAGCGATCCGCGCTCGCATCTCTCCCGTGAGAACGTGGTGGCCACCTGCCAGAAGTGCCATGCCGGCGCCACCCGCCGCTTCGCCGGGTACCTGAGCCACGCGACTCACCACGACCCGCAGAAGTACCCCTGGCTCTTCTGGACGTTCTGGGGCATGACCAGCCTTCTCGCCGGCACCTTCCTCGCGGGCGGGGCGCACACCCTGCTGTGGCTGCCCCGCGCGCTTCAGATGCGGAGGGAGCTCAAGGCCGAGGAAGAGGCGGAGGAGAGGGAAGCCGCGGCCGCGGAGCGAACGGTGGTCGATGCTCCGAAGGTCACGGAGCCCGCGCCCGCGCCGGACCCCGGAAGCGCCCCTGAGGGCGACGGAACGAAGAAGGACGAGGGGAGTCTCTAGTCATGGAAGGCAGCCGGCGGCACGCTCTTCAATACCAGCGCTTCACCCGGCTCAACCGGGCGCTCCACGTCACCATGATCGTGAGCTTCATCAGCCTGGCCATGACCGGGATGATCCTGAAGTTCTCCTACACCGGCTGGGCCGC
>JAIBCN010000105.1 GCA_019694155.1 Vicinamibacteria bacterium | reverse complement strand
CAAAGTGATCGCCTGGTCGGGCAGCCTCGAAGCGGAGATGGGCCTCTCACCCACGGGCGACGAGCCGACCCTCTTCATCGCCGGCGAAGGCGAGGTCCTCGTCGAGGGCGAGTAGGGCCTCCGCGGGGCGGGCCGCCGGTCAGCGCGGCGTCGTCTTCAGCAGCACCAGACCGGGCGCTTCTTCCTCTTCGATGTAAGCACCGATGTCGCGCAACAACGCGAGAGACCCGGAGAGCCGGTCGGACGGAGGGAGGGCCAGTTCGAATTCCCCATGAGCGGCGATGGCGGCGCACAAGGCGGTGATGCCCGTGATCTCGTCGCAGGTGGCCGAGGAATCGAAATAGCCGAACGCCCGCTTCACCGCGCGCCTCGCCATGGGCAGCGGCGCCGCGGAGCGGCCGACGACGTCCATGAAGGTGGCGCCCCCGCGCTCGCATTCGACGTCGATCTGGAGGAACGCGCCGAGATCCACGCCGGGCGTGATCACCCGCTGAACGATGGGCTCGATCCGTCGGGCCTCCCACAAAGCCTCGCGCAACTCGGCCTCGAGCCGGTCCATCACTTCCTGTTTCGGCCGCACGCCGCCCAGGGTGGCGTGGATCGCACGCAACTCGCCGCGGTCTTTCCAGTTCACCGAGGCGCCGGCGCGGGAGCGGCGCGTGGCCGCTATCAGGACGCTGCCGAGGCCCTGAGGTTCGAAGCCAAGCTCTTCGAGAGTGACCTTGAGATCGAGGCCGAAGGCCCGCCCGAGCGTTTCCAGGGTGCGGGCGCCGTAGCCCTGGGCGGTGGCGGCGCGAAGGTGGGTGAATCCGCGGAGCTGGTGCGTGAGGCTCTTCCCCACGGGCAGCCCGAAGGAGGCGATGGTGAGGTCACAGACCGCGGGCGCGATCGGATGGCCGCCGAGGTCCGCCTCCACGCCGAACGTGGGCGGCGCCATGGAGACGCCCGCCTGGTGGGGAAACCCGAGGCGGAAGTCGTTCGCGCCCTCGAAGACGCCCGTGGCTTTCGAGGCGGTCGCAAGACCCAGGGTCCGGAGACGCGCGACTTCCCGGGGCGAGAGCCCGGAGACGCCCATCGAGGGCCTGAAGCCCACCACCCGGACGCTTCGGGCCCAGGCGCCGAGCACGGGCAGGGCCACGTCGAGCACCAGGCCTTCACGCCCCTGGGCGTCGATCTCGAGCGTCTCGGTCGGAAATGGGCTCAAGGGGTCTTTCTACTGCCTGACGCTTGCGGTTTTGGAGACGGCGGGACGGCTCTATTGCGACGCTTCCTTCGAGAAACAACGGCGGCAGCGCGCCTCGTAGGCGTGGGCGCCGCCCACCACCACGCGGTCCTTCGAATGGACCAGGCGCTGGGTGCGGTTCGCGGGCGCGCCGCACTGCATGCAGATCGCGAGCATCTTGTCGACGTACTCCGCGGTGGCCATGAGCTGGGGCATGGGCTCGAAGGGCCTGCCGAGGTAATCCTGATCGAGGCCGGCCACGATCACCCGCACGCCCTTGTCGGCGAGGGCCTGCACCACCTCGGTGATGGTGCCGTCGAAGAACTGCCCCTCGTCGATCCCCACCACCTCGGTCTCGGCCTTGAGGCCGCCGAGGATCTCCGCGGCGTGGGAGACGATCTCCGACTTGATGCGCATGTCGGAGTGGGACACCACGTGATCGACGGCATAGCGGTCGTCGATCTTCGGCTTGAAGACCTGGACCTTCTGCTTCGCGATCTCCGCGCGCCGGAGCCTGCGGATGAGCTCCTCGCTCTTGCCGCTGAACATGCTGCCGACGATCACTTCGATCGATCCGGATTCGGGCCTGTGTCGGGGCGGCGCCATGGGATGCTCGGGATCTCTGCTCGGGGCGACGATCGGGCGCTACTTGGCGCGCTCGATGTACTTCCCTTCGGTGGTGTCGATCCGGATGACGTCGCCCTCGGAGATGAAGGGAGGCACGTTCACCACGAGGCCCGTCTCCATCTTCGCGGGCTTGTTCTGGTTCGAGACGGAGGCGCCCTTGATGGAAGGCTCAGTCTCCACGACCTTGAGCTCCACCACCATGGGCAGTTCGATGCCCACGGGCGTGCCTTCGTGCATCTCGATCTTCAGCTTGAGGTTCGGCTTGAGGTAGTTCACCGCATCGCCGAGCACTTCATCGGAGAGACCGATCTGCTCGAAGGTCTCGTTGTTCATGAAGTGGTGCATGTCGCCCTCGGAGTAGAGGTACTCCATCTCCGTGTCCTCGAGGTAGGCGCGCTCGGCCATGTCGACGGAGCGGAAGCGATGCTCGAAGATGGCGCCGGTCTTCAGGTCCCGCAGCTTCGCCTGCACGAAGCCGCGGAGGTTGCCGGGGGTCTTGTGGATGGTTTCCACCACGCGAGACAGGTTGTTCTCGAACATGATGACCATGCCCCGCTTCAGTTGGGTCGCCGCAATCGTGGAAATTGTCTTCTCCTCCAGGGAACAAAGGGGGCCTGCCGTCAAGGGCAGGCGAGCCGGGGATTATACCGTCTCGGCCCGGACGTCCAGTCCGACCCTGTCGACTTCGGCGTCGAGGACCCGGAAGCCCTTTCCCTTCAGTTCCAGGATGAGGGCCGGGTGCGAGAGGCGCGGCGCCACCGCAAGGACGATGCCTCCGCCGCCCGCGCCGCAGACCTTGGCGGCGCCACCGTGGGCCGTCGCGGTCTCCACGATGGCGTCCACTTCGGGCGTCGCCACCCCGGGCGCCAGGCGCCTGCGGGCCGCCCACTCGCGCGCCACCGCCCGCGCGAGCGCGCCCTCATCCGCGGCGCGGAT
This sequence comes from Vicinamibacteria bacterium, assembly GCA_019694155.1. Lineage (GTDB taxonomy): Bacteria > Acidobacteriota > Vicinamibacteria > Fen-336 > JAGNNV01 > JAGNNV01. The sequence goes on along the minus strand of JAIBCN010000105.1, from coordinate 36,824 downwards.
AGCCGCGCAGGCGTCGTTGGCCGCGGCCACGATCTCCGCGAAGAGCTTTCGGACGTCGCCCACGCCGTCCACCTGGGCCTTGAACATCTCCCAGTTGTTGAGGCCGGAGAAGCGCGTGACCCCCGCGTCGACGAGCAGGATCCGGTCTTCGACGAAACCCGGATCCTCGACGAGGCGCCGCGTCTCGATCTCGCCGGGGTTCAGCGCGACTTCGAGGACACCGCCGTGAATCGCGGCCTCGTAGTCCTGTATGCCCGTGGGGACGCGGATGACCTGCGCTTCGGCATCGCGCACGAGGTGCCGCAGGTCGCGGCTTGAGATCTCGCGGGAGACGGAGGCCGCAACCGCGGCGGCGATGGTGACGGCGAGAGTCGAGGAGCCGCCGAGGCCGGACCCCGCGGGGACCCGCGACGTGGTCTCGATGCGCAGCCCCGTGCTGACGCCCAGGGCCTTGAGGATCTGGACCACCAGGCGCGTGTGGTCGTGCGCCTCGATGGCATCTACGTTTTCCGCGGCCGCTCGCGCGCCCGTGTCGATGGAGACGATTTCGATCCCCCGCGCGATCGGAGTCACCGTGGTGGTGGCGCGCAGGGTGACGGCCGCGTTCACGGTGCGCGCGCCCGGGTGCCAAAGGTACAAGGGCCAGATGTCGAGGGTGCCGCCGGCGATGTCGACGCGCGCGGGAGCGCTCGCGGTGCAGGGTTTCATCGGCGGCGAATGCTAGCAGCCCTTTCCGCGCGGAGGACGAGCATCCCTATACTCACCCCGCCATGACTGCGTGCCCCAAGTGCGGGAAGGCCGTCGAGCCTTCGGCGCAAAGCTGCCCGGTCTGCGGAGTCATACTGTCGAAAGCCCGGGCCGTGGCCCGGCCCGTGGCCCGGCCCGTCGTCGCGGCGCCGGCCGCCTCCCCGCCTCCATCCCCGCCCGATCGCAGCCACGCTTCCCCCCTGCTCGCCGCCCTCAAGGTAGGGCTCGCCGCCGCCGCGGGTATCGCGGCGCTCGTCGCGATCCAGCGGATGCGACAGGCGCCCGTTCCGACCACGGCCCCCGGGCTGCCTCGCGCCACCGTGGCGGCTTCCGTACTCCCGACGATCGCGCCCGAGGGCGGCACCCTTTCGCAGGATGACGTGGCCTTCCTGAACGCTCTTTCCCTGCGTCTGGCGCGAGGCGGCGGAGGAGCGATGCCAACCGATCAGGAGACGGGGCGCGTGGAGCAGCTGCAGGCCGCGAACCGCGACAGCGAGCCGCTCAGGAATCTGCTGATGGGGATCTACCTGCGCCGGGCCGATCGCGACCTCCAGGCCGGATCGTTCGCCCAGGTCGATCAGACGCTCGGAAAGATGCGCCTCGTCGACGACCGTGAGCCCCAGATCTACCTGTTCGAAGCGCAGGCGCGAGCCCGTCAGAACGATTGGGCGGGCGCCTTGAGCGCGGCGCAGAAGTTCGAAGGGATGTCCGGAGAGGCGACCCCGAGTCAGTCGTTCCTGGTCGCGGTCTCCCTCGAGAAACTGGGCCGGAGGCCCGATGCACTCGCCGTCCTCGACCGGCCGGTTTTTGAGACGTGCGCCACCGCGACGGACCCCGCGGACGTCTCCGCGTGTACGGCCGCCAGGCAGATGCGCCAGGCCTTCCTCGCCGCCGACGCCCCCGCCCCGGCAGCGGCCATCGCCGTGCGACAGCGCGAGACCCTCGTCGTGGACCCTTCGAAGGAGCAGATCCAGTCCGACCGCTTCGACGTCCGCTTCGACGGCGAATCCCAGTCGGGGGTGGCGCGCGACGTGCTCTTCGTCCTCGACCGCGCCTACACCCGGCTCACCGACGTCTACTACGACCGGCCCGCCCGCAAGATCCCCGTGGTCCTGCACTCCTCGCAGGACTACTACACGAGGACCGGCGCGCCCTGGTGGTCGGGAGGGGTCTACAGCTCCCACAACGGAGCCATCCAGATTCCCGTCCGCGGCCTGCCCTCCACGCTCCCTCGGGAGATGGAGGACGTCCTCGTGCACGAACTGTCGCATGCCTTCGTCGACGACATGTCGGGGGGCTTCGCGGGCCGCGACCTGCAGGAGGGGCTCGCCCAGTACATGGAGGGAAAGAGAATCGAGGACGAGCTGGGGCTCGACCAGTTGAAGCGGCTCGCCAACTCGAACGGGCAGAGCGTCGGCTCCTTCTACATGATCTCCCTCGCCATCTCCGAGCAGCTCGTGCGATCCCGTGGCCAGGGCATGGTGAATCAGCTCCTCAAGGCCATGAAGGAGACGGGATCCGAGGACGGAGGCTTCAGGAAGGTCTTCGGTCAGTCCGGAACGGCGATGAGGAAGGACATCCTCGAGACGTTCTGGCGACGCTACAGCTGAGACGCGGCGGCCTCGTCGGCGATCACGGTCAGGTCCGCGTGATCGCGGAAGAGGGTGCAGGGCCACGCCCCGCCCGAGGGCTCGTCGCGCATGCGCCGCAGGGCCTCCGCCTTGGATGCGCCCGTGGCGAGCAGCACGATCGACCGCGCCGAAAGGATGGTCTCGACGCCCATGGTGATGGCGCGGAGCGGGCCTGTGAGTCCTCCGCCAAGGGTCGCGATCGTCCCGGCGTCGAGTGTGACCACATGAGTGCGCGGTCCGGCCTGTCCGGGGAGGTTGTAGGCGATGTGCCCGTCCGCGCCGATGCCGAGGATGGCGAGGTCGAGGCCGCCCGCCGCGGCGATGGCCTCCTCGTAGCGCCGGCACTCCGCCTCGGGATCGGCCGTCTCGCCGTCGGGGATGAAGCGGCGTTCGGGTGCGATGCCGAGCGGCTCCCAGGCGTGCCGGGTCATGAACTGGAAGAAGGTCTGCGGCATCCGGCGCGGGAGGAGGACCTCGTCGAGGTTGAAGGCGGTGGCGGCGGAGAGATTCAATTCGCCGGACCGCTTTCTGGCCGCGAGGATCTCGTACATCTCGACCGGCGTGCGGCCGGTGGGCAGGGCCATCACCAGGGCCGGACGGGCACGCGCCTGCGCCTCGAAGACGGAGGCGCCGCGCCGCGCCACGTCGGGCGCGGTCGGGAGGATTTCGGTCTTCACAGGTCGGAGAAGCGGATGAGTTGGACTCCCGCGCGTTCGACCGCGGCCCGCACCGAGGGCTCGCAGAGCGCCGAGAGTTCGAGCACCCTCACCGCGGCGTAGGAACTGGTGGCCGCGAGTTCCGCGTCGGGATGCGCGGGGTGGCACATGATCTCGGTGGACCCCTCGGGAAGGTGCTCGAGGATGTGCACGAGGTTCGAGATGCTCACGCCCTCGTCGAAGAAACGCTCCTCGAAGGCGTCGTTGGTGCGCACGCCCGCGCTCTTGAGGGCCGCGCCCATGGAGCCTCCCGCGTTGCGCACGGGCAGCCCCTCGCGAAGGGCAAGGGAGCGCACGACCTCGAACACATCGGGACGGCGATGGGAATGATGGTGCGAGTCGAGATGCGTGGGCTTGCGGCCGAAAACCTCGATGAACTTCCTGAACTGGGCCTCCACTTCCGCGGCGATTTCCTCGGGGCGGGGGCTCAGGAGCCCTTCGGGCTTGGGGGGCTGCGCGCCTTCCGCGTTCACGAGCGAGGGAATCGACGAGGCGGGCAGGGCGGGACGGCCCCCGGTGAGGGCCACGTGGAGCCCGATGCCGAGCTCCGGGTGCTCGCGGGACATCGCGGCCGCTTCGCGGACACTCTCGTAGTTCACCATGGCGGTGGCGCTCGTCACGATGCCGCGGCGATGCGCCTCGAAGACGCCGGCATTGATGCCGTGTGTGCGGCCGAGGTCGTCGGCGTTCACGATGAGGCGCTTCATTTCCGGGCCGCCCTTCGCGCGTGGTAGAGGTCCATGGCCATGGCAAGGGCGCCCTCCGCGGGGTCGCGCTTCAGCCGGCAGGGAATGGCCCCCGCGAGAGCGGCCTTGCGCGCGATGGTGTCGACGAGGGACGGCAGCCCCATGAACAGCCCGCCCGAGAAGATCAGCGGATAGGGAACGCCCTCGTAGTCGAGCTGGCGCACCACCGAGCGGGCCGCGCTCGCGAGTTCGGCGGACGCGTCCTCGATGATGCCCGAGGCCACGGGGTCGCCGGTCTGCGCCACCGCGATGACCGTGGGGGCCAGTTCGGCGAGCCGCTCGCGCGTGAGCCCGCCCCCGTAGGCCATGCCGGGCAGATCGGACAGCGAGGTGACGGTGAGGACGCTGAAGAGCGCGTCCTTGAGCAACGTCGGCTCGCCCCGCCCCTCCGCGGCACGCACCGCCGCGAGAAGGGCGCGGTGGCCGATCCAGCCCGCCGATCCCTCGTCCGCGAGGAGCGGTCCGAGCCCTCCGGCGCGCGCGGTCTTGCCGTGCCGATCGATCCCGTACGCGATGGATCCGGTGCCCGCGATCACCACGACGCCCACCCGGTCATGCGCTCCCGCGGCGATAGCGATGACCGCATCGTTCACCACCACCGCGTTGCCGCGGAATCCGAGGCGCCTCAGGAGCGACTTCACGAGCGCGTCTTCGCCGGGCCGGTCCACGCCCGCCATGCCCAGGCAGAGCGCCTCGGGCCTCTCGTCCGGGCACAACTCGTCGAGCAGGTGAGCGAGCACCTTTTCCACCGCGAGTTCCCCGTGCACGTGGAGATTGGCGCCGCCACCCTTGACGGTGTTGAGGACGTGCCCGCTTTCGTCGGCCACCACGCCGACCGTCTTGGTGCCTCCCGCGTCGACTCCGACGATCAGCGCCATGGGGAGTGCTTCAGCCCTCGAAGACGACGATGTCGCGCAGGTTCCGGTACTTCTCGTTGTAGTCGAGGCCGTAACCCACCACGAAGAGGTCGTCGATGACGAAACCGGTGTAGTCGACCTTCACTTCGATCAACCGGCGCGAGGGCTTGGAGAGGAGCGACGCCACGCGGATGGAGCGCGGACCGCGCGCCTTGAGGAGGTTCACGAGGTAGTTGAGCGTGAGGCCGGTGTCGACGATGTCCTCCGCGATGATGAGATCGCGGTCCTTGATCGAGGTGTCGAGGTCCTTCGAGAGCTTGACCTCGCCGGAGGACTTGGTGGCGGCGCCGTACGACGACACCGCGATGTAGTCCATGGACAGGGGCAGATCGATCCACTGGCACAGATCGGTCATGAAGGGGCAAGCGCCCTTGAGCACGGCGATCACGTGGGGCTCCAGGCCCGCCATGTCTTTGGTGATCTCGCGGCCCATCTCGCGGATGCGCGAGGAGAGCTGATCGTGGGACAACAGCAGCTTCATGGTCTATTCGGGTCCGATCTTCTGGTGAAGGACCTTGGCCGGACGTTAACAAACATTTGTCTTTGACCTTGGGTCCGCGAGGGACTAGAGTTTAGCCACTCTCGAAGACATGTCGCCACCAGATATTGGGGATATTCGTCACGACCCATCAAGATCTTCTACGAACGAGAGAGCTTTTCCGTGGGACAACGACGACACATTCAAGAAATATGAGGCATTCAAAATGAAGGACATCAACAAAGGCTGGCGCTTCCTAGCGCTCGCCATCGCGATCATCTCGATCCTCGCCGGGACCGCATCGGCGCAGTCCACCACCGGATCGATCGTCGGCGTGGTCTCCGACGAAACCGGCGGCGTTCTCCCCGGCGCCACCGTCGTGGCTATCCACGAGCCCTCGGGCTCGAGCTACCAGGCATCCACGCGCGCGGACGGCCGCTTTTCCATCCCGGGCATGCGCGTGGGCGGCCCCTATGTCGTGAACATCTCCATGAACGGCTTCCAGACCTCCGTGACCAAGAACGTGACGGTCAGCCTGGGCGTCGCCACCGACCTCCCGGTGCGGCTCAAGACCGCGGCCATGACCGAGTCGGTCACGGTCACCGCGGAGAGCACTCCGGTGTTCAGCTCCGAGCGGACGGGCGCCGCCACCGCGGTGAGCCGCGACAACATCGCGGTTCTCCCCACCCTGGGCGATCGCATTGACTCCTTCACCAAGCTCTCTCCCCAGTCCTCCGGCCGCGACCTTTCCTTCGGCGGCTCCGACGCGCGGTTGAACAACATCACCATCGACGGCGCGTACTTCAACAACTCCTTCGGCCTCGGCGCCGCCCCCGGCGATCGCACCGGCGTCGCGCCCATCTCCATGGCCGCGGTCGAAGAGATGTCGGTGAACGTGGCGCCCTTCGACGTGACCCAGGGCCACTTCGTGGGCGCGTCCGTGAACAGCGTCACCCGCAGCGGAACGAACTCCTTCCGCGGTTCGGCCTACTGGTGGTACCGGAACGAGAGCATGGTCGGCAAGGAGGCGGGCGCGGTGGCCTTCAACCCGGGCACCTTCAACTTCCACAAGTACGGCGCCTGGTTGTCCGGTCCCGCGATCAAGAACAAGCTGTTCTTCTTCCTGAGCTATGAAGACGACGCGCTGACCCAGCCGGGAACGACCTTCAAAGCGAACAAGGGCGGCGAGACCGTGGGGGGCAACACCACCCGCGTGCTCGCTTCCGACCTCGACGCCCTGAGCTCCTTCCTGAAGACGAACTTCAACTACGTCACCGGGGGCTACCAGGACTACGACTTCAGCACGCCTTCCACCCGGTATCTCGCCAAGATCGACTACAACCTGAACGACCGCAACAAGGTGAGCTTCCGATTCAGCCGGCTCGACTCGGTCACGGACGTGCTCGTCTCGAACTCCTCCTCGGCCGGCTTCGGCAATCGCCGCGGCACCACCCTGGGCCTCAACTTCCAGAACTCGAACTACGGCATCCTCGAGAACAACCGGTCCGCGGTCCTGGAGTGGAACGGCACCTTCGGGGCGAGCAGCGCCAACAAGCTGACCGTCCAGTACAACAAGTCCGACGAGAGCCGCGAGTACCGCGGGACGCTGTTCCCCATGGTGGATATCCTCGAAGCGGGAGCCGTCTACACCACCTTCGGCTTCGAGGCCTTCACCCCCAACAACGAGTTGCGCTACAAGAGCATCGCGGCCACCGACAACTTCACCATGTTCCGCGGCAACCACACCATCACAGTGGGCGGCACCGCGGAGAAGTACAACTCGGAGAACGTCTTCTACCAGCAGTCCCAGGGCATCTACGTCTACAACTCCCTGGCCGACTTCTACACGGACGCGCGCGACTACCTCGCGAACAAGAACCGGACCACCTCGCCCGTGACCCTGCGCTCCTTCCAGGTCCAGTACATGAACATCCCTGGTCTGAGCAAGCCCATCCAGCCCCTCGAGGTCTGGTACGGCGCGATCTACGGCATGGACCAGTGGCAGGTCTCGAAGAATTTCAAGGTCGGCGCCGGCCTCCGGGTCGAGCGTTCGTCCTTCGCCGACACCGGTTACGCGAACGCGCTGGCCGACGCCATGACCTTCATGGATGAGGACGGCAAGCCGGTCAAATACAAGACGGGCCAGCTTCCTCCCGCGAGCCTGCAGTGGAACCCCCGCTTCGGGTTCAACTGGGACGTGACCGGCGATCGCGTGACCCAGGTGCGCGGCAGCTCGGGCCTGTACTCCGGTCCTCCGCTCTATGTCTGGATCTCCAACCAGGTCGGCAACACCGGCGTGCTCACGGGTTCCATCTCCGCGACCAACACCAACGCCTTCCCCTTCAATCCCGATCCCAACGCCTACCACCCGAGCAACGTGACCGGCGCGCCCGCCGCGAGCTACGCCCTCGCCGTGACCGATGAGAACTTCAAGTTCCCGCAGGTCTGGCGGTCGAACATCGCGGTCGACCGGAAGCTCCCCTGGAACATGGTGGCGACCGGCGAGTTCATCTACAACCGCGACGTGAACGGGATGTACTACATCAACGCCAACCAGACCGCGCCCAATTCCGCCTTCACCGGGGCCGACAAGCGCGTGCGCTGGACCACCGCGTCCTGCAACTTCAACGCCCCCACCACGGCCACCAACTGCGCGAACCGAATCAACGCGAACGTGTCGAACAACGTGGTGCTGAAGAACCAGAACATCGGCCGCGCCTGGCATACCTCGTTCTCGATCGAGAAGCAGTTCCGGGGCGGGTTCCTCAAGGCCGCCTACAGCTACGGCGAGACCAAGAACACGGTCGACCCGGGCTCCATCGCCTCCGGCTCGTGGCAGCAGAACCAGGTTCCGGGCAACCCGAACAACCCGCCCCTCGGCTTCTCCCAGTACTCCCCCGGCCAGCGCTTCTTCGTCGCCGGTTCGTTCAGCAAGGAGTACAAGAAGTTCGGACGGACCACCGTCGGCTTCTTCTGGCAGGCCACGCAGACCAACAGCAGCTACACGGTGAGCGGCGACCTGAACAACGACTCGGGCACGGGGAACGACCTCATCTACATCCAGCGGGATCCCTCGGAGACCACCTTCGTCAACCAGACGGTCAGCGGCGTGACCTTCACCGCGGCCCAGCAGTCCGCGGCCTGGGAGGCCTACATCGCCCAGGACAAGTACCTGAGCAAGCATCGCGGTGAGTACGCGGTCCGAAACGCCGTCTTCCTGCCCATGCTGAAGAACATGGACGTGAGCCTCACTCAGGATCTCTTCCGCGACATCAAGGGCAAGCGGAACGGCCTGCAGTTCCGTCTGGACGTCTTCAACTTCGGCAACCTGATCAACCACAACTGGGGCCTTGGCAAGCGGTTCGTGAGCAACCAGCCGCTCATCCTCGCGAGCACCGCCCAGGGCGGGCCGGTGAGCCCGACGGGAGCGCCCCAATACACGATGAGAGTGCTGAACGGCAAACTCATCGACCACACGTTTGATCCCACCGCGGGCACGAACGACGTCTACCGTCTCCAGATCCAGTTGAAGTACCTCTTCAACTAGATCGTCCGCGACACGCAGAGGCGACAAGCCTCTTCGTGAAGAAGGCCGAGCGGCAAAACCGCTCGGCCTTTCTTCTTTTTGGGGGGCGTCCTTGGCGTCCGCGGCCCGTTTGGGGCCGAAACGGGGCTCGGAATAGAGTTTCTCCAAAGGCGTCCCTCGGTCCGCCGACCAGACCTCCGCCGTGGTTTTTCCCGCGCCGGGGCTCTGCCACCCTCCACACCGGGCCGAGCGGTTTCCTAGACGACTCCAATCGCACTCAACCAAGGGGAATCTCCAACATGAAGACTGTTTTCAGAAACTGGCGACGGGTGGCCCTGGCCATAGCCCTTCTGCTCGGCACCGACGGCCTCGCTTCCGCGCAGGTCACCACCGGCGCCATCACGGGAACCGTGGTGGACGAATCGGGCGGCATGCTGCCGGGAGCGAGCGTGACCGCGACGCACGAGGGAACGGGCGCGCGCGCCACGGCGACGACGGGGACGGACGGGCGCTACCTGATCCTGAACATCCAGGCGGGCGGCCCCTACACCGTGACCGTGGCGATGCCGGGCTTCCGTGAGGCGAAGAAGACGGGCGTCGTCGTCCCGCTCGGCGACACCGCGGCCGTGCCCTTCAAGGTGGTCATCCAGACCGTCACCGAGAACGTCGAAGTGGTCGCCGAGCGCAGCATCATCTCCCCGACCTCCACGGGCGCCGCGTCCAACGTGAGCCAGGAGAGCATGGCCTCGATGCCCACCATCAGCCGCGGCCTCGAGGATTTCGCCCGGCTCTCCCCCTACTTCGTCTCGGCGGGAGGCGGGCAGGGTGACGGAGCCTCCGCGCTCTCCGTGGCGGGCCGCAACAGCAAGTACAACAACGTCCAGATCGACGGCGCCGTCAACAACGACCTCTTCGGTCTCGCCGATTCCGGCACTCCCGGCGGCCAGACGGAAACGCAGCCCATCTCCCTCGACGCCGTGCAGGAACTCCAGCTCGTGGTCTCGCCCTACGACGTGCGCCAGGGCGGCTTCGCGGGCGGCGGCCTGAACGCGGTCACCAAGAGCGGCACCAACACCTTCAAGGGGTCGGCCTTCTACTACTTCAAGAACAAGAGCCTCGCGGGCCCCGGCCCCTGCCCGGCCGCCGGCGCCTGCCCTTCCGACGACGCGCGCAAGCTCTCCGAGTTCTCCGACAAGCAGTACGGCGCCAACCTGGGCGGCCCCCTCGTGAAGAACAAGGCCTTCTTCTTCATCAACGCCGACATCGGCCGGCGCGAGCAGCCCACCGGCTTCTCCGCCGACGGATCGAGCGGCACCAACTGGGCCTCGACCCCCGCGAAACAGGCGGGAATCGCGCAGATCCTCTCCATCGCCCAGAGCAAGTACGGCTACAACCCGGGGCCCTCGACGGAGTTCATCCGCTCCATTCCGAGCGACAAGTTCATCGGCAAGGTCGACTTCATCCTCAACGACCGTAACCGGCTCACCGTGCGGCACAACTACGTGAAGGGCAAGAACGACATCGGCACGCCCACGAACGCCCAGTACCGGTACCCGGACGCGATCTACCAGATCAAGAGCAAGACGAACTCCTCGGTCGTCCAGCTCAACTCGACCTTCGGCAACTCCGTGAACGAGTTCCGCCTCGCCTACACCACGGTGCGCGACCGGCGCGACGGCGGCACGAACTTCCCGGCCATGCGCGTGGACATCGACAGCACCACGAGCGTGGTGTTCGGCCGCGAGACCTTCTCAACCGCGAATGAACTGGATCAGGACGTCATCGAGCTGACCAACGACTTCACCATGCCGAAGGGAAAGCACCTCATCACCATCGGCACCCACAACGAGTTCTTCAAGTTCCGGAATCTCTTCATCCGCGACAACTTCGGCTCGTACCGGTTCAGCAGCGTCGACAATTTCAACGCCGGCCTTGCGCAGCAGTACGACTACAGCTTCTCCTCCACCGCCGATCCGAAGCAGGCCGCGAAGTTCAAGGTCCAGCAGTTCGGCTTCTACGCGGGAGACCTCTTCCGCGTGAACCCGAAGTTCACCCTGAACTTCGGCGTCCGCATCGACCTGCCGCGCTTCCCCGACGCCCCCACCGCGAACGCCGCGGCCAAGGCGGCGTTCGGCTACGCGACGGACGTGACGCCTTCGCCTTCCATGCCCTCGCCCCGCATCGGCTTCAACTACGACATCGGCGGCGCGTCGAGGCAGCAGCTCCGGGGCGGTCTCGGGATCTTCTCCGGCCGGACGCCCTACGTGTGGCTCTCCAACCAGTACGGGAACACGGGCGTCGAGTTCACCCGCATCGGCGCCGCCTTCAACGCCGCGAACCGCATTCCCTTCGTGGCGAACCCGCAGGCCCAGCCGAAGACGGTCACCGGCGCCGCGTCGGGCTCCTTCACCAACGAGGTCGACTTCGTGGATCCCGACTACCAGTACCCGCAGAACCTCCGCGCCACTCTCGGCTACGACCGCGAGCTCGGCATTATGGGCTTCGTGGCCACCGTGGAAGGCGTCTACTCGAAGACCCTGAAGGACATCGACTATCAGAACCTGAACTTCGCGCCGGGCCCGAACACCCGGCCGGACGGACGGCCGATCATGGTTCGCCAGAACACCGCCTTCTCCGACCTGATCCTGCTCACCGACACCAGCAAGGGCTACGCCTACAACCTGAGCGCCCGGGTCGAGCGGCCGTTCCGCGCGAACTGGTCCGCGATGCTCGGCTACTCGTACGGCGATTCCTACTCCGTGAACGACGGCACGTCGTCGCAGGCCGCGTCCAACTGGGGCAACGCCTACACCCGGGGCAATTCGAACAAGGTCGAGGAAATGCGGTCGCGCTTCGCCGCCGGCCATCGTATCCAGGTGGCCTACTCGCGCAACTTCGACATCGGAAAGAACGCGAGCTTCCAGCTCTCCGCCTACTATGACGGCGCTTCGGGACGGCCCTATCACTTCACCATCCCGAGCGATTTCAACGGGGACGGCCGCACCACCAACGACTTGTTCTACGTCCCGAAGAGCGCGGACGAGGTGGTGGTCATCAATGGAACCTGGGAGCAGCTCGACGCCTACATCAACGCGGATCCCGGCCTCAGCAAGGCGCGGGGCACCATCATGAAGAAGCACTCGGCCTGGGGTCCCTGGACGAACTCGCTCGATCTCTCGGGAATCCTGGGCATCGGGCAGAAGGGCCGGAGGCTCGAACTGCGGGCCGACGTGACGAACTTCCTGAACCTGCTGAACAAGGAGTGGGGCACCGTCGACTACGCCACCTTCGGCGACCTCGGGGCCATCCCCATCACCATCGCGGCGAACGGCAAGATGCAGTACAACCTCTCGACCATCACGTCGCCGACCTACATCAAGTACGACCGCGACAACATCCGGTCGCGGTGGAGGGCGCAGCTCGGGGCGCGCGTTCGCTTCTAGCCGGAACCGTCCGTTTCCGAACGGTTGCGTATCAGGGGCCGGCCGCAGGGCCGGCCCCCTCTATCTGGGCCCAACCGTTTGAGGAAAATCGACTTCAGAGGTCGATTTCCGGACATTTGTTGAACGGCGCGGATCTTTCATAGCGAATCTGACGTCTAGTGGAATGAGCGCAAGGTCCTGGAAAGGCCTGACCTCTATAATCTCCTCTTGTCGGTCCTCGGGCGGATCGCTCAGCGAAGCGGCCCTTTTCGGAAACTCTTTGGAGGCTTGAAAACGTCGATGTTCCCCACCGCAATAGCCCTTGCCCTTGCCCTCGCCGCCGGTCCAGCCTCTCCGGCCCAGGATCCAACGCCCTCACCCACGCCCTCACCCGTCATCGCCCCCGCGGGGCCCGTGCTGGCGCTCACCGTGGACGAAGCGGTGCAGCGAGCCCTCGAAAACAACGCGGATCTGGCGGTGGAGAAGTTCACTCCCCAGGGCGCTGACCTCTCGATCAGCGACGCGAAGTCCGTGTACGACCCCGTCGTGCTGTCCACCATTTCCACCCAGTCGAGAACCAGCAAGTCGACGAACACCATCTCGGGCGGCGCCCAGGTCGAGACCGACACCATCACCTACAACTTCGCCGCGACCAAGGCCATCCAGACGGGCGGCGCCTTCAGGGTCGACTTCAACAACAACCGGCAGAAGACGAACAGCACGATCAGCGCCTTCAACCCGAACTTCAACTCGAACTTCAACGCGAACTTCACCCAGCCCCTGCTGAAGAACCGGTCGATCGACAGCAACCGCCTGAACATCAAGCTCACCAAGCGCAACAAGGAGATCACCGACCTCCAGTTCCGCAGCATCGTGGTCTCGACCCTCGCGAACGTCCGCAAGCTGTACTACGACCTCATCTACGCGGTCGAGAACCTGAGCGCCCAGCGCAAGAGCCTCACCCTCGCCCAGAAGTTCCTGAACGAGAACCAGATCAAGGTGAACGTTGGAACCCTCGCCCCGCTCGACGTGGTGGCCGCCGAGTCCGAGGTCGCGACCCGCGAGGAGGGTGTCGTCATCGCCGAGAACGCGCTCGCCGAGGCCCAGGACGCCATCAAGCGCGCCATCCTGCCCAAGAACGATCCGGAGGCCTGGAAGATGGAGATCGTCGCCAAGGACCGCCCCACCGCGCAGCCGGTGCCCGTGGATGCCGAGTCCGCGATCAACAACGCGCTGCAGAAGCGCATCGACTTCCAGGTGCTCCAGAAGAACCTCCAGAACGTCGAGGATCAGGTCGCCCTGGCCAAGCAGGGCCGGAAGCCCTCCCTCGACCTCTTCGCGAACTACGGGACCCTGGGCACCGGAGGCACGCAGCTCATCGACCTCACCACCAACCAGAAGCTCGCCAATCCCATTCCCGGCGGCTACGGAGACGCATTGTCCGAGGTCGTCGGTCGGGATTACCCGACGTGGAACGTGGGCGTGAACTTCACCTACCCGATCTTCAATCGCGTGGGCAAGAACTCCGCGGCACGCGGCGAACTGGCCCTCGAACAGTACCGGGCCGTGGTCCGGCGGGCCGAGCTGCAGATCGCGAACGAGGTGCGCACCGCGTCCCGCGCGGTGGAGACGAACTTCAAGCGCGTGGCGACCACTCAGGCCGCCCGTACCCTGCAGCAGCGCCGCCTCGACGCCGAGGAGAAGAAGTTCGCGGCCGGCATGTCCACCAACTTCCTCGTCACCCAGGCGCAGCGCGATCTCGCCCTCGCCGAAGTCGCGGAAATCCGCGCGATCGCCGACTACAACAAGAGCCTCGTCGACTTCGAGCGCGTCCAGGAAGCCGGCCTCTCCGGCGGCAACGGCCTCATCACCGTCCGCTAAGCCTTCCCTCCCTGGCCGTCCCGGCGCGAGGGGATCAGAACCTGGATCCTCTCGGCCGCGAGGCGGCAGGTGGCGGGTAGCGTCCCCCGCCAGGCGTCACCGTCGACCTGGACTTGAACCGCGGGCGCGTCGCGGATGATCATCTCCGCGACCGGCCGCATGGTCACGTCGCGGTGGCCGGGGTGGCGGCCGATCAGCAGGCGCATCGTGAACATGAAGGCCTGCAGATGGCTCTTCCCCGTGTAGAGCAGAACATGGGCGAGGCCGTCGTCCCAGCGCGCCCCCGGGACGATCTCGAAGGGGCCCCCGTATTGCGCCATGTTCACGAACACCGCGCCCGTGACCTGGTGCGCCACACCGTCGAGTTCCACCGTGAAGGTCGGGAACCGGTAGCGCAGGAAAGCGCGGAGGAAATCCGCCATCGCCCCGGCGATCCCAAACTTCGCCTTCATGTCCGGGCGAAGGTGGTGCATGGCGTAGCCCTCGAGGCCTGCGGTCGCCTGCATGAGGAACGGCGTCGTCCCGATGAGGCCGACATCGCGCGGACTCGGCTTCGCGGCGGCGAGGGCGCGGGCGGCCTTCACGGGGTCGCGCGACACGCCCACGGCAAGCGCCACCACGTTGAAGGTGCCGCCGGGCAGCACGCCGAGGCGGACCTCGGATCCGAGGAGTCCTTCCGCGACTTCCCGGATCGTGCCGTCGCCTCCCCAGGCGAACACCGCGGCATCCCCCCGGACCGCGGCCTCCCGGGCGAGGCGGATGGCCTCGCGCGGCCCCGCCGTTGGCGCGACGGCAAGCTCGTAGGCCTCGCCGAGCGCGGCCTTGATGCCTTCGATGGTCCGCCCGTGACGGCGTCTTCCGGCCTTCGGGTTGTAGATGAGCGAGGCGCGCGGACGAACGGCGGGCACCTCGCGGCTACTCGATCTCGGCGCCCGTCAGGTCTTCGAAGGTCTCCCGGCGGCGTATGAGGCGCGGGACCGCGCCCAGAAGCAGCACCTCGGCGGCCCGCGGGCGGAAGTTGTAGTTCGAAGCCATCGAGAAACTGTAGGCGCCCGCGTCGAGAATGACGAGCAGATCGCCCTCGCGGGGCTCGCGTATGGCGCGGTCCTTCGCGAAGAAGTCGCCGCTCTCGCAAACGGGGCCGACGATGTCCGCCTGGATGAGCGGCGTCTCCTCGCCGCGAGAGAGGTTCTCGATGTGGTGATACGCGGAATACAGAGACGGCCGCAGGAGATCGTTCATGCCCGCGTCCGTGATCACGAATCGCCGGGCCCCATTGGTCTTCATCGCCACCACCCGCGTGAGCAGGGCGCCCGCGGCGGCGATCAGGGACCGCCCCGGCTCGAGAAGGAGTTTGAGCCCGAGGTCCTTGATCTGCGGCAGGACGAGAGCAGCCAGATCCGTCGGCGCGGGCGCGCCCGTGCCGTCGTAGTCGACGCCGAGCCCTCCGCCGATGTCGATGGTGCGCAGGGCGAAGCCTTCCCCGAGCAGCATCCGCGAGAGCGAGGCGATGGCCTTGACCGCCTCGGTGGCGGGGCCGAGATCGCGCAGCTGTGATCCGATGTGGCACTGGACGCCGGACACCTCGAGCCCCGGCATCGCCCGCGCCTCGCGCAGGATCCGCGCGGCTTCCTCGATGGGTACGCCGAACTTGTTCTCGCGCAGCCCTGTGGAAATATAGGGGTGTGACTTCGGATCCACGTCCGGGTTCACCCTCAGCGTCACGAAAGCCCGAGCGCCCCGGGAAGCCGCGAGGGCGGAAAGCCGCCGCAACTCCGACTCGCTTTCCACGTTGAACTCGCCGATGCCGCGTTCCAGGCCCAGGGCAAGCTCTTCGTCGGTCTTCCCCACACCGGAAAAGACGATGTCCTCCGGCCGGAAGCCCGCGCGAAGCGCCTGCCGCAGTTCGCCTCCCGAAACGATGTCGGCTCCCGCGCCCTTCGAGGCGAGGACCTTGAGCAGGGCGAGCGACGAGTTGGCCTTGAGCGCGTAGCAGATGCGGTGCGGCGCCGGAGCGAAGGCGGCGGCGTAGGCCTCGTAGGCGCTCTCGATCCTCTCGCGCGAGTACACGTAGAGCGGAGTCTCGAACTCGCGGACCAGCGGCTCGGCGGCGGCGGCGATCCAGTCCTTCTTGGAGGCGAGGTTTAGGGTCATCGACTCTGCCGGTCCTTCAGGATCTTCGCGGCGACGCCCGAAAGACCGATGATGCCCACGAGGTTCGGGAAGATCTGCAGGCTGTTCATGAGGTCGCCCCAGTTCCAGACGAGGTCCACCTTGCTGGTGGCTCCGATGATCACGAGCGCGCAGTAGATCCAGCGATAAGGCAGGACGATCTTCCGGCCGAAGATGTACTCGAGCGACTGCTCGCCGTAGTACGACCAGCCGGTGAGAGAGGTGTATCCGAAGAGGAACACGCAGACGGTGACGAGCGAACCGCCGATCCCCGGCATCGACGACTCGAAGGCGCCCGCCACCGCGGCCGCCCCCGTGGGCCCCGCCTTCCACACCCCGGTCACGATGATGGAGAGAGCGCTGATGGAACTCGTCACGAACGAGACGATGAAGACCTCCATGATTGCGTTCAGGCCCTGGTGGAACGGGTCCTTGCTTCGCGCGGCGCCGTAGACCACGGCCGCCGTGCCGTACCCCGCTTCGTTCGCGTAGATGCCGCGGGCGATCCCGTAGCGCATGGCCACCATGATCCCCACCCCCGCCGTCCCCCCGAGAAGGGCGTCCTCCGTGAAGGCCCCGCGGACGATCATCGAAAAAGCCTCGGGGATCTGCGCGGCGTGCGTGAGGAGGACGATGGCGCCGCCCGTGAGGTACAGGATCACTTTGAGGGGCGCCGCCTTCTCGAGCGCGCGGCCGATGGTCTTCACGCCGCCGATGATGGTGACCAGGCAGAGAATCGCGAGCACCACTCCGGTGGCGATCTTCGGAATCCCCCACTGCGAGTTCATGACGTCGGCGATGGAGTTGGGCTGGGTGAAGGGCGTGGTGGTGAGAGCGGCGACACCCGCCACGAACGCGTAGGTCCATCCCATGCGCTTCATCCTGAGGCCGTCCGCGAGATAGATCATGGGGCCCGCGAGGAGCCCGCTCTCGCCGGACCTGCGGTAGTAGACGCCGAGTACCGCCTCGGTGAACTTCACCGCCATGGCCAGGGCGCCCCACGCCCAGATCCAGAAGAGAGCGCCCGGGCCTCCCTTCACGATGGCGGTCGCCACACCCGCGATGTTCCCGGTGCCGATGGTGGCGCCGAGGGCGGTCATGAAGGTCTGGAACGGGGAAAGGGCCCCTTTCGCCTTCAGCTCGTCGATGCCGAAAAAGGCGCGGAGCGCGGCGCCGAAATGCACGAACTGGACGAAACCCAGCCGGAAGGTGAGGAAGAGGCCCACCGCGAAGAGCAGGCCGATCGTCCAGGGGCCGAAGACGAAGTCGCTCGCCTTCCCGATCGGCTCCGCCCAGGCATGGTTCAAGTCGTCGATGAGCGTGGTGAGGCCGGTCATGAAGAGCGGTGGAGAGGTTTCTCTTGGAGGAAGGAGTGCCGGCGAGGGGGCGAAAACTGCGGAGCCCGCAACTTCCTCGATGCTAACATCGAGCAAAGACGACACATCGCCGTCTTTTGAGAAGCCCTTGTCCCTTCATGAACAGCCCCAAGCCGTCGCAAGAGAGTCTCCACAGGTAAAGCATGTCTGATCAGGTTCAGGATCTCATCGCGAAGAAGAACTTCTCCAAGGCGGTCGAAGTGCTGCGCGCGCAGAGCCAGGCCAAGCCGCACGATCGGCGGCTGCGCTTGCAGCTCGCGGACGTCTACGTCATGGCCGGGCAGGATCGGATGGCCATTCCCGTGCTCATGACCCTGGCCGACCAGGAGGCGAGCGACGGCTTCGCCGCCAAGGCCATCGCCATCCTGAAGCGCATCGAAAAGATCGAGCCGGGCCGCCGCGACGTCGAAGAGCGGATGGCCAAGATGATCCAGGACAAGAGCCGCCGCACCCTGAACGTCCCCAAGCCCGCAAACCTCCCCCCCATCTCCTCCTCGGGCATGAGCTTCGGTTTCGAGGAGATCGACTCGTCCAACGAGATCGAGCTGGGGGTGTCGGCGCCCGCGGCCGAGGCCATCCCTTCGTTCGACCCCGGGCCCATGCTGGACGCGCTCCCCGCGCCCGAACCCTTCCTCCCTCCGCCTGCCGTCGCCGCCCCGGCCGCGGCGCCCCCGCAGGAGCTCGTGGCGGAGTTCGACGACTCGTTCGCGGTCGAACCGGAGGCGCCCGCGGCAGCACCGGCCAAGCCCGGCCTGTCCACGCCCCTCTTCGACGGGTTCTCGCCGGATGAACTGGTGGCGGTGATGCGGGGCCTCGAACTCGTGTCCTTCGAGGCCGGAGACGTGATCGTGGCCGAAGGTGCTGCGGGCGACTCGATGTTCATCCTCACCACCGGCCGCGTGAAGGCCTACGTGAAGACACCCAAGGGCCGATCGATGAAGGTCCAGGAGTTCGAGGAAGGAGACTTCTTCGGCGAGATCGCCGTCCTCACCGGCAAGCCGCGCACCGCGACTCTCACCGCCGCCGTCGACTGCGAGTGCCTCGTGCTCAACCGGGCCACCCTCGACGAGATCACGCAGACTCACCCCGGCGTGCGCGAAGTGCTGAAGAAGTTCCAGAAGGAGCGCGCTCTCTCCACCGTGCAGGCCATCATGGCCGACAAGGGCTAGGCGGGGAGCCGCAGGGCGCGTCGAATCGAGCCATGGCCTTCGAGATCGTCACGGCCGAAGACGTCGCGGCCGTGGGCCGCGGCGGCGAACTCCGGGTCAAGCCGGGAACCGTCATCACCGACTGGGCCCGGGAAATCGCCCACTCCCGCGACGTGAAGATCATCGAGTCGGACGGCGCCGCGCGCCTCTCGCTCGCCCTCGGCTGCGACCACGGCGGTTTCCCCCTGAAGGAAGCTCTCAAGGCCCGCCTCCTCGAGGCGTACGTCGTGCGCGACGTGGGAGCGCACGGCACGGACGCGGTCGACTACCCCGACTTCGCCGCCGCCGTCGGCCGGCTGGTGGCGACTTCGCAGTGCGACTTCGGGGTCATGATCGACGCCGCGGGAATCGGCTCCGCCATGGCCGCGAACAAGATCCGGGGCGTGCGGGCCGCCATGTGCAACGACGAGGCCGCGGCCCGGAACGCCCGCGAACACAACGACGCGAACGTCATGACCCTGGGCGCGAAGCTCGTCGACGCCTCGCGCGCCCTGGCTCTCGTTCAGCTCTTCGTGACTTCGAAGTGCGTCGAGGACCGGCACAAGCGCCGGGTGGCGAAGATCGTGGCGCTCGAGCGAAACTGAAGGAAGGCGGAGGGCAGGACACCGTGGGACATCCGCAACAGGCTCTGGTCGAAACCGTGGTCCGGGCGGTGCTCGCCGCCCTCGATGCCCGTCCCGGCGCCGGCGCCTTCGAACCGGCCTGCGCCTGCCACAACGTGGTGGACGGCTGCTGCCCCGACCGCATGTCTTCCTTCGCCCTCGCGGGCGTCGATCGCTTCGGGCTGCGCGCCGACCCCAACGTGTATCCCCATGGCGTCGCGAGCCTCATCGATCACACCCTGCTCAAGCCCGAAGCGACGCTGGGCGACATCGACCGCCTGTGCGGCGAGGCGCGCCAGTACGGCTTCGCGACCGTGTGCGTGAATCCCACCTGGGTTCACCACTGCGCGCACGCCCTGCGCGGCGCCACCGCGCGCGTCTGCACGGTGGTCGGCTTCCCCTTGGGCGCCACCCTGCCCGAGGTCAAGGCGCTGGAGACGAAGCGGGTGATCGAAAGCGGCGCCTCCGAGGTCGACATGGTCCTCAACATCGGGGCCCTGAAATCGAATCTCTACTCCCTCGTGCACGAGGACATCGAAGCCGTCACCTCCGTCTGCCGGCGCATGGGGGCCATCTCGAAGGTCATCATCGAGACCGCGCTGCTCACCGACGAGGAGAAGGTAAAGGCCGCGGTCCTCGTCCGCACGGGCGACGCCGATTTCATCAAGACATCGACCGGCTTCGCGTCCGGCGGCGCCACGGTGGCGGACGTGGCCCTGCTCCGCCGCGTGGTCGGCCCCGACATGGGAGTGAAGGCGGCGGGCGGAGTGCGCGACCTCAAGTCGGCCAAGGCGATGATCGACGCGGGCGCCGACCGCATCGGGGCAAGTGTCGGCGTGAAGATCGTGCGCGAGCTGACCACGGGGCCAGCGCCCGTGGAGAGCGCGGGGGACGGTTCGAAGTACTGACCGGATCGCGGCCCCTCGCGCTCTTTGGGCCTCGACCGTCTCTCTTCCACCCATGAACGCCGCCGACCTCGAGCCTATCCCCGCCGCCGAGCGAACCCAGTCCGCGACCGACCTCTTCCTGATCTTCGCGGGAGCCAACGTGGTCGCCACCACGTTCATCACGGGCGCCACCGTGAAGGGGGGCCTGTCTTTCGCGGCCTCCATGGCCGCGGTGGCCATCGGAAGCGTGATCGGCGCCCTGCTCGTGGCCCTCCTCGTGCCGGTGGGCTCGATATGGGGCGTGCCCTCCATCATCGCCCTCCGCGCCCCGCTCGGGCGCCCGGGTGCGCACGGTGTGGCGATCATCCTCTACGTGACGAACTTCGCGTGGATCGCGCTCAACAACGTGATCGCCGCCTCGGTCACCGAGGCCATCTTCCCCGCGGTGAGCATGCGGGTCCTCGCCGTGGCCCTGGGCATCGCCGCCACCCTCATCGTGGCGGGAGGACCAAGGCTCGTGGCCCTCGCCAACCGGGCCGCGGTGCCCCTCATGGTGGTGGCGGGAGCGGTGCTCGCGTGGCTCGCCCTGGGCGCGCTCGATTCCGTTCCGCCCACTGCGACCGCTTCCAGCCTCTCGATGTGGCAGGCTCTCGACCTCGTCATCGCGTACCAGGTGTCGTGGATCCTGATGTTCGCCGACTACTCGCGCTACAGCGCCTCCCCGACCCGTAGCGGGCTCGCCGTCTTCGCCTCCCTCGCTCTGACGAGCATTCTCGGCATGGCCCTCGGCGCCCTTCTGTGCGCGATCTCGGGCAGCGCCGACCCGGGCGCCATGCTCGCGGCCATCGGCTCGCCGCTCCTCGGCGCCGCTCTCCTCGCCACCGCCACCATCACCACGAACTTCGTGAACATCTACCTCTCGGCCCTCGCCCTCCGCAGCCTGATCCCCAGGATCAAGGACGGGCCGGCCGTGCTCGTGACCGGGTTCGTCGGCGCCGCGCTCTCCGTTCTCTCCCGCGAGTGGATCGACGGGTACTCGGCTTTCATGGGCACGCTGGGGCTGATCCTCGTGCCGCTCGGAGGCGTCGCGCTCGCCCAGTTCTTTCCGTTTCCCGGCGATATCGAGCCGCGCGCCCTCTACGCGGCTTCCGGCCGGTTCTCGACACCCAACTGGGCGGGACTCGTCGCCTGGGCGGCCGGCGCACTCGTGTACTGGCGCTACCAGGCGACGGGCGCCACTCTGCCCGCCCTCATGGTGAGCTTCGCGCTCTTCGCGGCATGGCGGCGGTTGAAACCACCCCGTCGCAGCGGCGAGACGGAGCCTTCAAGCTAGGCCCCCGCTGCGGCGGAGGCCTCTCCGGCTTCGCCCGCTACTTCTTCTTCGAGTCCATCACCTTCTTGAAGTACGTCCAGCTGGTCTCGTTCGGGCGGGTGTCGTCGAGGTCGGGCGGCGTCTTGTAGATCGGGTAGTTGGCCTCGATCTCCTTGCGGGTGACTTCGGAGAGCTGATCGAAGCTCTGGATCTTCAGGCCGGTGCCGTGGAAATAGAGCTCTCCCGCGCGTCCGCTCATCTCCATCCAGGGCAGCCAGGACGAGAGGCGCGTCCAGCCCACCTGCACGTTGATCGAGTCCTTCGTGGGATCGAGCAGCTCCTCGTCGCGGTAGTAGAAAAGGAACATCTCGGTCGCGTGGTAGTAGCCTCCCACGTTCTCCTGATACTCCCCGGCGAGCGGGTTCTTGTAGAAGAGAGGCACCTCGAGGGCCAGCGTGCCCAGGCCGTTTTGCGAGACGCCCGCCCACTTCGCGGGGCCGCGCGGGCCCACCGGGAAAGTGGCGGCCTGGTTCACGGGGTCGTTCGCGACGTGGAGGACCTCCACCTCCTTGCCCGTCCAGGGGTTCTTCCACTTGCGCAGGACCTCGCCGGTCGCCGGGTCCTCGTAGAAAACCACCTCCCGCGAGACCATCTTGTAGCCCTTCTGACCCTTGTCGTCCGTCACCGTCTTGGTAGCACGGATGTTCATGGCGTGCCAGGTGAAGAGAAGACGGTCGCGCTCGCCGGGAACCCGGGAATAGGTCTTGCCCCAGAAGTCGAAGATCACGGGCTTCCCGTCGATGGTCGAAGCGTGGAGCTTCCGGTTGGCGGTGATCACGTCCTCCGGCTTCGAGAGGTCGAGCTTCGGCGGAGGAGGCGGCGCCGCCGCGCCCTTCTTCTTCTGGACGGCGAGGGCCGAGGTCGAAAGCACGAGGGCGGCGATGGTGAGGAGGGCTTTGGTTCGCATGGGGGGCCTTTCGATGGGCGGGAAAAAGGTCACGACTTTCGGTTTCGGAACAGGGGCGCCGAGGCGCCCGGATTGGTCTCGATCAGAATCGACTTGGGCTCGGTGTACGCCTCGTAGCCCTGCTGGCCGCCCTCGCGTCCGAGGCCCGACTGAGAGTAGCCGCCGAAGGGCATGTCGCCGCTGATGGCGCCGTAGGTGTTCACCCACATCGTCCCCGTGCGCACGCGGAGCGCGACTTCCATGGCCTTCGAAATGTCGCGGGACCACACGCCGCCGCCCAGGCCGTATTTCGTGTCGTTCGCGACTTCGACGGCCTCCTCGACGCCCTGGACCCGGATCACCGTGGTCACGGGGCCGAAGAGCTCCTCCTGGGCGGCGCCGCAACTGGCGTTCCCGCCGAGGAGCACGGTGGGCCGGAAGAACGAGCCCGGGTTCAGGGCATCGACCCGCGTCCCTCCCGCTCCCACCTCGAGACCTTCGGCCCTCGCGCGCGCGACGAAATCCACGGCCCCTTCGACCGCGCGGTCGTCGATCATGGCGCCGATCTCCGTGGTCTCCTCGAACGGGTCGCCCAGGACAAGCGACTCGGCCAGGGCGCACAGTTCCTCTTCGACGCGGCCGGCCACCGACGACTGAACGAGGAGGCGCGAACCGGAAAAGCAGCGCTGGCCGGAATTGCGGAACATGCCGGCGGCCGCGGCCCGGACGGCGAGTTCGAGATCGGCGTCCTCCAGGATGATGTGGGCCGACTTGCCGCCGAGCTCGAGGAGGAGGTTCTTGATGGTGGGTGCGGCGAGCCGCATGATGGCGGCGCCCGCGGCAGTGCCGCCGGTCATGGTGATCATGTCGACGCGCGGGTCGCCCGCGAGGCGCGCGGCGACCGCGGCGCCGCCGTGCAGCAGGCTCAAGGCGCCTTCGGGCAGGCCGGCTTCGTAGAGGATCCGGGCGAACTCCGCGGCCAGAAGCGGCGCTCGCTCGGAGGGCTTGAGCACGATCGAGTTCCCGGCAGCGAGCGCGGGGGCGGCCTTGAGGGCGGCGAAAGGGAAGGGCG
Organism: Vicinamibacteria bacterium; assembly: GCA_019694155.1. Classification (GTDB taxonomy): domain Bacteria; phylum Acidobacteriota; class Vicinamibacteria; order Fen-336; family JAGNNV01; genus JAGNNV01. Next base: position 13,185 of record JAIBCN010000105.1, on the reverse strand, counting down.
CGTTATAGGGCGTAAGGCCCGCCACCACGCCCACCGGCTCGCGCACCACCACCTTCATGAGCGAGCCATCGGGAGCTGGCGAGGGGTTCGCCTCCCCCGCCGCGTAGCGGGCGAAGGTCTTGAGGCTGAAGGACGCGGCGAGAACGTCGATGCGCGCCTCCGGCAGAGTCTTGCCGTTGTCGAGGACGATCATCCGGGCGAGGTCCTCCATCCGGGCGAGGGTGAGGTGGGCGGCCTTCTCCAGAACACCGGCCCGCTCCCACCCCTTGCGCTTTCTCCAGTCGCCGCGATCGAAGGCGTGCCGGGCCACGGCCAGGGCATGGTCGCACTCGGCGTCGGTGGCCTCCCGCAGCGTCACGAGGACCTCGCCGGTCGCGGGATATCTCACATCGAAGGGAGCGCCGCCGCCTTCGGTGAAGCGGCCGGCGACCGCGTTCGTCTCCGGCCTGAATGGGGACCCGCCCCGCTCCGCAAGGGTACGGACTTTCAACTAGTACGCTCCTTTGGCCCCGACCTCCCGCGCGGCTGCGACGCCCCCAGGGATCAGATTGTCTTAACTTTAGTACAACTTTGCCGGACGCCCGCCTTCCTGTACCGTGGCGCGCACGGAGTCCCTTTGAACGCTCTTCTCTTCGCCGCCGTCCTTCTCGGCCAGGTCGCCCCTTCCCAAGCCCCGCCCGAGACCGTCTTCCACAACGCCCGCGTCTTCACCGCCGACGGACAGCGGCCCTGGGTCGAGGCCTTCGCGGTTGCGGGCGGCCGCATCGCGGCGGTGGGCGCGTCGCGCGAGATGCTCGCCCTGGCCGGCCCGAAGACGCGCCTGGTGGATCTGGGCGGGGCCTTCGCCTCGCCCGGATTCGGCGACAGCCATCTCCACTTCATGAGCGGAAGCCTCACTTTGAACGCGGCGACTCTCGACGGCCTCACAAAGCTCGAGGACATCCAGTCCCGCATCGCCGCTTATGCGAAGGCGAACCCCCACGCCACCTGGATCACGGGCCGCGGGTGGAACTACGGCGCGTTCCCGGGAAATCTCCCGCACCGCCGGTGGCTCGACGAGGTGACGCCGGACCGTCCCGCCTTCATGGAGGGGTACGACGGTCACACCGGTTGGGCGAACAGCAGGGCGCTGGCGCTCGCCGGAATCACGCGCGACACCAGGGATCCCGCAAATGGCGTCATCGTTCGCGACGCCCAGGGCGAGGCCACAGGCGCGCTCAAGGAAGCCGCGCAGGGCCTGGTTCGCCGGCTCGTACCGAAGCCCACCGAGGACGACAAGTACCGAGCCCTTCGAGCCGGGCTCGACCTCGCCGCGTCCTACGGCCTCACCTTCGCCCACAACGCCGGGTTCGACGTGGCCGACCTGCCCGTGTACGAGCGGGTCATGAGGGAAGGGGGTCTGAAGATCCGCTTCTACAACGCTCTTCCCTTCCGCGCAGATCCCGATGAGGCGACCCTCGCCCGGTACAAGGACCTGCGCGCCAAGTACACGGATCCCCTCTTCCGGTTCGGCGCCATCAAAGCCCTCGAGGATGGCGTCGTCGAATCGAAGACCGCCTGGATGCTCGAGCCTTACGCGGGCGGCGGCGGCACGGGCATCCCGAACTACACACCCGAGGAGCTCGCACGGGGCGTGGCCGCCTTCGACCGCGAGGGTTTCCAGATCTTCATCCACGCGATCGGTGACCGCGCCATAAGGACAACCCTCGACGCCTATGAGAATGCGGCGAAGGCGAACGGCACCTCGGGCCGGCGGCATCGGATCGAGCACATCGAGGCGCCCCAGCTCGCGGACATCGCGCGATTCAAGCCCCTCGGCGTCATCGCCTCCACCCAGGCCCTGTTCGCGAGCCCGGACGAGAACACTCTGGGGGCCTACGCCTCGGCCCTCGGCCCCGATCGGGCCGCCCGCGCCATGGCCTTCAGGGCCATCGACGATTCGGGCGCCGTGCAGGCGTTCGGGAGCGACTGGCCGGTGTTCTCGATGGAGGTGCTCAAGGGCATCTACTGCGCGGTCACACGGCAGACGCCCGAAGGCGCCCCCTCCGGGGGCTGGCAGCCGCAGTCGCGGATCAGCGCCGAGGCGGCGCTCAGGCACTTCACGGCGGACGGGGCCTGGGCCGGCTTCTCCGAGAAGGACTTCGGCCGAATCGCCCCCGGGCTTCTCGCCGACTTCGTCGTCCTGTCCCGCGACATCACGAAGGGACCGCCCAGGGACATCCTCTCCACACGCGTTCTGCTGACGGTGCTCGGCGGTCAGGAGACCTATCGCGCGAAGGATTTCACGGCCGGGGCGACACCCGGCGCGAAGAACTAGGAGTTCCGCTCATGGCCGCGTACACCGGAAAGGTCATCGTTCTCACCGGCGCCTCCCAGGGCATCGGCAAGGCGCTCGCCCTCGCCCTCTCGCCGCAACATCCGACTCTGGTTCTCGCCGCCCGCGATGAGGCCGCTCTACGAGGCGTGGAGGCGGAGTGCCGGGCGCTTGGGGCCGCGACCTTCGTCTTCAGGACCGACGTCACCGACGAGGCCCAGTGCCGCGATCTCATCCGCCAGACCATCCGGTCCGCGGGAGCGCTCGATGTCCTGATACACAACGCGGGCGGCGGCATGAATGCGCGCTTCGACGAGATGAGCGACATCAGCATGTTCGAGAAGCTCATGCGCCTCAACTACCTCGGCCCGGTGTACCTGACGCACGAGGCGCTTCCCCATCTGAAGAAGTCGAGAGGGCAGATCGTGGTGATCTCCTCGGTCGCGGGCCTCACCGGGGTTCCCCTGCGCACCGCCTACTCGGGGAGCAAGCACGCGGTGTTCGGCCTCTTCGAGTCGCTGCGCATCGAACTCGCTGAGCACGGCGTCGGAGTCACGATGATCGCCCCCGACTTCGTTCAGTCCGAGATCCACAAGCGCGCCTACGGCCCCGACGGGAAACCTGTGGGCGACAGCACCATCGCCGAACGGGTGGCGATGCCCGCCGACGAATGCGCCCGGCTCATCGTGGGCGCGATGGAGCGGAGGCAGCGCCTCCTCATCACCTCGCTGCGCGGCCGCCTCGGCCGCTTCGTCCGCCTCTTCGCCCCGCGCCTCATCGACCGGATCGCCTCCCGCGCGATACGGCGGGGCGTGTAGCCGGAACACCAGGGGGCTCCCTGTCGTCTCCGCCATGTGGCGGATGCGCAGGGTGAGGCTCGCGAATGCCACACACGGGCGGGAGAGGGCCCTTCCCGGTGGCGCGAATCGCCCGGACATTCCTTCCGAAGACCCTGGCGCCTGCGGCACGAGAGTTGCTCCGGAGGAAGAGCGACGCCGGCGCCCGTTCGGACCGGAGCGTCGATCGACTCAAACACCGCAGCACATTCGAAGAAGGAAGGACGACATGAAGAACATCAGCACAGCTCACGGTTTCACCACGGCGGCCCGGGCCTTCACCCTCGGCATCGCCTCTCTGCTTCTGTCCGCGGCGCCTTCGGCTTTCGCCGCGACGCTCAAGGCGGACATCCCCTTCGCCTTCAACGCCGGAAGCGGGGGCAAGCCCCTGCCGGCCGGAGCCTACGAATTCGACATCGCGCGCGATGAGGACAAGGTCACGATTCACGGCCCGAAGGGAGTGGTGGCGAACGACATCATCCTCACCACTCTGTCGGCGCCGCCCCACTCCACCGCGGATCACGCCCACCTGGTCTTCGACAAGGTCGGCGACGCCTACACGCTTTCCGAGGTGTGGGAGCCCGGCTCGGACGGCCTCCTCGTTCACGTCACCAAGGGCAAGCACGAGCATCACACCATTCACCTGAAGAAGTGAGTCCGGTGACGGGGGACGGCGGGCCCCTCGAGCCTAGACGGCGCGAAAGACAAGGGCGGTCGCGTCGTCGTGCCAGTCCCCCGCGCCCACCGGCCCCGGGGCCTCGGCCGCGGCCCGGAGCAGGAGATCGCAGGCTTCATCCACCGAGCCGCTCCCATGAATGAACCTTTTCGAAGCACGCAGCAGGTCGCGCAGGCTCATGGGCTTTCCCTCGAGCGCCTCGGTGACCCCGTCGGTGACGAACACACCGAGGTCGCCCGGCCTCAGATCCAGGTTCGCCGCCTCGTAGGCGGCTTCGGGCAGCAGCCCGAGCGGGGGCCCTCCCGTATCGAGCGGCCGGTCGGTATCGCCACGAAGCAGAAGCCCGGCGGGGTGGCCCGCGTTCACGACCGTGAGTGTCATGGACGCGGAGTCGAGCCGGGCCACGATGGCGGTGGCGTAGGGGACCCCTCCCGTCTGACCGTGAAGGGCGGCGCCCAGGCGGGCGGCGATCTCCACCGGATCGGTGGTCTCCGCGGCGATCAACCGGAACACCGCGCGCAGGGACGAATGCAGGAGGGCGGCGGGAATGCCCTTGCCCGAGATGTCCCCGATGATCATGAGAGCGATGCCGGGCGCGGGCTCGAGAAAGTCGTAGAAGTCGCCCCCGACGACGCCCGCGGGCACCATCCGGGCCGCCCACGCGAAGCCCGGGCTCGTTCGCGGAATGTCCGGCAGCAGGTTCCTCTGGATGGTGGCGGCCAGCCGCAACTGCTCGGCCAGCACGATGCCCTTTCGCTCGACGTCGAGAAGGCGGGTCCTCGACGCCTTCAGGTGCAGCCACAGGTAGGTCATGCCGGCGACCGCGGCGGAGATGAGGGCATCACTGATCCACTCGAGCGCCGATCGGCTGCCGTTGACTGCGGTGATCAGCAGCGACTCGGCCCCGGTGCCGAGAAGGAAGACCGCGAGACCCACCACCGCCGCGGTCGCCATGGGCTCGGAGAGGGCGCGCGGCGGCCGCGGGGCCTCTCCAAACAGCAGGGCATCGGCCTGCGTCACCGGCTCGTTCGCCATATCCCTTTCTTAGACGGGCGGCCGCCTTCGGAGGTTGAACGATTCATGGGAATACACTTCCGGTCGATGCGGTGCAGGGCGCTCGTCGGCGTCGTCCTTGGACTTCTCGCCTCAGGCCTTGCCTCAGCCCAGAGCGAGGAGACGGTGATGGTCCGAGGCAAGCCTCAGGTCGTCCACCTGTACGGCTCGCGCGCCGGCGCGCCCGCCGTGGTGACGAGCGGGGACGGCGGCTTCGTGCATCTGGGCCCTGCGGTCGCCGAGTTCCTCGCCTCGCGGGGCTACTTCGTGGTCGGGGTCGATGCCCGGGCCTATCTTTCGAGTTTCACGAACGGCGCCCGGACGCTCTCTCCATCGGAGATCCCCGGCGACTATCGCGTGTTCGTCGAGCGCGCCCGGGCAGGACGGGACGTCAAGGTCGCGCTCATCGGCGTGTCGGAGGGGGCAGGGCTCTCCGTACTCGCCGCCGCCGACCCTGATCTGGGGACTTCGCTGCAGGGTGTCGTGGGCCTCGGCCTGCCGGACGTGAACGAACTGGGCTGGCGTTTCCGGGACTCGATCATCTACATCACCAAGCAGGCTCCGAACGAGCCCTCCTTCCACGCCGCCGAGTACGTGCCGAAGCTGGGCGACCTCAAGCTTGCGGCCCTGCACTCGACCCATGACGAGTTCGTGCCGGTGGAGACGGTTCAAAAAGTCCTGGGCGAGCCGGCTCCAACCCGAAGGCTCTGGCTCATAGAGGCGGCGGACCACCGCTTCTCGAACCGGCAGCCGGAGATGCAGAAGGCCCTGATCGAGGCATTGGAGTGGATCAAGACACCACGGCAGTAGCCGCGGCGGAGAAGCCGTCGGCCCATTTCGAAGCTCTGCGCCGGTTCGCCGGACCGGTCACGGGAATTCTGCTCTTTGCCGCGGCTCTCGGCGTCCTGCGGGCGGAACTCCGCTCGGTCAGCTACCGCGAAGTCGCGGCCGACCTGGTGTCGGTGCCCCTGCCCGGCCTCCTCCTTGCGCTCGCCCTGACCGCCCTCAACTACGCCGTGGTCACCGGCTACGACCAGCTCGCGTTCATCTACATCGGCCGGGCGATGTCGCGAGCCAGGATCGGCATGGCCGCATTCGTGGCCTACGCCATTGCGAACAACGTCGGCTTCGCCATGCTTTCGGGCGCGTCGGTCCGCTATCGCTTCTACACACGCTGGGGCCTGACGCCCGCCGAACTGTCGCGCATCGTCCTCTTCTACTCCACCACCTTCTGGCTGGGCCTGCTCGTCCTGGGCGGAGCCAGCCTCGCCGCGACGCCGCCCCTCTCCTTCGAGGGCGGGCCGCGCGAGGGGCTGATGCGCGGCCTCGGCGCCGCCCTTCTGCTGCTGAGCGCCGCCTACGCCCTCCTCCCCCGCTGGCGCCAGGCCCCCGTGCAGTTCGGGGGCTTCTCGATCCCCGTTCCCAGCGGGCGGCTCGTCTCCATCCAGTTCGCCCTCTCGCTTCTCGACTGGACGCTCGCGGCCGCCGTCCTCTTCCCTCTCCTGCCCGAAAGCGATCTGCCCTTGAGCACGCTTCTGAGCGCTTTCCTGGCCGCCCAGATCCTCGGCCTCGTCTCGAACGTGCCGGGAGGACTCGGGGTCTTCGAGTCGGTCATGGTGGTGCTCCTGCGTCCCCATCTGACCGCGTCGCAGGTCCTGCCCGCTCTCGTCCTCTACCGCGTCATCTACTACCTCGTGCCCCTGGTGCTCGCTCTCGGGGTCCTGGTGGTGGACGAGATCCGGCAGCGGCAGGATCAGGCCACCCGCGTCCGCGCCATCTTCGGCGCGCTCGCCGCCGAGGTGACGCCGCGGGTGCTCGGCATCTTCACCTTTCTCGCGGGAGCCGTTCTGCTCTTCTCCGGCGCGACCCCGGCCGCGGAGGGGCGTCTCGACTGGCTCGCCGACACCCTGCCCCTGCCCGTGATCGAGGCCTCCCACTTTCTCGGAAGCATCATGGGCGTGGTTCTGCTCCTCGTCTCCCAGGGCATCGCCCGGCGTCTCGACGCCACCTGGTACCTCGCGGTCGCAAGCGTGGGCACCGGCCTGCTTGCTTCCCTGCTCAAGGGCTTCGACTTCGAGGAAGCTTCCTTCCTCGCGGCGCTGCTCTTCATCCTGGTGAAGGCCCGCGCTCATTTCGACCGCAAGGCCGCCTTCTTCGCCACACGCTTTTCGATCGGGTGGATCGCCTCGGTAGTGGCGGTGCTCGGCGCCTCCATCTGGCTGGGCTTCTTCGCGTTCAAACACGTGGAGTACACGCATTCGCTGTGGTGGCAGTTCGAGTTCGATCACGAGGCCTCGCGCTTCCTGCGCGCCACCGTGGGCGCGTCCATGGCCCTGCTCCTCTTCGGCATCGGCCGCCTCCTGCGACCAGGCCCCCCCGAGATCACCCTCGCGACCGACCAGGACCTCGAAGACGCCGAGCGCGTGATCGCCACCCAGACTGCCACCTCCCCCTACCTCGTGCACCTCCGCGACAAGGCGCTGCTCTTCAACGACAACCGCTCCGCGTTCATCATGTATGGCGTTCAGGGCCGGACCTGGGTCGCGCTCGGGGACCCCGTGGGCCCGCCCGACGCGGCGCCCGGCCTGATCCGCGAATTCCTCGAGCGGTGCGATGACTTCGACGGCGAGCCCGTCTTCTACGAGGTCAGCAAGGAACGCCTTCATCTCTACGCCGATTTCGGCTTCGCCTTCGCGAAACTCGGCGAGGAAGCGCGGGTCGACCTTTCGTCCTTCTCCCTGCAGGGCAGCGCCAACAAGGAATACCGGACCGCGCTCCGTCGGCTCGAAAAGGAAGGCGGGACCTTCAGGGTGGTGCCCCGGGAGGAGGTTCCCGCCATTCTCGATGCGCTCGAAGACGTATCGAATCAGTGGATGAAGAGCAAGGCCGCCGCGGAGAAGGGCTTCTCGCTCGGCTTCTTCGATCGCCCTTACGTGAGCCGGTTCCCCGCCGGAGTGATCGAGGTCGCGGGCCGGATCGAGGCCTTCGCCACCGTCTGGCCGGGGGCGCGGAACTTCGAGCTCTCGGTCGATCTCATGAGATTCCGCAACAGCGCGCCCAGGAACGTGATGGAAGCGCTCTTCCTTCACCTGATCCTCTGGGGCCAGTCGAATGGCTACAAGTGGTTCAGCCTCGGCATGGCTCCGCTCTCCGGGCTCGACAATTCGCCCGTCGCATCCTTGTGGACCAAGGCCGGCGCCTTCGTCTACCGGAAGGGTGAGGGCTTCTACAACTTCCAGGGACTGCGCGCGTACAAGGCGAAGTTCCAGCCGGTATGGGAGCCGCGCTACCTCACCTATCCGGGCGGGCTGGCGCTTCCTCGCATCGTGGCCGACGTGGCCGCGTTGATCGCGGGCGGCTACCGAAGGATCTTCCGGAAATGACGCGAGCGCTTCTCGCCGCGGCCCTGCTGTGCGTCGCGACCGCCGGCCCGGCTCACGCCCAGGACGAGTCGTTCGTCTTCGGCTCGTTCGGGAAGGTCGCCCTGTACCGGCCTCAGGGGACGCCGCGCGCGGTGGTGCTCTTCGTCTCTGACGACGGCGGCTGGAACCTCGGCGTCATCGACATGGCCCGCCGCCTGCGGGAGTTGGGCGCGGAGGTGGCGGGGATCGACATGAGGACACTCCGGCGCAACCTCGAGGCTTCATCGCGCGGTTGCGCGTACCCCGCGGGCGATTTCGAGGAGCTCTCGCGCGCCGTTCAGTTGCGCCTTCACCTCTCTCGATACGTCCGCCCCATTCTCGCCGGCTATTCCTCGGGCGCGACCCTCGTGTACGCCGTCATCGCGCAGGCGCCGCCCGAGACATTCGCGGGAGCAATCAGCCTCAGCTTCTGTCCCCATGTCGCGATTTCGCGGCCGCTCTGCGGCCAGCGTCGCTTCACGGTCGCTCCTCGAAGGAACGGCCCCGGCTTCGACCTCGGCGCCGCGAAGGACCTGGCCGTTCCCTGGTTCGTGCTTCAGGGCGAAATCGACCAGGTGTGCGACGCCGCCGGCGCCCGGGCCTTCGTGGGTCAGATCCCACGGGCCACCCTGATCGGGCTGCCCAGCGTGGGCCACGCTTTCCCGGCCATGAGGACCTGGGATTCGCAATTCGTGACCGCCTTCGACGCCCTCTCGAAGCCCGCGGACCGGTTGGCCGAGGTCAAGGACCCGGGCGCCCCGGACATCGCGCTCGACGAGGTGGATGCGGCGGCGGGAACGTCGAGCGACACGCTCGCCGTGCTTCTGACCGGGGACGGCGGTTGGGCCGAGATCGACAAGGGCATCGCGGGCGCCCTTGCCGCCCGAGGCATCCCCGTTCTCGGGTGGAGCAGCCTCGAGTACTACTGGACGCCGCGCACACCCGACGGGGCCGCACGGGATCTCGCCGCGGTGATCCGCCACTACCTGGTCGCGAAGAAGAAGAGCCGGGTTCTGCTCGCGGGCTTCTCGTTCGGCGCCGACGTCCTGCCGTTCCTCGCGAGCCGCCTCCCCGGGGACCTTCGGTCGCGGGTGGCGGGGGTCGCGCTCATTGGGCTCTCGATGCACGCGCAGTTCGAGTTTCACGTGACGGGATGGCTTGGCGGCCACGGGGACCCGAATTTCCCGACCGGACCCGAGGTGGCCCGCCTCAAAGGCCTGCCCGTTCTCTGTCTTCAAGGCCAGGACGACGATGACTCGGCGTGCCGCGGCATCCCGCCGAGTTTCGCGCGCACGGTGGTTCTCCCGGGCGGCCACCATCTCGGCGGCGACTACTCCCGTGTGGGCGCGCTCATCCTCGACGCCCTGGGCGCGAAGAAGCCCTGAGGCTCAGTGACGCCGCTGAATCCGGACGGACTCGATCACGTCGCCCTCGAGGATCCGGTCGACGACGTCCATGCCCTCGACCACCCGGGCGAACACCGTGTAGACGTGGTCGAGCCTCCAGTTGTCGACGAGGTTCACGAAGATCTGGCCATCGCCGGTGTCGTGGCCGCGCGTCGAGGTGCCGATCGTTCCCCTTTCGTTGCTGGCGAGGCCCAGTTCGTCGCGCATGAACTGGGGGGTAAGGGCGTCGTATTCGTCCGCGCCCGGGCTGCCGCCCTGGAGAACGAAGTTCGGGACGACCCGATGAAACGTGAGGCCGTTGTAAGCACCCTTCTCCGCGAGCCCGGCGAACGTGGCCACGGTGGCGGGCGCTTCCTCCGGCATGAGCAGAAGGGTGAAGGAGCCGAGGCCTTGCATGGTCACCACCGCCCTCGCCCCCTCGAGCGCGCGCCTCGCGGCCTCCGTCGGGAAAGGTTCGGGGACATAGCGCCTGGTTGAGGGCTCCACGGTCTTGCCGGTGCTCTCCGTGAGAGCCCTCGCGACGAGATCCGCGACCACAGGGTCCCGATCGGAGAGAAGAGGCTTCAGAGTCGCCAGGGCCTCGGGATCGCCCGCCTCCCGGAGGCGCTCTATGAGCTGCATGCGGGGGTCCCGCACGGTGACCCGGCCCCCACGCGAGAGCCGCAGAATGGTCTCGGCGATCCGGGGAGCCGCGGCCCTCAACTCGGGGGAGCCTTTGAGCCGCGAGGCCGCGGTGACGAGAAGGCCCGCGTGATCGCTCGCGAGCGCTCGCACCGCATCCTGTTCGGTGGCGAGGGCGGCGGCGGCGACGCCTGGATGGGAGTCGCGCGCCAGAGCGGCGAGCGCGGCCTCATCGGCCGCCTGCTTCGCGGCGACCGCGGCGTAGGCGCGGACCTGCCAGCGCGGGTCCTCCCTGAAGGGAGCCATCCGGGCGCGCGCACGGTCGGGCGCGACTTTCGCCAGGGCCACAAGAGCCCGCGAGCGCACTCGCCACGGCCGTTCCGGGGCGAGGAGCGGCTCGATGGCGAGGGCGTCGCACTTCAAGGCGCCGAGCGCATCCACGGCCGCGAGGGCCACGTGGCCGGCGGGGTCCTCGACCGCGGCCTGAGCGCGCTCGCAGTTCGCGGCCAGCCGAACGGCTTCGAGACGGACGACCGGGGAGGGATCGTCGACCCATCGCTTCGAGCCGATCACGGCCAGCCTTCGGACCTGGGGGTCCTCGTCCCGGAGGGCGAGGTCGAGGGTCGCCGCATCGTGATCCCCCGCCGCGTTGAGAGTGAGGAGCGCAAACTGACGAAGGCGTGGCACGCGGTTCTCGCGAAACACGCGCCGGAGCGCCTCGAGGGTTGGCGGCGCGGGCCGGGTGGTCTTGATGTTCTGCCGCACGAGTGTCTCGAGTCCGCGCGCGGCGCCCGTACGCGCAGCCAGGTCCTCGTCCTCGAGACCCAGGACCAGTCGGGCCTCGGCGCCGGGAACGACCGGCTTCGCTCGCCCCATCGATTCGTAGATGACGGCTCTCACGGCGCCCGCCTTCTCCGTCTGCAGAAGCGAGGCATAGTCGAAAGGAACCCCGGTCTGGGCGAGAGCGGCGATCGCTTGGGCGCGGACCGAGGCGTCGCCGGATCGCGCCAGGGGAGCGATCGCGTCGCGGAGGGCCGGGCGCTCGAGCCTTCCCATCGCCCGAACCGCGAGGCGCTGCAGGCGTACGTCCGGGCTCTCGAGACCTTTGAGGAGGACCGACACGTCCTCGGCGCGCGCATGCTCCGCCTCGAGAATCGCCTGCTCCGTCGGACCCTGAAGGAGAAGGAGAAGCGAGATGAGGAGCATCTACTTCCCCGCAACCTCCGGATCCGCCTTGAAGCCCCAGGCGTCGAGCATCACGTGGAAGAGGCGCGTATTCGGGAAGAAGCCGCTCACCTTTTCCGAGCCGGGCCCGATCGCCATCGTGGCCACTTCCTCACCGCTGTGCGAGTTGTCCACCACCAGCGACTTGAGCCGCACCGCCCCTTGGGCCCCGGAGGCCTTCCACTCGTCGTAGCCCGCGAGCACATCGCCTCCGGAAGCCTCCCCGACGACGCGCAGGGCGAAGGAGTGGTCGGCGGTAAAGAGCAGCAGGGTGTCGTTGAGATTCACCTTGCCCTGGATCTCCTTGATCAGCTTGTCGAACGCGACCATGTGCTCGAGGCCGGGCTTGGGGTCGTTGGTGTGAGTGTCCCACTCGATCATCAGGAAGTAGCCCTTGTTCGACTTCTGCAGCTCGGAGAGCGCGCGAAGAGCCGCGGCCCGAAGATCGATCGACTCCCCCACCACCACCGGCCGCTTCTCCGAAAGAGGCGTCGACTCGAGCGTGGCGTAGACCTTGCGGCCGCCGCGCGCCGCCGCGGCCTCGATGCTGCTCCCCTGTGCGTTCAGGTGCTTCTCCAGGTCGCTCCGTCCCGAGCCGATGAGGACGTCGACGCCGTTTCCGAAGCGGGGCGTGAAGGCCTGGTTGAAGATCTCCGCCTCGTTGCCGCGCTCGTTCGAGTGCGCGTAGCAGGCGGCGGGTGTCGCGTCCACCACCGGCATCTGCGTCACCACGCCGGTCAGTAGGCCGCGCTCTTCCGCGTACTCGAGGATCGTCTTGAGAATCCGGCCATCCTTCTTTCCTCGCACCGCATCGCCGCCCTGACTGATGACGCCGTTCCGCGTCTTGTGTCCGGTCATGATGGCGGTCATGCCGTTCGCGGAATCGGTCACGAAACCGCCCACGGGCGTGGTGTCGGAAAGACCGACATGCGGCCAGCTCTGCACATGCAGGCTGAGCGGCGCCTGGTAGCCAAGAAGGCTCGCGGCGTTCAGGGTGGGGACGCCCCCGGCATCCGCCAGGAACAGGATGACGTTACGGGCACGCCTCGGCGCGGCCTGCGCGGCGGGCGCGCAGAGAGCGAGGGCGAGAATGGAGACGGCGGCCTTCCGCGGGATCATGGGCGGAGTCTATCGCCCGCGGAGAGGGCGGGGGCGCCCGCTCCCCCCTACTTGCGCTCGCCGCCCGAGGAGGTGCAGCATTACCCCGGGCGCCAAGAGAGAGGCAGGTCCGCTATGAGTCTCTTCGATGAGCACATCGGGGTGTGGTGCGGCACGCACCTCGTGATCGACAGCCAGGGCCGCGAAATCGACCGGTTCGAGGCCACCGTCACATGCCGCCGTGAGGGTGATCGCTGGCACCAGACGACCACGCGCGCCTGGCCCGACGGGCGCGCCACGGAGAGCGAATTCTCCGGAACGTTCGACGAGGCGGGAGTGCTCCACTACCAGCACGCGCACGTCATCGGCAAGGCCCTCGACGTGGGCGATCAGCACATCGTCTCCATCTGGAAGGACCCCGATTCTCCCGACATCTCCTATTCGTCGCTGATCACGCTCCTGAATCGCGATCGCCGGGTGAGAACGGTCCAGAAGATCGAGCATGGAAAGCTCGCCGCGCACATCCTGATCAAGGAAGCCCGCGTCCACTGAGGCG
>JAIBCN010000239.1 GCA_019694155.1 Vicinamibacteria bacterium | reverse complement strand
TGCGCGGCGCAGGCTCCGTTCATCAATGGCGGGGCCGAGATGCTCGTGATCTCGCTCCAGAAGGAACTGACTCGCCGCGGCTATCTCGCCGACGTGGCCCAGGTCCCCTTCAAGTGGTACCCGCCGGAGGAGATCGTGCGGCAGGCGCTCGCCTGGCGCCTCATCGATGTCACCGAGAGCAACGGAGCGAAGATCGATCTCGTCATCCCTACGAAGTTTCCGACCTTCCTCGCCGAACACTCCCGCAAAGTGGCCTGGATCTTCCACCAGCATCGCGAGGTGTACGACCTGTTCGGCACTGAGTACTGCTCCTTCACGAACTCGAAGGAGCACGAGGAGATCCGCGCCACCATCCACTCGCTCGATTCGACGGCGCTCGGGGAGTGCCGGGACCGGTTCACGATCTCGCGGACGGTTTCCGACAGGCTTCGGAAGTTCAACCAGCTCGACTCGACCCCGCTGTATCCGCCTCCGCCTCTCGCCGGACGGTACCGGTTCGACGCCCTCGGGGACTTCCTCCTCTTCGCGGGACGTCTCGACCGCCTGAAGCGGGTGGATCTGCTGATCGAAGCGCTCGCCCACGCGGACCGGAGCGTGCGGCTGAAGATCGCGGGGCGCGGCCCCCTCGAGGGCTCGTTGCGGGAACTGGCGGCCGCGCGCGGGGTCGGGGACCGGGTCGACTTTCTCGGCTTCGTCTCCGACGACGACCTGCTGACCCTTCTCGCTACCGCCCGTGCCGCGGTCTATACGCCGGTGAACGAGGACTACGGCTACGTGACCCTGGAAGCGTTTCTCTCCGGCAAGACGCTCGTGACCACGGACGACACGGGCGGCGTGCTCGAGTTCGCAACACACGAGAGCGGCTTCATCGCGGGGCCGACCCCGCAGGAACTGGGCGCCGCGATGAGTCGCGCCTGGAACACACCGCCTTCCCGCCTGAAAGAGATGGCCGAGGTGGGTCGTAAGAAGGTCGCGCCCATCCAATGGGACGCGGTCATCGACACCCTGACCGAGTCGATCCGGTAGTGAAGCTCCGAATCGAGGTCTGGTCGCCGCTCCCTCCCCTGGCCTCGGGCATTGCGGACTACGTCGAGGAGCAGATCGAGACACTCGACGGTGAGTTGGACCTGACCCTCTGCGCCGAGAATCCGGCTCTTGTCGACTCCACCCTTCGCGCGCGCTACAGAGTCATCTCTCCGTCCGAAAGCGACGCTGCCGCGTTGCGCGTCTACCACGTGGGCAACTCCCCCGTGCACGGCTTCATCTACCGCGAAGCGCTGCGCACACCGGGCGTGGTGGTCCTGCACGAGTGGAACCTTCACGAGCTGCTTCTCTCGTTCGCGGTCACCTCCAACGACTTCGACGACTACCGCCGTCAGATGCGCCGCGAGCACGGAGAGAAGGGGTCGATCGCGGCGGGGACCATCGCCTCCGCGCTGGGTGGACGACATTGGACGAGCGTCTTTCCACTCAACGCGGAAGTCCTCGCCAGGGCGCTCGGCGTGGTTTGCCTTTCCGGTTCGACCGCGGCGAAGGCGTCGGCGCGCGCACCCGGAACGCCTGTCCTGCATCTGCCCCATCACGCCCTGCTCCGTGCGAATGCCGCGAGCCGAGAGGAAGCGCGAGCCCGCCTCGGCTTCGACGAGTCCGCTCGGATCGTCCTGGCCCCCGGCCTCGGCACCGCGGCGAAATCGCTGGAAGTCGCGAGAGCCGCATGCGTCTCGATCCGCCACACCGTCCGGGACGTCGTGCTCGTGACGGTGGGTGGCGGATCCGCCCCCGGACCCGTGGACGCCGCAGAGCGCGGCCTCGGACGAGTCGACCTAATGACCCTCGGGGACGCCCTGCTGGCCGCGGACGTGGTGCTGGCCCTGCGCTTTCCGAGCCGCGGGGAAACCTCCGGCGTCCTGATGCGCGCCCTCGCCGCGGGCAGAGCGGCCGTGGTGTCGTCGGGGTCCGCCGCGGATGAGGACCTGCCCGAGGGTGTGGTGGCCCGGGTGGATCCGGGACCGGATGAGATCCGCGAGCTCGGCGCCGTTCTCGAATTCCTGCTCAGCGACGGCGCGGCCAGAGCGCGCATGGAAGGCCTGGCCCGCGAAACCGCCCGGCCCCTTCAGGCGGACATCCTCACCCGAAGGCTGGTGGCTTTCGTTCGTGGGGTCGAGAGCGACCGCACCGGGCTCGAAGCGCGGATGCGCGCGCGGGAGTCGCGGGGCGCGGGGATTTCCGAACTCATCCGGGACGACATCGATCGGGCGGCCGCAAGTCTCGGTCTCACTCATCTCCCCCCGGGTGTCTTTGAGAGACTTGCGCGCCTGTGACCGCCCCGGTTTCCCTCTCCGTCGTCATACCTGCGTTCAACGAGGAGAAGCGCCTTCCCGGAACCCTCGCGCGGGTGCTGCCCTTCCTTCGTTCCCGGGGGGAGACCTTCGAGGTCGTGGTGGTGGACGATGGGTCCAAAGACCGCACCGCGGAAGTGGCCCGGACGGCCGGCCCCGAGGTGCGGGTCCTGCAAAATCCCGGGAACCGCGGCAAGGGCTATTCGGTCCGCAACGGGATGCTGAACGCGACCGGCGCCTGGCGCCTGATGTGCGACGCCGACCTGTCCACACCCATCGAAGACCTCGACACCCTGAAGGCCGCTCTGGGGGGCGATGCCCAGATCGCCATCGCCTCGCGCGCCGTCGCGGACGCGAACGTGGAGAAACACCAGTCGATCGCGAGAGAGAGTTCGGGACGCTTCTTCAACCTCCTCGTCCGCGTCCTGCACCTGTCCGGGATCAAAGACACCCAGTGCGGTTTCAAACTCTTCTCGGCCGCCGCCGCGGAGGCGGCCTTTCGCAATTCGAGACTCGATGGATTCGCTTTCGACGTCGAGGCCCTCGTCCTCGCAAAGCGAGCGGGTTTCGGAGTCCGGGAGGTCGGGGTGACCTGGCGCAACGATGAACAGACGCGGGTGAGCCTGGGGCGAGGCCTCGCCGCGTTCGTGGATCTCTTCCGTCTGAAGTTCAGGTCCTGAGCGCGCGCGTTCAGGATCTGGGCGCCACGCGCCGGATGTCCTCGCGCCGACGCAGGGAGGCGACCCACTCCTCGATCTTCTGATCGAGGGCCTTGCCCTCGAGCGATTCGCGGATGGCGTCGGCCACGAGAGCGAAAGGCGGCGGCTCCGGGTCGCGCGAAACACGTTCGTTGAAAACCTGGCGCACCGCTTCGTCCTCCACGCGGATCTGGGGGCGCAGCCGAAGTTCGATGTAGCTCGAAATGGCGAGCTGAACGAGGGCCTTCCGCCGGAGAGCCGCGGGAGCAAACCCCGCGCCCGCCCGCTCCTTCAGATCCGAGATCGCACGCTCGACCTCGGCTTCGGGAATCGATTCGGTCGTCAGTCTCGATGCCTCTTCGAACATGAGAACCTCATCGATGGCGCGCTCCGTCGCCTCCTTCTCGTCGAGCTTCAGAAGCGCCCGCGCGAGCGCGACGTCGGACAGAAGCACGGGCGTCTTGCCGACGAAGGCGACGACCCGCTCGGTGATGGTTCCCGCGTGGATGGGTTGCGCGCCCAGCAGGCCGGCCACGAGCACGGCGACAAGAAGCCGCGCGCTAGAACGCATATCCCACCGCGAGATGAAAGACGTGCCGGTCTTCGCTGGGGCGCTTGTCCAGCTTGAAGCCCCAATCCAGGCGAATCGGGCCCACCGGGCTCTGCCAGTTGAGTCCGACCCCCGCCACCTCGCGAAGGTCGGAAAGACGCATTGCGTTCGTGGTGGGAAAGACGTTCCCCGTCTCTCCGAACACCTGGAATCCGAAGCCCCGCACCAGGTCGACGCGCGCCTCGAGGGCCAGGGCCAGAAGCGCGTTGCCGCCGTTGGGCACGAAGACGGAGTCCGCGTTGTAGTAGCCGGGTCCCACTTCGTCCGTATTGAAGGCGCGCATCACCGAGGGCCCGCCGGCAAAGAAGCGCTCCGGCAAGGGAAGCTCGACGGACGTACCGAACGCGCGGGCGAGGCCGATTCGCGCCGCGCCCGCGATCACGGTGCCCGCGCGGACTTCTTCGTAGTGGGCGAGGAACGCCGTGCCTTTGACAAAGGAGTCGCCGCCGAGCGCCGCGGCGGAAAAGAGCGTCTCCATCGAGTACACGGTGCCGCGACGGGGATTGATGGGATCGTTCCGGGTGTCGTGGACGTAGGCGAGTGACGGGCCCGAGACCTTCCCGTCGCACAGCGTCCGATCGATCTCGGCGCAGTCGGTCTCCACGTTCCGGGTCAGCGTCTTCTGGAAGGTGTACTTGGCGATGATGCTCCCGCCGGGGACGGGAAACGGGGTTTCCGCCTGGAATCCCACGCGCTGGAAATCGAAGGCGCCACGTGAGCGGTCGTCCTCTCCGTAGAACTGGACTCTCACCGTTTGACGCCGGCCGAAAGCGTAGGGTTCGGTGAGGGCGAGGACGGCCTTCTTCGAGCCCGCCAGCGAGCTCCGGAGAATGGCGGACATGGTCCGCCCGCGACCGGAAACGTTCAGCCTCGTGAGTTCCGCGCTCACCCGCCAGCTCTCCGTCTTCTGGTACCCGAGGCCCGGAGTGACGGTCGTGCGCGGGCCCTCCGTGACCTCGATGATCAGGTCCCTCTGGTCGCTGGCGTTCGTGAGTTCCCGCACCTGGACGCTGCTGAAGAGACCGGTTGCCGACAGGCTCGACTGGGTGTCGAGGAGCTTCTGGAACGAGAGGAAGTCACCTTCCTTGAGACGGCTCTCGCGGAGCACCACCACGGGCTTCGTCACTTCGAGACCGACGACGAGAATCCGGCCGACGCGCACCCTCGGTCCCGGGGTGACGTGAAAGGACACGGCGACGGTCCTTCGGTCGTCGGAGAATTCCGCGGTTGCTTCCACCTTGGCGTCCACGTATCCATCGTCGCGAAGGGAGGTGACGAGCGCGGCGCGATCGCGGGTGACATCGACACTCCGAAAAGGCTGCGTCTCCCTCGTCTTCAACTCGATGACCGAATCGCGACCGCGGTCGGCGAGCGGAGGTGCATTCAGAATCGCGACGGAAGCGACGGTGCTGAGCGACCCCGGCACGATCTTGAAGGTCACTTTGGCGTTTCCGGGATCGCCCGACTCCTCGTGCGTGACCGTCGCGCCCGCGTACCCCTGCTGGAGCAGCTCGGTGAGAAGGCGCGTTCTCTCCGCGGAGACATCCGCGTCGATCCAGGGAGCACCCAGGGCGAGCGGAGAGAGCCTGGGGGACAAGACGCCGTCCGTCTGGTACTCGACCGCGCCCAGTATCCAGGCGGCGCCGGGCCGCGCCACGAATTCTCCGGTGACCCGGCCCCCCGCGGGTGTCTCGAGAAAGTCGACTTCGATATCGCGATAGCCGCGCTTCACGAAGTCCGCCTCGATGGTGGACATGGTCTCCTCGATCGCGTCCTGAGAGAGGCCTTCCTGCTCGAAGCGGGCCCGGGCTTTCGACTTCTCCTTCTCGGAGAGCCGGTCCAGCTTCAGGTCGTAGGGAAGACCGGGCGTGACGAAGAAGACGAGGTCGCCCGCGACGCTTTCCACCCTGACCTGGGCGCGGTAATAGGCGTTCTTCCAGAGGAGGGCAAGAAGCTGGTCCCTCCACGCCTTCACCCTCTCATCCGTGAGGGCCTCGCCCACGCGCGCGGGCGACTTCGGAGAGGGAAGGCCCGCGGGCCATCCGTTGATCCTGGACGAGACGAGCTTCTCCTGTTGGATCTCCAGCACGCGCACCCGGATGTCGCGCTCGATGCCGTTCGATGGTCCGTTCGGAGGGGGCTGAGGCACCACCTCGGCCATCGCCCTCGGATAGGCGTGCGCCCGAAGCCATTCGGTCATGCGCGTGGTCGCTTCCGCGAGCGACTTGTCGCGGAAGGGTTCGCCCCTGCGGAGGCCGGAGACGGATGAGAGAGGCTTCGCGAGGGTATTGGGGAGAGGAACGTCCGCCAGGCCGTCGGTGGGACGGGTCACGAAGATCAGCTCTCCGACCTTCGGCGTTTCCACGACGTGGAAGATCATGCGAATGGTGCCGTCACCCTGTGCTTCCTCCTCGACCTCCACCTGATCGAACACATCCATAGCGGAGAGCAGAAGCACGCTCGCCCGGATGGCCTCGGGGTCCCGTGGCTGCCCGGCCTGCACGCTGACATATCGCGTCAGGGTGGGATCGCTCGCACCGGTGACCTCCACTCGCGACACGACCGGCGTCTGCGCCTGCGCGCGCGCCGCGGTCAGGCAGATGAGGAGGATCGCTCCCTGGAGAGGAAGGCGGGTCACTTCTTCTTTCCCAGGACGAACCGGGCTCTCGCGTCAGCTCCATAGCCTCCGGGTTCCTGCCAGGACGCCACGAGGGAGAACCTGTCCGAGAACGTGTACTCCATGGTGACGAGCTTTTCCGGGCCGCCGCCGACGTAGCCAGAGTAAACGACCTCGAGGTCGCGAGTGACTCGCTTGCCCACGGTAAGGCGGGTGCCCGTGCCGAGCATCGGTGCGTTGATCGAGAGACGCGACAAGCCGATCCCCAGTTCCTGGGCCACTTTTCCGGCGGCCTCATCGATAAACGATGAGACAGCGCCGACGCCGACGGTCGCGGCCCCGGCGCTGGTCGCGTTCCTTTCCTCGCCCGTGGTGAGGAGGCTCGCGATCTGGGTCGAGGTGAGAGGCGGGTCCGAGGTGATGCGCGTGGAAACCCTGTCCACGGTGCCGCTCGCGAGCAGTATCAGTCGATAGCTCTTCACCCGTGTGTCGGCCTCGATGTCGAAGACCGGATTGATCTCCCTCGGATTCGAGAAATTCGCGACACCGCGGCGGACCTCGTAGGTGTTTCCACGGAAGTACACCTTCCCTCGCTCGAGCTCGACCCGGCCGAGAAGCTGAGGCTCGGTGGGCGAGCCGGTGAGCGTGAGATCGGCCTTGGCAACGAGGGAAGCGAGGTTGTTGTCGAGTCGCAGCGTTCCCGGAGCCTTTATCGCAATATCGAGGTGCATGGGCGATCGCTTGAGCCCGGACGAGGCCGGCGTGAAGCCGCCCGCCGGGCCGGAGCCGCCGAGAAGTTCCGACGCAATCGTGTACTTGCGGGTCCACAGCGCCTTGGACACCAGCAGGTTGCCGGTAAGCCAGTACGAATCCACGGTTCCCTGAAGTCTCAGGGCGGCGCCGAACGTGGAGCGCAGGCCCTCCGGATAACGCAGGCCGAGCGAATCGCCGTTCAGGAAGAAATCGAACGAGGCGGGAAAAGCGCCGCCAAAGCCCATCTGGCCCGACAGGGAGACCCGCCCGCCGCCGAAACGGCCCTCGAGGCCCGCCACCTTGGCCTGGGTCTCGCTGAAGACGATTCTTCCATTCAGGCCGTCGAGGCCCTGGGGAAACGCGCGAACGCGCACCGCGCCGTCCTCGATATCGAGGCCTCCCGACAGACGGACCGCGTTGCGGGTGCCGGCGAGCTGGCTTCTCAGGGTGGCGGAACCGCGCAACCGCCATTCTTTGAGGAACCCCGAGAAGACACGGAGGTCCGTACGACCCGTGACGGTGAGGTCGTTCGCTTCGTCGGGCTGAAGGGCCAGCTTGCCCGATACGCTCACGGATGTGCCCTCGCCGGCGAGAGTCAAACCAGCGATGCGGACTTCCCCTTTCTCGACGTCGATCACGGAACCCGGAGCCGCTTCGATCGCGTACTCGGGGACCGCGATGCGCAAGCGGCCATCTCGGATCTGGGCGGTGATGGAGGCGGGGTCGCGGAGCGGGCCGTCGATCCGCGCGTTCGCGGAGGAGGTGATGACCACGGCATTCTCGAACCGCGAACCGAGCGCGCGCAGAACGGGATCGACCCGGGCGTTGGTGAGCTTCACTTCCAGGCGGCTCTGGTAAGGCGGCTTCGCCTCCACGGAGCCGGTCACGTCGGCGCGGAAGCGGGGAGAGTCCGAGACGCCCGTCACGAGGAGGACGCCGTTGCCCGTGCCCGTGACGTCGAGGGCAACCGTGCCCATTCCCTCATCGCCATAGAAGAAGCGCTTCGATTCGAGGTGCGCGGATACCCTCGGCCTCTCGATGGGGCCGTTCAGGGTGGCCCGGCCGCTCACGCGACCGCCGACCATCGGCCGGGTCGGGTCCTGGAGCCCCAGGTCGGCGAGCTCCAGGTCCTTCGCCTCCACCTCACCGTCGAACGCCGCCGCGGGCCCCTCTCCGGTCAGGCGGCCCCTGACGAACAGGTCACCACCGCCCACCGACGCCTTGAGGCGCTCGACCTGCAGCGCCTCGCCCTGAAACTGGAGGCGCAGGTCGCCCCGCAGGAACGGGAGTCCATACGCCTTGCCGCCGCCACTCGTAAGGGTGGCTTCGCCGAGGGGCCTCGCGCCCGTGCCCAGAAGGCGCACGGTGCCCGAGGCGGCGGCGTCGACGTCGAGGTCCGACTCCGCCACGCGGAGCAGGTCTCTCGCGGGCCAGTCGCGGATCGCGATCCTGAGATCCATGGCGTCGTCCACGCCGCGCTCCCCAAGGCGCATGGCGCCGCTCATCTCGAGACGTGAAACCCCGCGGGCGGCGGTCAGCCGGTCGCTCTTCAGATCCTCGACCGATACGCTTCCCGCCCAGTCGATGGCGCCCCAGGAGACGCCCAGGTACGCAACACTCGTGCCGCTGAAGCGGCCGGTGAACACGGGCTCGTCCATCGTTCCCGTGGCCCGGCCCTGGACGGTGCCATTCCCGGTGGCGCCCAGGATCTGCGCGCCTTCGGCGCCGAAGGCCGTGCGCAGGCGGACGCCCAGTCCGTCACTGACCGCGAGGTCCTGACTCAGCAGGCTGACTTCGAGATCGATCCGTCTGTCGGGCCTGATGACGCCGCTCGCGCTGAGGGTTGTCTTCGGGGCCTCGAACCGCGCCGCCGTCACCGTAATCACGCCCTTCTCCGCCGTGAACGGGAATCTCCCGGAGACAGGATCGCCCTGCTCGGGCTCGGCGGTGAACTGGAGATCTCCCGAGCCGCTCAGCAGATTCGCTGCGCCGGGCGGGAGCGTGAGGTCGATCGGTCCAGAGACCCGGGCGCCGAGTCCGGCGCTGCTGTAGTCGAAGAGCCAGTGAAGAACCGGCTCGGCGCGGAGGCTCTCGAGAGTGCCCGTGACTTTCGTCGGGGCTTCGTGCGGTACGGCCAGATCAAGCGAGGCCTTGCCCCCCAGCCCCTCGACGACCAGGTCCTTGAGACGCAGGTCCGAGCCGTCCCATTCGAGATTCGAAGCGAAGGCGTCGATGGGAATGGAATCGTACGACCCGTGCTGACCCTTCAGGCTGCCGGCGAGCGCGACCTTCCCACCGTCGATCGAAAGAATGCCCTGGGTCTGGGCCAGGCCCTTGAGTTCAAGGCCGGCGACGACGACGCGCTGATCGAAAGTCTCGAGATCAAAAGGGCCGGAGAAGCGGATCTCGCCCTTTGGCCCTTTGTGAAAGTCGAGGCTGCCCGAGAGGGCGAGGGTGGTTCCGCCGGCGCCGCTGAACGAACCCCGTTCGATGAAGAGAGTCGAATCCGCGAAGCGGATCCCCAGATCGAACCGGGTGTCCTGAGAAGGAAGGTCGCCGAAGCGCATCGGCCCCGGCCCGGCTGCGATGTCACCCTTGAGGAGGCTCCGCGATTCCGCGAGAAGGGAAGCCTCGAAGTTCGGCCAGTCCAGGTCGAGGGGCATCTTCTCGTCGTTCAGCTTCAGCTCACCCCGGTGCACCACCAGCTTGCCGATGGAGACTTCGCGGGAAGGCGGCCCGCCTGAGGAGTCCATGCCGGGCAGGTCGGTGGAGCCGTCCGGGAAAACCTGCAGCGAGATCCTGGGCTCCTCGATCTCGAGTCCCCGGAGCAGGATCCGGCTCGTGAACAAGGACCGGAAGGAGAGCGCGATGCGGACGCGGGGAGCGCTGAAGGAGGGTTCCTTCGAAGCCGGAAGACCGGGAATGACGAGGTCGCGCAACTCGACCACGCGGCCCGCCAGGTTCACGGAAAGTCCGCCCAGGGTGACCCGGCGGTGGAGTGCTCCGGAAAGGCGGGTCTCGACCTGGCTCCTCAGGACCTTCTCGCCGAAGAGCGCGACCACGGTCAGGGCCACGAGCCCGGTGATGGCGAAGACGGCCAGGCTGATCCGGCTGAAACGGGCGATCTTCCTAATCAAGGCCTACATGATCGCGAAGGAAGTCCTCTGCTCCCCTATCGAGGTCGAAAGCAGTATCAGCCGATGATGAGAAGGAGCGCCCCCATTTCTACGGCCTGGCCCTCCTTGACCCGGATCTCCTGGATGGTGCCGGCCCTGGCCGCCTTGAGTTCGTTCTCCATCTTCATGGCTTCCATGACCAGAACGCCGCGGCCGGCCTCGACGGTGTCGCCCGGGCTCACGAGCACCTTGACGATCTTGCCCGGCATGGGGGCGTTGAGCTTCAGGGGGCCCGCGTGCGCGACCTTGCCGAGAGCGACGCCCTTCACCGCGTCCTTCAGGTCCACGTCGAAGCGGTCCCCGCGAATGAGGACGGCGAAGCCCTCGGCGGTCTTCTCGACCGTGATGTCGTGGGAGGCGCCGTCGAGCAGAACCGAGGCCTCGTGCTCGCCCGTCCGGACCCAGTCGAGATCGAGGGTCTTGTCGCCGATGGTCACCTGATAGCGGCCCTGGGCCTCGCGGACCTCGATGCGGGCGTTCTTCCCGCCGGTGGCGGCGTCAAAGAACATGGCGCGCTTTCCTGAGGATCACAGCCGGGTCACCGTGTCACGGTTGCCGAGGCGCCACCAGAGCGAGCCCTCGCCCTTGCCCGCATCAGGTTCCGCGCGCGACCGGCGGCGGGCGCGATAGGTGGCAACCGCCGCGATCGCCATGGCCAGCTCCGCCGCTCTCGTCCGGTCGTCGTTTTCGCCCTGGAGCCTGCCCACGAAACTGGTGTCGAAGTCGCCCTCGATGAATTTTGGGTGCCGCAGCGCGCGGTCGAAGAACGGGAGCGTCGTCTTGATGCCGGTGATCTTGTACTCCGAGACCGCGCGCAGCATCCGGAAGATGGCCGCTTCGCGGTTCTCCGCATGGACCACGAGCTTCGAGATGAGCGGGTCGTAGAACATCGGCACCTCGAAGCCCTCGTAGACGCCCGAATCGTCGCGGATGCCCGGCCCCCCGGGCACGCGCAGGGTTTCGATCTTCCCCGGATTCGGAATGAAGTTCGCGTCCGGATCCTCGGCGCACACACGGCACTCGATGGCGTGTCCGCGCTGGGTGAGGTCTTTCTGGGCGAAGGGCAGCGGCTCCCCTTCCGCGATCCGGATCTGCATTTTCACTAGGTCGACGCCCGTGACCATTTCGGTGATCGGATGCTCGACCTGGAGCCTCGTGTTCATCTCGAGGAAGTAGGGCTCGCGGTTCTCGTCGACGAGGAACTCGAGGGTGCCGGCGTTCACGTAGCCGACCTTCTTCACGAGGGCCACCGCGAGCGCTCCCATGCGCTCCCGCAGCTCGGGCGTGACGAAAGGCGAGGGGCTTTCCTCGATGATCTTCTGGTGGCGCCGCTGGATCGAGCACTCCCGCTCGAAGAGGTGCACCGCGTTGCCGTGACCGTCGGCCAGGACCTGGATCTCGATGTGGCGGGGCTTCAGGATGGCGCGCTCGATGTAGAGACTGTCGTCGTTGAAGGCGCTCTTCGCCTCGCTCCTCGCGCGGAGAACCGCCGCCTCGAGGTCTCCCGGCTCGTGAACGAGACGCAGCCCCTTGCCTCCCCCGCCCGCCGCAGCCTTGAGCATCAGCGGAAACCCGATGCGCTGAGCTTCCTTCAGGATGGCCTCGTTGTCGGCAAGGGGATGAAGGGCGCCCGGCACCACGGGCACGCCGGCCTCCACGGCCACGCGCCGCGCCGAGGTCTTCTCCCCCATCGCGGTGATGGCTTCCGCAGGCGGCCCGATGAACACGATGCCCGCGTCCTTGCAGGCCTTCGCGAAGGCCGCGTTCTCGGAGAGGAACCCGTAGCCCGGGTGGATGGCCTCGGCTCCCGAGCGCTTCGCGACGTCGAGGATCGTCTCCATCTTCAAATAGGAATCGCGCGAGGGCGGCGGGCCGATGAAGCAGGCCTCGTCCGCGTAGCGGACGTGAAGGGCCGCACGATCGGCCTCGGAGTAGACAGCCACGGTTCCGATGCCGAGTTCCCGGCAGGCCCGCATCACGCGCACCGCAATCTCGCCGCGGTTGGCGATCAGGATCTTCTTGAACTTTCGGGGACTGGGCACGAGGGTTGGATTCTAGTGGTTGAAGCGATCAGGGAACGAGAGGCGCTTGCTTCGATCAGCATCGCTGTGACATCCTCCGCGTCGCCCGATGGAGGAGCGGTCCCCATCAGTAGGCCCGTGGACGAGCGCTGACTCGGTCGAAGCGGGCCGAAAGGGGAGGACCGCCGAAGGGATGAGAGCGTCAGCAGACTCATCCTTGGACGTGAGGGGAGAAGACCCCGCGGCTGCTGCGGTCCCGCAAGAGGGGC
The DNA here is from genome assembly GCA_019694155.1 of Vicinamibacteria bacterium. Lineage (GTDB taxonomy): Bacteria > Acidobacteriota > Vicinamibacteria > Fen-336 > JAGNNV01 > JAGNNV01. The sequence continues at coordinate 27,134 of JAIBCN010000239.1, read as the reverse complement.
CGTGGAGTGCCTGAGGAACAATGGTCGCCGCATCGTTCGCGGCGAAAGGAGTGGACTTTCGAAAGAGTCCACCGTTGTTTCGACGATGGACTCCATCAAGGCGGAGTTCAACGGAGATGAAACAACAGCGATGAGTCGCATTCCTGTCACCATTCTCGGCGCCACCGGCGTCGTCGGCCAGCGCTTCGTGCGCCGACTCATCGATCACCCCCTCTTCGAGATCGGCCACCTGGCCGCTTCCGATCGGAGCACGGGCAAGGCCTACGAAGAGGCCTGCGCGTGGCGGCTCGACGGCGAACCTTATGCCGGCCTGAACAGGCATGTGCTTCGCGCCGCGCATCCATCGGAGGCCATGGCGCCGGTCGTCTTCAGTGCTCTCGATTCGGGCCCTGCGAAGGAGATCGAGCCCCTCTTCGCCGCCGCGGGTTCCTTCGTTTTCTCGAACGCCTCCGCCTTCCGCATGGCCAAGGACGTGCCCCTGCTGGTGCCCGAGGCCAACGCCGATCACCTCGCCCTCGTCGAAACGCAGCGCCGGGTCCGCGGGTGGAAGGGCGCCATCGTGTGCAATCCCAATTGCACGGCCACCGTCCTCGTCATGGGCCTCGCCCCGCTTCAGCAGGCTTTCGGGATCGAGCGCGTGTTCATGACCTCCATGCAGGCGATCAGCGGGGCCGGCTACCCGGGCGTCCCCAGCCTCGACATTCTCGGCAACGTGATCCCCTTCATTCGCAGCGAGGAGGACAAGGTCGAGGAGGAGACGCCCAAGATGCTCGGCCGCTTCAAGGAGGGCATGGTCGAAGACGCGCCCTTCGCGGTCTCCGCGATGTGTCATCGCGTGCCCGTCATCGAAGGCCACAGCGAGGCGGTGAGCGTGGCGCTTAAGGGCAGCCCCTCGCCTGACCGGGTAGCCGACGTCTTTCGCGCCTGGCGCGGGGATCCGCGTGTCGCCGCCCTCCCTTCGGCGCCGCCGGCTCCAATCCGCGTGCACACGGCCGAAGACCGGCCACAGGTGCGACTCGACGTCGAGAAGGACGGGGGCATGAGCGTGCACGTGGGCCGCGTGCGGACGTGCCGGCTCCTCGGAATCAAGTTCGCCCTCCTCGGCCACAACACGGAGCGCGGCGCGGCCGGGGCCTCGGTCCTGAACGCCGAACTCGCGCACGCTCTTGGATACCTCGCATGAGCCTCGTGTTGAAGTTCGGGGGCAGCAGCGTCGCGGATGCGACGTGCATCAGGCGCGTGGCCGAGATCGTCAGGGCTGCCGCCCCCAGGTCTCCCGTGGTGGTCCTTTCCGCCATGGGCAAGACCACGGATGGCCTGTTCGCGGCGGCGCAGACGGCGGAGCGCGGGGAGACCGAAGCGGCGCTCAGGGCGCTCCGCGAGATCGTGGCGAAGCACAAGAAGGCCTGCGTCGAACTCTGGGAAGGTGAGCCTCCGGTCGACCTCCAGCAGTTCATCGAGGCGCTCTCGACCCAGATCGACATGCTGCTCCGCGGCGTTTCGTTGCTTCGAGAGCTTTCGGCCCGAAGCCGGGATGCCATCGTCTCCTTCGGCGAACTCATGAGTTCGCAGATCGTGGCCGCATTCCTGCACTCCCGAAGCGTGCCCACTTCGTGGCTCGACGTGCGCCGGGTCATGCGCACCGACGCCCGATTCGGAGAGGCCGAGCCGCAAGCCGCCCAGATCTCGGCGCTCGCCCGCACCGAGCTCGTGCCTCTGATGGCCGAGGGGCGGGTGGTGGTGACCCAGGGCTACATCGGAGCGACGAAGGACGGCATCACGACCACCCTGGGCCGGGGAGGGAGCGACTACTCCGCCTCGCTCATCGGAGCCGCCATCGGGGCCGCCGAGGTGCAGATCTGGACGGATGTCGAAGGCATCCTCACCGCCGACCCGCGGATGGTCGCGGAACCGACGCCGATCCTCGAGCTCAGCTTCCGCGAAGCCGCCGAGCTCGCCGCCTTCGGCGCGAAGGTGCTCCACCCCGCGACCATCCAGCCCGCGGTGGAAGCGAACATCCCGGTCACGGTGCGGCACACCATGCGGCCGGACGGAAAGTTCAGCACCATCACCGCGCTCGGGGGCACGGGCTCACCCCGCCCCGCGACCGCCATCGCCAGCCGGGGCCCGATCCAGGTCATCACGATCGAGAGCACGCGCATGCTCGCGCAGAGCGGCTTCCTCGCGCGGATCTTCGAGGTTTTCGGCCGTCTCGGGGTTTCGGTCGATGTGGTGGCGACGGCGGAGGTGAGCGTGTCGCTCACCGTCGAGGCGAACGCGCCCATCGACGCGATCAGGAAGGAGCTCGGCGCCTTCGCTCACGTGAGTGTGGCCGCCGACCGCGCCCTCGTCGCCCTCGTGGGCGAGCGGCTGAAGCACACCCCTGGCCTCGCCGCCCGGGTCTTTGGAGCCCTCTCTTCCATCAACGTGGAGATGATCTCGATGGGCAGCAACGAGATCAACCTCTCCCTGGTGGTCGAGCGGAAGGACGAGGCCGCGGCGGTGCGGCTTCTTCATCAGGCCCTCTTCGAGGGCAACGGAGATTCGAAATGAAGATCGGGCTGTTCGGACGTGGGCGACTGGGGAGCGCAATCGCGACCCTGGGCGGCGAGGCGATCGCCTGGCAGGTGGGCCGGAACCAGTCGCCGCGGGGGCCGGTGGACGTGGCGATCGACGCGTCCATGGGCGAAGCGGCGGAGACCCATCTGAAGTGGGCTCTCGACAACGGCACCGATCTCGTCATCGGCACCACCGGCTGGTCGATTCCCGATCTCAGGGAACGCGTGGGCGACCGTATCGGTGTCGTCGTGGCGCCGAATTTCTCTCTCTCCATCGCGCTCTACGCGCGCCTCTCCCTGGTGCTGGCCCGCTTCGCGGCCCTCGACCCGGGTCGCGATCCCTACATCGTGGAGCATCATCACGCCCGCAAGAAGGACGCGCCGTCGGGCACCGCGAAGCTGCTGGCCCGGGTCATCATCAAGGGATGCCCCAGAAAGACCGAGTGGGTGCTTCAGGGCCCGGGCGAACTGAAGGAGCACCAGCTCAGTGTTTCCGCCGTTCGCGCGGGCCACACCTACTCGAGCCACATCGTGGGCATCGATGCCCCGGCGGAGACGCTCGAACTCCACCACGCCTCGCGCTCCCCCATGGCCTACGCCGACGGCGCGTTGCGCGTGGCCGCCTGGATCCATGGCCGCAAGGGCGTTTTCACCATGGACCAGTTCTCCGAAGAAACACTCGATCCACTTTTCAATGAGGTCAAGCCGTGACCAGCCAAGCCATCGCCGATTTTTCCGGTCTTTCCGTCGCCCTCGCCACGCCCTTCACCGCCTCGGGTGAAGTCGACATGAAGGCGTTCCGCGCTCTGGTGAAACACGTTGCCGAGGGCGGGGCGGACGTCCTCGTGGTTCTCGGATCCACGGGCGAAGCCGCGACCATCGCGGAAAGCGAGCGAGATCCGTTGATCGCCGCGACCCTGGAGGAAGCGCGCGGCAAGAAAGTCGTGGCCGGCACCGGTCACAACTCCACGCGGCAGACCGCGGCCTGGACGAAGCGCGCGCAGGAACTCGGCGCTCATGGCGCGCTGATCGTGACGCCCTTCTACAACAAGCCGACGCCTCAGGGCCTCGTCGCTCATTTCCGCGCGGCCGCGGACGCGGCTCCCGGACTTCCCTTCATCGTCTACAACGTGCCCGGACGGACCGGGCTCAACCTCACCCCGGGGGCGCTCCAGCTGCTCTGGCAGAACGAGCAGGTGGTCGCGGTGAAGGAGTCGAGCGGGAACGTGGCGCAGATCAGTGAAGTGGCGCGCACACTCCCGCCCGGCAAGACCCTGCTGTCGGGCGACGACAATCTGGCGCTCGCCTCCATCGCGGTTGGCGCGGAAGGCCTGGTCTCGGTCCTCGGCAACATGATCCCGAAGGAAACCAGGCAGCTGGTGGAGGCCGCGCGCGCGGGGAGGCGCGCCGAGGCGGTTGCGTTGAACAACCGGCTCCTTCCCCTGATCGACGCTCTCTTCGTTGAAAGCAACCCGATTCCGCTCAAAGCCGGCCTCCAGATGCTTGGTCTGGGTGGCGACTTCGTCCGCCTGCCTCTGGTCCCCGCCTCCGACGCCACGCGCGCGCGACTCAAGGAAGCCATGGCCCACGCCGGGATCAGGTAGGAGTCCGCAAGTGAATCTCGAGAGCCTGCGCGCCTTCTACGAACGACCTCCCGCGGACGCCGCCGCCGATCCGGGTTGGCCGGAGGCGCACGAGGCGCTGCTCGGTTGCCTTGAACGGGGAGAGATCCGCTCCGCGGAACCGGATGCGCAGGGCGAATGGCGGGTGAACACCTGGGTAAAACAGGCGATCCTCGCGGGGTTCCGCGCCACCAGGATGGTGGAGCTCACGGGCCCGGGGTTTCCTTTCATCGACAAGACGGCGTTCCCGCCCCGGGTGCTCAACCTGGAAGCGGGAGTGCGGATGGTCCCGGGCGGGTCGAGCGTGCGACGCGGGTCATATCTCGCCAAGGGCGTCACCGTGATGCCGCCCGCGTTCATCAACATGGGCGCTTATGTGGATGAAGGCGCCATGGTGGATTCTCACGCCCTTGTCGGCTCTTGCGCGCAGATCGGCAAGCGCGTGCATCTTTCCGCAGCCGCGCAGATCGGTGGCGTCCTAGAGCCCGCGGGAGCCCGGCCCGTGATCGTCGAGGATGACGCGTTCGTGGGCGGCCTCGTGGGCGTCTTCGAGGGCGTCCGCGTTCGACGCCGCGCTGTTCTCGCGAGCGGAGTCGTCCTCACCGCCTCGACGGTGGTCCACGACCTCGTCCGTGAACGCGAGTGGGTCAGGGAGGTTCCGGAGAACGCGGTGGTGGTTCCGGGCTCTCGCCCCGCCAAGGGTTCGTTTGCCGAGGCTCGCGGCCTGCAGCTCTCGACCGCGGTCATCGTGAAGTATCGGGACGCCAAGACCGACGCCGCGACTGCGCTGGAGGCGGCGCTGCGGTGAGTTGCCAGGCCTCACCGGTGTTCGAAGGCGAGAACCTCGTGTGAGAGCGTCACGTCCATCGCGGCCAGAGACTCCACCGCGGCGCGTTCGCTGTGGCGGAAGCCGCGGTAGGTAACCGTCAGGAGGTCGCGCAGGACGGGTGGCTCGAAGATGCGGGAGTCGCGAACCGTGGTCCGCTCCGCGAGCTTCAGCGACCGTCCCAGTTCCTCCACGACCCGTTGGCCGCGTGGCTTCTCCGCCTTTCCACCTTGAACGCGCTCCCGGAGTTCGATCAGGTCGTCGGGGCCGGGCACGGCAACGAGGATGAGGCCCCGCTGGCTCAGGACCCTCTGGAACTCGCCGGCGTTCACCCTGGAGTCGATGGAGGTGACGAAGTCGAAGGCCTGGTCGGCGTACGGCAGGAACCGGTCAGCATTGGCCACGACGAAGAGAACCTCGGGTGACGCCTTCGCCGCGAGTTCGATGGAGGGAGCGGAGATATCGACGCCGTGAGGCTCGAGGCCGGGGACGGAGGAGACATGGCGAACGAACGCCCCCTCCCCGCAACCGACATCCAGGAGGGTCGCCGGACCGCGCTGCGCCCGTGAGCCGATGACATGCGCGAACGCGCGGTGCACGGCCAGAGCGTGGGCGGTCCCGGCGAGCCGCCGCCGCGCTTGCGCCGCCTCACGCGAGTCTCCCGGATGCTTCGAGCGCCGGTCCTGCGGCTGAAGGAGATTGAGCGATCCCGAACGATGCTGATCGAACGAATGGTTTTCTGGGCAGGTCCACCGCCGGGCTTCCCGCGAGGGCGTACCCGGCCTCGGAGCACGCAGTGGCTCTCCACAGCCCCGCACGGTGCAACGTAGAACCACGGGCATCAGGGTGTCCTCGGGCCTCAGCGCCCCGGGCTCGACTAAAGGGGGATGTTCCCGTGCTTCTTCGGGGGGTTCTTGTCGCGTTTCGTCTTCGTCATATCGAGGCCGGCGATGATCCGGCGACGAGTGTGGCGCGGCTCGATGACGTCATCGATGAAGCCCCGGTCGGCGGCGACGTAGGGGTTCGCGAACTTCTCCTTGAACTCCTGGACCTTGGCGAGGCGCATGGCGATCGCGTCCTCGGCCGCGGCGAGCTCCCGGCGGTAGAGCACGTTCACCGCGCCTTCGGGCCCCATCACCGCGATCTCCGCCATGGGATAGGCGAAGTTCAAATCGGTGCGGATGTGCTTGGATGACATCACGCAATAGGCGCCTCCGTAGGCCTTCCGGGTGATGACGGTGATCTTCGGAACGGTCGCCTCCGCGTAGGCGTACAGCAGCTTGGCGCCGTGGCGAATGATGCCGCCGTACTCCTGCGAGGTGCCGGGAAGGAAGCCCGGGACGTCCTCGAAGGTGACGAGCGGGATGTTGAAGGCGTCGCAGAAGCGGACGAAGCGGGCGCCTTTCACGGAGGCATCGATATCGAGGCAGCCGGCGAGCACGGCCGGCTGGTTGGCCACGATGCCGACGCTCCGGCCCGCGAAGCGTGCGAATCCCACGACGATGTTCGCAGCGTAGTGCTCGTGGACCTCGAGGAAGCGCCCGTCGTCCACCACCGCGGTGATGAGCTTCTTCATGTCGTACGGCTTGCTCGGGTCTTCCGGGATGAGGGTATCGAGGGTTGGATCCTCGCGATCGCTCGGATCCGTGGTCGCGTGTCGCGGGGCTTCCTCGAGGTTGTTCGAAGGGAGGTACGACATGAGATCGCGGATGAGGAGAAGGCAAGCTCGATCGTCGTCGGTCGCGAAGTGGGCGACGCCGGAGCGGGCGTTGTGGGTCATGGCCCCGCCCAGGTCTTCCTTCGTGACTTCCTCGTGAGTGACCGTCTTGATGACATCCGGTCCGGTGACGAACATGTACGACGTGTCCTTCACCATCAGGTTGAAATCCGTGATGGCGGGCGAGTAGACGGCGCCCCCCGCGCAGGGGCCGAGGATGGCCGAGATCTGCGGGATCACTCCGGACGCGAGGGTGTTGCGCAGGAAGATGTCGGCATAGCCGCCGAGCGAGGCGACGCCCTCCTGGATGCGCGCGCCTCCCGAGTCGTTGAGGCCGATGACGGGGGCGCCCATCTTCATGGCGAGGTCCATGACCTTGCAGATCTTGAGGGCGTTCGTCTCGGAGAGGCTGCCGCCGAAGACTGTGAAGTCCTGGGCGAAGACGAAGACGAGGCGGCCGTCGATGCGGCCGAAGCCCGAGATGACCCCGTCCCCCGGGATCTTCTGCTCGGCCATGCCGAAATCGGTGCAGCGATGTTCGACGAGCTTGTCGAGTTCCTCGAGGGAGCCTTCGTCGAGGAGGATCTCGACACGCTCGCGCGCGGTGAGGCGGCCCTCGCGGTGCTGCCGCTCGCGACGCTCGACGCCTCCTCCTTCTTCGGCCCGGCGGACCTTGTCCCGAAGGACGGCGACTCGATCAGTCATCTTTCCGTTTCTTGAAGGGGTGTGCGGAGGCAGCTAGTTCGCGAGGCGGCCGCAGTGCGCGGCTCCGCAGGGCGGGCCCTCGCCGCAACCGCCGAAGTTCGCGGGCGCGGACGCGGTCTTGCCACCGCCCGTGGAGACCGCGAAGGTGGAGAGAGTCCGGGTGACGTCGGTAGCGCCGCAGCCGGGGCAGTCGGGCCGGTCATTGAAGGTGCGGGCGTACTTCTCGAAGGGAAGTTCGCAACGGCCACAGCGGTATTCGTAAAGGGGCATGGGTCTATCCGAAAGCGGATGATATCGCCGCCCCGCCGCTCAGGGGACGATCACTCTGACTGCAGCGCCGGGAGCGCTCTCGTTCCCGGCCTTGTCCACGGCTACGACGTCGTAGGCCCGGGGGCCCCGGGTCATGTTGGGGTCGCGAATCCGCAGGACCGGCCCCTGGGTCTCGATCGCCACGGCGCGGGCCGCGGCGTCGAGGGTCCTGTAGACGCGATAGAAGGCCACATCGGGCGAGGGCGAGGCGAGCCAGGAGAGTTCGACGAAGGTGCCCCCGATGTCGGCGACGAGGCGGCCGGGGGGGTCGGGCGGCACGATGTCCCTGACCTCCGCGCAGACGGATTCGGTGGACGCGCTCTCGACGAGCGGCTTGAACGATGTTGCGTATCGGAGCGCGTAGCAGGGTTTCTCGCCTGGTTTGGGGAGGGGGTCGAGCCAGACCGCGGCCTGAAGGGGCTCCCGCGCCAGTCGGGGCGCCCCATCAGTTCGGAAGATGCGGATTCCGGTGGGCGGCGTCGGCGTCGGTTTGGGAATCGGAGAGGGCGATGGCGAGGGGGTGGCCGGCGCGGGCGTGGGAGTTGGGCTTGGCGTCGGCGACGGCAGGGGATGCGGGGCAGCCTCGGAGGTACCCGGGGTCGCCGAGGCTCCTGCGGCGGGCGAGGGAGTAGGGGTGGGGCTCGTCGACGGCGTGGGCCAGGGCTCGGCTCCAAGCGGGTTGGTCCAGCGAAGCTCCACTCCATTCGCCGTGTTCGTGACGACAAGGCTGGTGGGGGGCGGGGGAACAGGCGCGGGTTTGAAGGTCACGAGTCCTGCGGGAGTTGACCGGGCCTTTCCATTCAAGGCTCGTACGGTGTAGCGGACTTCGGCCGCGGGTCGTGGAAAGCGCTTGAGGCGTACCTCGCCGGGCGCCACGTCCTCGCGGAGCAACGGCGTCGCGGCCTTCGTGAAATCTCCGGTGGGCGGGCCCTGGAGCCACTCGAGCTGGATGACCGGAAGTGGCCGCTTTTCGGTGGTGGTGGTGGGCGCAACGATGCGAATCTCGACCTCGTCGCCGATCTGGGAGACATCGAGGCCCGAAGGCGGCAGGGGCGTCTTCACGTAGGGCGCCAGCGGATCGGCTCGCTTGCCGCAGGCCGCATGGAGGGCCAGTGCCGCGGCAAGGAGGAGGAGGGGCGTTCCGGGTCGGCGGCGCATGACGAGCGGATAGTATAGGGAGGCGATGAGGTTTCCCTCCCTGCGCGCGCTCGCGGTTCTGGGCGGGATCTACGATCTGGCGCTGTCACTGCCCATGTTGTTCGCGCCGGAACTGACCGCCCGCCTTTTCGGCGCGCCACCGCCTGTTCCGGTGCTGAACGCGCAGCTCAACGGTCTCTTCACGCTCACCCTGGCGCTTGGGTATTTCTGGTGCGCCCAGAATGTCGACGCGCGCCGGGGGTATCTCTGGACGGCCGGGGTGTTCGTCAAGATGTTCGGGGCCGCGCTCTTCATCGGCGATCACTTCCTGCGCGGATCGCCGGTGTCGTTCCTGCTCTTTGCAGCCACCGACGGGTCTATCGGCCTTGTGACCCTGGCCGCGCTGCTCCGGACGGCGCGATCAGGCAGTGCGCCGGTCCGCTAGTACGCCTTCGTCTGCACCCGCTTGAGGAGGTCGGGCTTCGTGAGCTTGCCCGTGGTGAAGGCGTCGAGGTCCGCCTTCTGAGCGCGAACAATGAGGGTGCGGGCGGGCTGGGCACGCACCCATGGCTGAGGGCGTGAGACGAGTTCGACCGATACCGAGATCTGGTCCGTGGGCTGGAGCGTCTTCAGGAGCGAAGAGTCTTCGAGGATCGTCGTGACGAGCGCGTCCTTGACGTCTTTTTCTACCTGCTCCGGTGTGCGCGTGTCGTCCACCGCGTCTTCGAGAAAGAAGGACAGCGGGCCCTGGAAGGTGACGGTGGCGGTTGATTCGGACGCGCCGGGCCGGAGCTCGGCCATGAGCTGCCTTTCCGCGTCTGCGAAGGCGGCGTCGGCCTGGGCTCGCATGCGCTCGGCCTCCTTGCGTGTCTCACGGATGCGGGCCTCGAGGTCGGTCAGGTCGCTCGGCCGCTGCCGGATGACGAGAACCTGTGGCCCGTTTGGCGCGCCGGATACGGAGATTTCGGGTTTGGCCTGATCGGCCTTTGGCGCGGGCGGGTTCGGGAGCGAGCGGGGCGGCAGCAGAAACACCGCGCCTACCCCGTCAAGGTAGACGAATCGCGTCTCGGGAAGTCCGGACAGGAAGACCATGGGCTCGGCGGGGCGACAGGCGGTGCTGAGTCTCTGCTCCAGGCGAACGGCGAAGCGCTGGAGCTCGGCGCGGGGATCAGCCGGCGGCGCCGCGGGCGAGAAGGCGGCAGCGAGGGCAAGGAATGTCAGCATGGGCCGCTTACGACGTAATCAGCGATCCTGCGGTTTGGCGGTGACGCGGACGAGGTTCTTCATGAGTTCGCTCGTCCGGGCGGCGTCGGCGCCGGTCCGGGAGTCGATGTATGCGAGTCCGGCGGCGATCTGCGCCATGTCGTACTGACGTTGCAGATCGCTCTCCGTCCGGAGGCCGGCGAGACGGGCCTCGAAGAGGCGGGCCTGGCGTTCCTCGGAGGCCTTCAGCAGCCTCTCGATGGTCGCTGGAGAGAGGCTGGAGACATTCGTCACCTGAGTCGACGAACCGGCTCCGGCGGGAGACTCCGAAACCATGGTGAGCGAGCGGCGGAGGTCGGCGATTTCGGCCTGGTGCCGACTCTCCTGGGCCTTGAGAGCTTCCTGAAGCTGGTCGAAGGAGACGAACTGGCTGGCCGTCTGGGATGGGGCGGGCGCCGCTACGCTGGTGGAGGCGGGGGCGGGCGTGAAGGCGCCGCGACCAGCCACCGCGATACCGACGCCCAGGATGAGCCCCGCCGCGGCGGCGAGGCCACTCGCGAAGAAGCGGCGCGAGGGCTGCGCCTTCGGAAGCGGCAGGGGAGCGGGAAGGCTCCAGCCGCCGAGCGCCTTTCGGACGCCCTTCAGATCGGAATACTCGGTGCGGCAGGGAATGCACTGCGCGAGGTGGTCCCGGGCACGCGCCTTGTCGGCGACGTCGCCGTCGTCATAGAGCAGCGCGATGATGTCGTCGCGCAACGCTTCGCAGGAGAGTGTGGCCGTCATGGGTGTTGATCCGGAGTGTGAATGAATTCTCGAAATTATGTCCGATCCCGGGGTTCGTGGGAATCGTGAATGGCGGAAGCGCTGGTGACGCCGTCTTTCGCCAGGTGCTGCTTCATCTCTACGAGCCCCCGGTAGAGGCGCGTCTTCACGGTCGACGTGGGCAGGCCGAGCGTCTCGGCGATTTCCGCGAAAGTGAGGCCCTCGTATTCCTTCAGAATGATCACTTCGCGCTGCTCCTCCGAGAGCTTCTGGATGGCCAGGCGCACGCGGTCTGCAAGCTGATTTCCTTCGGAAAGCTCGAGGGGCGAAGGACCCTTCGAGACGAGGGCGGGGATTTGCGGCTCGGGTTCGTCGAGGCTGACATAGCTCTTGCCCTTCTTACGACGCAGAGAGTCCCGACAAAGATTGAGGGCGATCTGGTAAATCCAGGAGGAGAATTTCGCTTCGCGCTTGAAGGCCTTGAGCCCGCGAAACGCTCGGAGGAATGCCTCCTGGGTGATATCCGCGGCGTCCTCGGTCGACCCCAGGACGCGCCAGACCGCGCCCCGGATCTTCGACTGCCAGCGAGACACAAGTTCGTCGTATGCGGCCAGATGGCCAGCTTGAAAGGCTTCGACGAGTTGCTCGTCAGACATCTGGGAGTGACTTCTATCCATGAGACGCGCCGATGCTCTGTACGGTTTCAGGCCTTGGGGTGGGTCTGTTTATATATATCGAGCAAATATCTTGGGTTCACGTGGGTATATCGCTGGGTCGTGGAGAGGCTCGAATGCCCGAGCAGTTCCTGGATGGACCGCAGATCGCCCCCTCGTTGAAGGAGATGCGTGGCAAAGGAGTGGCGCAGCGTGTGTGTACTCGCCTTCGTTCGAATCGATGCTCGAAGGAGGCCTCTGGCAACGATCCGACGTACTGTTCGGTCCGAAAGGGGTCTTCCATTTACCCCCACGAACACCGGATCTCCACCGGAGATAGCCGCCCTGGTCCTCAAATATCTTGTTAAAGCCAAATGTGCCGGCTTCCCAAAGGGCACCCAGCGTTCTTTTCTTCCTTTACCAAGAATACGAATGGACCTGTTTCCGACATCTACGTCATCCAGAACAAGTCCCACTACCTCGGAACAGCGCATTCCGGTCGAGTAGAGAAGCTCCAGGATCGCGGCATCTCGCTCTTCTGATTTATTAGTGTTATCAGAAGATTTCATTAACTCGCCCGCTTCCTGCTCCTGAAGATACGTCGGGATTCTCTGGTCCTTCTTTTGCCCGACGAGGCTTCGCGCCGGGTTCTTGGTCAAAGTCCCTTCGCGGCACAGGAAACGGAAGAACGAGCGGAAGGTCGCGAGCTTCCTGCCGGCTGTGGTGGCCGAGGCCCTGCGGCCGTGAAGGTCGGCGAAGAATGCGCGCAAGAGCCACGGATCGATGCGGGTGACGGTTGGTTCGCACCCCAGCCTGGCGCGGGCGAAGACCTCGAGTTGTTCCAGGTCTTTTGAATAGGCTCGGAGGGTGTGCGGTGACGCGTTCCGCTCGTGGGTCAGCGAAGCCAGGAAACGATCAATCTCGTTCCGCATGTCTCATGCTACGACCGTATCGTCCGCGCCCGCCCCCTTGTAGCCTCGCTGGATGAAAGCAGTCAGGGACGAAAGCGCCCTCTCGGAAAGCGCCCGACGCCGCAGGCGCTTGTCCCTGATGTTGTCGGCGAGGTCCGGGAACAGGCCGAACGCGATGTTCGTGGGCTGATAGTGCTTGGGGTCGCTGCTCGAGATGTAGCGGCCGAGGGCGCCCATGGCGGTGTCCACGGGAAAGGGCTGCGGTTCCTCAGCGCGCGCGCGAGCAGCGGCGGAGATGCCGGCAAGAAGCCCGGACGCAGCCGACTCGACATAGCCTTCGACACCGCTCATCTGGCCGGCAAAGAAGAGACCCGGCCGCCTCCTTGCCTCAAATGTCGGCAGAAGAGTCTTCGGGGAGTTGATGTACGTGTTGCGATGGATCATCCCGAAGCGAATGAACTCCGCGTTCTCGAGACCCGGGATCATTCGAAAGATACGCTTCTGCTCCGCCCACTTGAGGTGCGTCTGAAATCCGACCAGCGAGAAGTGGCTCGCCGCGAGATTGTCCTGGCGCAGCTGCACCACCGCGAAGGGGCGCTTCCCGGTGGCGGGATTCAAGAGGCCCACGGGCTTCATGGGACCGAATCGCATGGTGTCGAGGCCCCGGCTCGCGATCACCTCGATGGGCAGGCACCCTTCGAAGAAGAACTCCTTTTCGAAGTTCTTCACCTCGGAGCACTCCGCCGTGGTGAGCGCGTCGAAAAACGCCCGGTACTCGGCCTCATCCATCGGGCAATTGAGATAGTCGTCGGTGCCCTTCTGATAGCGCGAGGCGCGGAACACCCTGGTCATGTCGATGCTGTCGGCTTCGATGACCGGGCTCACCGCGTCGTAGAAGTGAAGGTGGGTGTCGCCGACAAAGCGGGCGATGTCCTTGGCCAGGGTGTCCGAGGTGAGCGGCCCCGTGGCCAGTATGGCGACGGGAACCTCGGGAATGGAGGGAACCTCCTCACGGTGCACGACGACGCCGGGGAGCTTCGTGATTTCTTCGGTGACCCTCTGCGCGAAAGCTCCACGGTCGACGGCGAGCGCGCTGCCCGCCGGGACCCGCACCTCATCCGCCACCCTGACGATGATGGAGTCGAGGCGCCGCATCTCTTCCTTGAGGATGCCCGCGGCCTGATCGAGGTCGTTTCCGCGCAGCGAGTTCGAGCACACGAGCTCGGCGAAATCGGAGGTCTGATGGACCGGCGTCTTCAGCACCGGCCGCATCTCATGCAGATCGACGCCGATCCCGCGCCTCGCCAGCTGCCAGGCAGCCTCGCTCCCGGCGAGGCCACCGCCCACGACCATGACTCTCCTGGGCGCGCTCAACTGGCCTTCTCGGCGGCCGCGAGTGCGGCGGCTTCGGCCGCTGCCGCCGCCGCGAGAAACCATTCCGGCGGTCCATCCATCGGGCGCTCGTAGCCGCACTCGTCATCGGCGCATGCGACGACCCACCCCTGCTTCTTCGTCTCCTTCTGCAGCAGGTAGGGCTTCGCGCACTTGGGACAAGGCTCAGCGAGAGGGCGGTGATACGCGGTGAACCTGCATGACGGATAGCGCCTGCAGCCGTAGAAAGGCTTGCCGAAGCGGCCCTTGCGTTCGACGATCTGACCCTCGTGGCATTCCGGACAAAGAAGGCCGATGTCCTTGGCCTCTTTCTTCTTGATGTACTTGCAGGTCGGATAGTCGGAACAGGCGATGAAGTTGCCGAAACGTCCTTTCCGCCAGGCGAGCGGCTTCTTGCAGTCGGGGCAGAACTCATTCTCGATGGGCTTGAGCTTCTCGAGTTCGAGCCGGCCCTCGGCGCCGCGCACCAGCTTCTTCGTGACCTTGCAGTCGGGGTACTTCGGGCAGGCGAGGAAGAAACCAAACCGGCCCTTTCTCGGCACGAGCATTTCGCCGTGCTCGGGACAAGGCTGCGAGAGCGCTTCTTCCGAGGCCTCCGGGGCGCCCTCGGAAGCGCCCGCGAGCTGGCGGGTGGTCTTGCAGTCGGGATAGTTCGAACAGGCTAGGAACCGGCCGTACCGGCCCCACTTCATCACCATGGGCGAGCCGCACTTGTCGCAGACCTCGTCGGTCTTCTCCTCCACGCCCTTGACCGAGCGCATCTTCTTGGAGGCGAGCTTCAGGTCCTTCTCGAACTTCTTCCAGAACTGGTTGAGGGTGTTGAGGAGAGTGTCCTTGCCCTCTTCGATCTGGTCCAGCTCTTCCTCCATCGCCGCCGTGTATTCCACGTTGACGATGTCCGCGAAGTTCTCGACCAGCAGGTCGGTGACGAGGAAGCCGATCTCGCTCGGCCACAGGCGCCCGTCGCGCTTCTCGATGTAGTCGCGCGCTTCGATGGTGGCGATGATCGAGGCGTAGGTCGAGGGCCGCCCGATGCCGTTTTCCTCGAGCTCCTTCACGAGGCTCGCTTCCGAAAAGCGCGGGGGCGGCTCGGTGAAGTGCTGGTCGGTGTCGAGCTTCTTGAGCTTGAGCTTCTGGCCCTCCTCGAGCGGGGGGAGGCCGTCCTTGGCTTCGGGCTCGGCGTCCGCCTCGGTGGCGGCCGGGGCGCCCTGAGCCTCGGCCTTCTTCGCCCGGGCCTTCGCCACCTCTTCCATCGACTCCTCATAGACCGCGAGGAAGCCCTTGAACTTCATCACGGCGCCGCGGGCACGCAGCAGGTAGGCCCCGGCCGTGATCTCCACCGCGGTCTCGTCGAACACGGCGGGTTTCATCTGCGACGCCACGAAGCGGTTCCAGATCAGCTCGTAGAGCGCGAGCTCATCCTTGCCAAGGTGCTTGCGCAGACTGCCGGGGGTGAGCGAAAGATCGGTCGGGCGGATGGCCTCGTGCGCGTCCTGGGCGCCGTCCTTGGTCCTGTAGGAGATTGGCTTTTCGGGCAGGTAGTCCTCGCCGTAGGCGGCACCAATGTGGTTTCTCACCGCGACGAGAGCATCCTCGGAGACGCGGGTCGAATCCGTTCTCATGTAGGTGATGAGACCGACGCTGCCCTCGCCTCCGACTTCGAGGCCTTCGTAGAGCTTCTGCGCGACCTGCATGGTCTTCTTGACCGGGAAGCGCAGCTTGCGGAAGGCGTCCTGCTGGAGCTTGCTGGTGATGAAGGGCGGCACCGGATAACGCTTGCGCTCTTTCTTCGTGACCTTCGAAACGACATAAGCGGCCTTCTCGAGATCGGTGCGGACGGCCTTCGCGTCCGCCTCGTTGGTGATCTCGATCTTCTCGCCGTCCTTGCGCGAGAGGCCGGCCGGGAAGACGGGCGGCACGCCGGAGTCGAGCAGCGCGGTGACCGACCAGTACTCTTCGGGCACGAACGCCTTGATCTCGCGTTCGCGCTCGCAGATGAGACGAAGCGCCACCGACTGCACGCGTCCGGCGGAGAGGCCGCGACGGACCTTGTCCCAGAGGATGGGCGAGACCTTGTAGCCCACGAGCCGGTCGAGAACACGGCGCGCCTGCTGGGCGTCCACCTTCTCGGCGTTGATCTCCTCGGGATGCTCGAAAGCCTTCTGAATCGCGGTCTTGGTGATCTCGTGAAAGACCACGCGCTGGAACTTCGACTTGCCCTTGGCCTTCTTCTTCCCGCCCAGCTCCTGGGCCAGGTGCCAGCAGATCGCCTCTCCTTCGCGGTCGGGGTCGGCGGCCAGGAACACTTCGTCGGCGTCCTTGGCGGCCTTCTTGAGCTCGTCCATGATCTTCTTGCGGGTGGGCAGAATCTCGTAGTCGATCTCGAAGCCGTTCTGCACGTCGACGCCCAGCTTGCTCTTGGGCAGATCCCGGACGTGGCCCATGGAGGCCTTCACGGTGTAGCCCCGGCCGAGGTACTTGTTAATGGTCTTGGCTTTGGCGGGCGACTCAACAATGACGAGGCGATTTGGCAAGATGAAAGGTCTTTCTTCCTTGGCTTTGGGTGCGTGTCTTCCTTTCTAGGTTATGCCGGACCGGCGCTGCGAAACAAAGTTCCAGGCAATCTTTCGACCCTTCCCGCAAGCTCGAGTTCGGACAGACGGGCGATGAGCAAAGGAGGGGCAAGCCCAGTATCCACAGCAAGTTGATCGATGGACTTCGCGGCCGATCCTTTGAGCTGGTCGAGAATTTTGTCGGGGGGGCTTGACAGGGTTTTCGGGGCGCCGGATTCGATGCCGAGGTGTTCGAGCACATCCTCGAGGCCTCGAATGAGGGTGGCGCCGTCGCGAATCATGAGGTTCGGACCGAAGGCGAGCGGCTCCGCCGGGCGGCCCGGCACGGCCAGGACGTCGCGCCCCTCGTCCAGCGCCAGACGCGCGGTGATCAGCGCACCGCTCCTCGACCCCGCCTCCACCATGATGACCGCCTCGGAAAGGCCCACGATGATCCGGTTGCGGCTCGGAAACTGGGAGGCGACGGGCGGCGTCCCGGGCGGCAGTTCCGAGATCACGGCTCCCCTGGCCTCTATGCGGGCCGCGAGCAGCTTGTGCTCGGCCGGATAAATGATGTCGACGCTGGAGCCAAGGACGGCCAGGGTCGTTGAAGGACCCAGGAGCGCCCCTTCGTGCGCGGAGCCGTCTATTCCGCGAGCGAGTCCCGAGACGACCTCGACACCCCGCTCCGAAAGGCCCCGGGCGAGGTCACGGGCGAGGGAGCGCCCGGCCGGCGTCGCACCGCGCGACCCCACGATGGCCACGCGTCGCGCGCCGCTCCCCAGGGACCCGCGATAGTAGAGCGCGGGCGGCGGGTCGTAGATGGCGGCGAGGGACGACGGATAGTCGGGTGAGCCGAGCGGGACGATCGACTGGCCTTTTGCGGTGGCCGCCTTGACGGTCTGCTCGGCTGCGCCGCGCGCGGACCCATCCGCCAGGCACTCGAGCGCGGGTTCGCTGATCAGATCGGTGAACCGACGAGGCTGCTCGATGACCTCGTCTATGCCGTCGGCCTTCACCAGGCTCGAGATCTTGCGAGACCCAAAGCCAGGCAGCCGGGCCAGGGTGAGGATGCGAAGAGTTCGTTCGTCCATCGTGCGATTGTGTCGCGACCCGCGTCCGGACCGGGTCCTACGGCGCTTGGCCGGGCGAGAGGGGCGCGGGCCTGGACGGTTTTGACCGGAGGCGGGTGAGCGGCAGGACCCGCCGAGCGCCATAATTGGGGCTGCGAAAGTCGCCATGATCCGCTTCGAGGAGATCGCCGAAACCGTCCAGCTCCACCATCCGGGAGCCGATCTCGACGTGTTGCGGCGCGCCTACGTCTTCTCGGCCGTCGCACACAAGGGCCAGGTTCGGGCGAGCGGAGAGCCATATTTATCCCATCCGCTGGAGGTCGCGAGCATCCTCGCCTCCTGGCGCCTCGACCCCATCTGCGTGGCGGTCGGCCTCCTCCATGACGCCCTCGAGGACACCCTCGCCACCCCGAAGGAGATCGAGGAGAAGTTCGGGCCGGTGGTGCTCCACATCGTCGAAGGCCTCACCAAGATCTCGCAGATCTCCTTCTCGTCGGTCGAGGAGAGGCAGGCCGAGAGCTTCCGCAAACTGCTCCTCGCCATGGTCGACGACGTGCGCGTCATCCTGGTGAAACTCGCCGACCGCCTTCACAACATGCGGACGCTCGAACACCTCGGCGAAGAGAAGCGCGTCCGGATCTCCCAGGAGACGATGGAGATCTACGCCCCGCTCGCCGGCCGCCTCGGGATGAGCCGCATCAAGAACGAGCTCGAGGATCTCGCTTTCCAGCACCTCGAACCCGAGGCCTACAAGGACCTGACGAAGCGCGTGGCCGCGCGCCGCAAGGACGCGGATGCGGTGATCGCGCGCATGACCGGCGTCATCAAGGACCTCATCGCCGAGGCGGGGATCGCGGCCCGGATCGACGGCCGGGTCAAGCGTCTGTATTCGATCCATCAGAAGCTGATCCGCCAGAAGATCGATCTCGACGAGCTCTACGACTTCATAGCCCTCCGGGTAATCGTGAATTCGGTGGCGGACTGCTACGCCGTGCTCGGACTCCTCCACCACGCCCTCAAGCCCGTGCCCGGCCGCATCAAGGACCTGATCGCGATCCCCCGTCCGAACGGTTATCGCTCGCTCCACACCACCCTCGTGGGGGATCACGGGACGCCGTTCGAGGTCCAGATACGCACCGAGGAGATGCACCGGATCGCCGAGGAAGGCATCGCCGCGCACTGGAAGTACAAGGAGGGGCAGCCCGCTTCCCAGGACGACGAGACCTTCGCATGGCTCCGGCAGTTGCTCGAGGACGTGCAGGACCCCAAGGAGCTGATGAGCTCGCTCAAGATCGATCTCTACCCGGAAGAGGTCTATTGCTTCACTCCGAAAGGCGCGGTGCGCACGCTTCCCCGAGGCGCCACACCCATCGACTTCGCGTTCGCCATCCACTCGGAAGTCGGAAGGCGTTGCGTGGGAGCGCGGGTGGGCGGACGCATCGTGCCGCTCCGGACCAAACTCAAGAATGGCGACATCGTGGAGATCCTGACCGCGCCCGGCCATCACCCCAGCCGTGACTGGCTCAACTACGCGGTCACGTCGCGGGCGCGGTCGAGAATCAAGCACGACCTGCATCTCGCGGAAAGGCAGCAGGCGCGCGATCTCGGCCGCCGTCTCATCGAGCGGGAGTGGAAGAAGTCGCCCCTTCGCGCGAAGACCCTCGAGGAGGAGACGCCCCGGATCGAGGCCCTCGGCAAGGAACTGGGGGTGGGCAGCCGCTTCGACGAGGTCCTTTCCTCCGTCGGCTTCGGCCGGCTCGACGCCGCGTCGCTCGTGGAGAAGCTGACGCCTCCCGAACTTCGCGGCAAGACCCAGACCGCTCCGGTAAAGCCGAACCGGTCGGTCACGCCCAACGACGCCCGGATCTCCGTCCAGGGCGTCGATCATCTGCTCGTCTACCGGGCCCGATGCTGCTCGCCCATCCTCGGCGACCCCATCATCGGATACATCACGCGGGGCCAGGGCGTCTCCGTCCACGCCGTCAACTGCCCCAACGTCAAGAACGCCATGGTGGATGCGCAGCGCCGGGTGCCGGTCTCCTGGGAGCCGACTCCCGGTGAGACCTACCCGGTGCGCCTGAGTGTCGAGGTGCACGACCGGCCCGGCCTGCTCGCGGCCATGACCACCGCAGTCTCCGATAAGGGCGGCGACATCCGCCGCGCGGAGGCGCGTACCTACGACGACCGCCCGGGCATGGTGGACCTCGTGGTGCGCGTTCGCGACCTCGACCACCTCAAGGCCCTCGTTCGCTCGGTGAAGGACATTTCCGGCGTCGCCCGGGTTGAGAGAACATCTCTCGCCGACGCGCCACAATAGGAGTCAATTTCGAGCATGCCGAAGAAGATCATCCTTACCGACAAGGCCCCGGCCCCCATCGGCCCCTACTCCCAGGCGGTCAGCGTGGGCGATCTGGTTTTCCTTTCCGGGCAGATCCCTCTCGATCCCATGACCGGAGAACTCGTCGACGCGGACATCGAAGCCGCCACTTCGCGGGTACTCGAGAACATCAAGGCGGTTCTCGAGTCCGCGGGTCTCGCCTTCCGTCACGTGGTCAAGACCACGGTCTTCATGAAGGATCTCTCGCTCTTTCCCCGCATGAACGCGGTCTACGCGACCGCATTCTCCGAGAATCCGCCCGCGCGCTCCACGGTTCAGGCGGCCGCCTTGCCGAAGGGAGTCTCTGTGGAGATCGAGGTGGTCGCGTCGCGCGCCGCCTGAGGCGCTCCGGCTCCTTCCAAGACCGGCCTTGGAAGGAACCCGCGAGGAGACATTGGTGGGCCCGCCGGGATTCGAACCCGGGACTTACCGGTTATGAGCCGGCGGTTCTGACCGCTGAACTACAGGCCCGCGCCTAGCCTAGCAGGCGCGGGCTCAGCGGACGGGAAGAACCGGTGTCGCCGGAGGCTGGTCGGTGGGCGGCAGCGGCGGCGGCAGCGGCGGCCCCGGGGGCGGACCGGTGGGGGGCACGGACGGCGGCGTGACTCCGGGAGGCGTCACACCTGGAGTGATCAGCGTCAACCCGCCCGCGATCTGGCCGGGCGTGCCGACCACCCGACCCACTGGGGCCTGGATGAGGCACGCGGGATCGGTCGAAAGCTTCTGCTTCCAGCGATCGCGAAGCCATTCCATGGCCTCGCGCGCTTTGTCTCGCGAGATGGGGCCGGGAGAGCCGACGCGGAAGCCGATGCGCTCGAGCGCGGCGACGTAGTCCGCGGGTTCGGTCTTGAGGCGCTGGAGGCGGATCTTTCCCACGGCGGCGCCGTTGGTGAGCAGGACGGCGAAGGAGTGCCGCCCGACATTGAAGTCGCTCGTGAGGATCGTGCGCCACTTGGGGGCCACGTCGGGTGTCGGGCAGACATCGGAGCGACGGCAGGAATCGGCGATCCAGGTCTGGCCATCGCCGGTGGTAGCCAGCGCCGAGACCGCGTAGAGGCCGGCCACCGGAATGTCCACGTAGACGATGGCCTGGAGGCCCTCGAAGGTGGCCACCAGCTGGAAGTCTTCGCCCTGGTTTCCGCCCTCGGTGATCCTCGATTCCGGGGCCAGGATGTCGAAGCCGCCCGCGCGCACTTCGATCGGATCGTCCGCGGGGGGGAGCTCGCTTTCGAGTTCGAGTGCCTGAAGCATGGTCACAGCAAGGTCCTGGTCGGTGGTGAGTGCGGGGGCGCGCCAGCCGCCGATCGGCTCGATGGGGCTCAGGCAGGGGGGCGAAATCTGAATCGACTCCAGCGATGTGTCGGGGGGCAGGATCACCGACAATGTGTGGTTCCCGGGATCCATCTTGATCCAGCCGAGGTCGACCGAAACATACTCGGCGCCGCTTCCGGTGGGCTTGAAGTTTCCGACCGCATCGGTCTGGCCATCCTTGCGGATCTCGACATGGAAGGGTTTGTCGGGCGCCCCGCGCAGGCGCAGCCGGACGTTGTAGTCGCCGGTCCGGATGACCGGAAGATCGTAGGCGGTCTCTCCGGCTTCGGCGCCGGTATCGACGAAATCGCCGCGCTTCGTCACGCTGGTCCCACGCTTGTATTCGGAAGCGATGAGGTTCTTCTGATCCTTCCAGGCCAGGCCGACGAAAATGTCTTCGGCGTTCTCGATGGCGTCGAGGTTCTCCTCGAAGCCAAGGCCTCGCATCATCATGCGAGCCCACTCGGAATGGGTCACGGGCGACCGGCGGGGATCGCCGTACAGGGGAACGAGTGCCACCACGGAGAGGGCGGCGACGATCCAGAGGGCGCGATTGTTCTTGGTCACGCGGTTATGAAAAAGGGAGTGTGTCCTTGCGATTCCCAAAGGCGGAAATGCGCTGGAATAAGGGGAAAAGGGCGATAAATTGAAGCTGGCTAGACGGCTACTCTACGCGAACCGCGAGATTCGCCAGAAGTGACGTTGTGACCCGAAACACCCCGCCGTTTGGACCCCCACCGATTCCCAATCAGTAAAGTATAGTTTAACTTGTTCAATGCAAAGAGTATTTGCTGATGAAATCGACGTCCTCAACGCTCACCTGAAGCGTCGGGGTCTGAATCGGAGTTCGCGACGCGACGTCGTGGTGAGCGCGTTTCTCGGCTCCAACAAGCACTTGTCGGTCGACGACCTGTACAACCTGGTCCGGCGCAAGTCGCCCGGGATCGGCCGCACCACGGTCTACCGGACTCTCAAGCTCCTCGAGAGCGCGGGTCTCGCCCAGGCTCTGGTACTCCAGGGTGAGACGCGTTTCGAGCGCGAGCTGAACCGCCGCCATCACGATCACTTCATCTGCAGTGTGTGCGGCTCCATCTTCGAATTCAGCTCGGACGAGATCGAAGCGCTCCAAGAGGAGGAAGCGCGCAAGATCGGCTTCCGCATCGAGGGACACAAGCATCAGGTCTACGGTAAGTGCGCGAAGTGCGCACCCGCCGGCTCGAAGTGAACATGAAGCTCCGCGTCGTCCGGATCGAACTCCGGCATCTGAAGATGCCGCTCCGGTTCCGGTTCGAGACTTCCTTCGGGGCGGTGACCGAAAAGTCGTTCCTGCTGGCGCGGGTGTTCACCGCGGACGGGGCTGAGGGGGTCGGCGAGTGCGTGGCCGAGGTGGACCCCTACTATCTGCCGGAGACGAACGGCACGGTTGCCCATGTGATCAGGGACTTCCTGAGCCCGCGCGTTTTCGCCCACACTTTCGAATCTCCCGCTGAAACCGACGCGCTCTTCGCGGAAATCCGCGGCCATGAGATGGCGAAAGCCACTCTCGAGATGGCGATCTGGGACCTGTTCGCGAACGCACGCGGCGAGTCGCTCACCGCCACCCTCGGCGGCGAGGCGAAAGCCGCCATTCCCGCGGGTGTCTCCATAGGCCTGCAGGGCAGCGTGGAGGCGCTGCTCGAACGCGTCCGCGTCGAAGTCGCCGCGGGCTACCGGCGGATCAAGATCAAGATCAAGCCCGGAAAGGACGTGGATCTCGTTCGCGCGATCAGGAGAGAATTCCCGGCGATCCGGCTCATGGTGGACGCCAACAGCGCCTACACCCTCGCGGACGCGAAGACCCTGCGCGAGCTCGACGATTTCGATCTCATGATGATCGAGCAGCCTCTTGCCTGGAACGACATCGTCGAGCACGGCCGGCTCCAGCCCATGCTCAAGACCCCGATCTGCCTGGATGAGTCCATCACCAGCGACGCCGCGGCGAGGAGTGCTCTCTCCATCGGAGCCTGCCGGATCATCAACATCAAGGCCGGCCGCGTGGGCGGCCTCCTCAATTCGAAGCGCATCCAGGCGAGCTGCGCCGAACGCTCGATCCCGGTCTGGTGCGGCGGCATGCTCGAGTCCGGGATCGGACGGCTCGCCAATGTCCACCTGCAGACCCTGCCCGGGTTCACTCTCCCCGGCGACACCTCGGCGTCCGCCCGGTACTTCGAAGAAGACCTCATCGAGCCTGGCGTGGTGGTTGACGCGAACGGCCTCATCAACGTGCCGAAAGGCCCGGGCCTGGGGCATGAAATCGTCTGGTCGAGAGTCGACCGGGCTACCGTGCATCGGGAGGCGTGGACCACCTGAGCCCGGGGTCAGATATTCTGTCGTCTGGATTCTCTGGAACTATGGAGCAGACTCTGGTTCTGAACGCGACCTACGAGCCGCTGGGTGTGGTGTCGTGGCAGCGCGCCATGACCCTGCTCTACCAGGGCAAGGTGGAGGTCGTCGCGAACTACGAGCGCTTCGTGCGAGGCGTGAAGGCCCATGTGCCCCTCCCCTCGGTGCTGAGGCTGCTGCGTCACGTGCGCCTTCGACGCATCTTCTCCGAAGTGCCCTTCTCCCGCGCCAACGTCTACGCCCGCGACGAGCACCGCTGCCAGTATTGCGGCAACGAATTCGATCCGTCCCGTCTGACCTTCGATCATGTGGTCCCGGTCGCGAGAGGCGGCCTCAAGACGTGGGAGAACATCGTCACCTGCTGCATCGAGTGCAACCGGCGCAAGGGCGACCGCCTTCCCGAGGAACGGGGCATGAAGCTCGTGCGGAAGCCGCGGCGGCCCGACCTGCCCCGGGCTCTCGCCCTCATCTTCTCCAGCCGGTTCGCCCATCCTTCCTGGCGCGACTATCTCTACTTCGGGCGCAGGTCTCAGGCGGCACACGGTGGGTTTGCGTGAGCCTTAAGGGCGAGCTCGGTACGATGGCGCTCGCGGACATCCTTCAGTGGGTGTCGCAAGGACGCAAGACCGGGACTCTCCACATCAACCGGGGCGCGGTGGAAAAGCGAATCTCCTTCCTGGGAGGCTCGATCCATTCCTCGTGGTCGAACGACCCGCGAGAATCCCTCGGCCAGTTCCTGGTGCGCGAGCGCCTGGTTTCCGAGGAGCAGCTCTTCCGTGCCTTGCTGAGCCAGGAGACGGAGGGCCGCCCCCTGGGCGCCCTCCTCGTGGACGGCGGCCTGCTGAAGGACGAGGACCTGCTTCGCATGCTCGTCCACAAGGCGGAAGAGACGATCTACGACCTCTTCCACTGGACCGAAGGCCATTTCGAGTTCAAGGACGGGGACATCCAGCGGAACACCCCGTTCCCCGTGGACCTCGATGTCACGAGCGTCATCATGGAGGGCGTCCGCCGGATCGACGAGTGGGAGAGAATGCGAGCCGTCATCCCCTCCACAGAGTCGACTCTCAAGGCGCTCGGACAGCCCGAGGATCCGATCGACCACGAGGTGCTGCTCCTGTGCTCGGAGGGGAAAACGGTCACCGAAATTGCCTTCGCGGTACGGCGCACGGTGTTCGACACCACCGTGATGCTGTACGAGATGCACAATCGGGGGCTCATCGAGGTGGAAAGGCCCGGCGTCTCCACCGATTCCGTGGAGACGGTGGTGCGCATCCAGCGCGGCCTGGCGGTGGCGAGCCGGGCCATGGAGGACGGCGACTTCGACACCGCGCTCAAGAACTACGAAGCGGTCCTGAAACTCGATCCTCTGAACCAGCACGCGAAGAAGGGCCTCGTGGTCTCGATCGAGGGGAGGGGACGCACACGTTCGCTGCGCCTCGTTCCCAGAGACAAGATTCCGCGCCTCATGGTGTCCCTCGCCGACCTCACCAAGGAGAAGTTCGATCCGCGCGAGGGTTTCGTGCTCTCGCGCCTCAACGGCGAGTGGGACGTTCAGTCCATCCTGAAGATCTGCCCCATGCCCGAGGACGAGGCCATGCTGATCTTCGCGAGACTCGCCGAACGCAGGGTGATCGAGTTCGTCTAGCCTCGCGAGGCGGTAAGTGTGCGCCCCTCGCCGCCGGAGAGGATGGTGCGCTTGGGCTAGAGCGGATACCCGTTCTTTTCCAGGCTCATGAGGGCAAGCGAGCGTCGCAGCGGGATCGTGGCTAGGGGCTCACGGTCAGTGAAGCGAGTGACGCCTTCCATGCAGGTCGCCAGCATGTCGCCGCTCTCGATCGTGGGCAGGGCCTGGCGGGCGGCCGCCTCGATGCGGCTCACTGCTCCCTCGGCGAAGACCTTGAGCGCCATGGCGAACGGCTCGGCCGCCGCCTCGCCATCCTTCTCGGCCTTCTTCTGCGTCCGCAGCAGCGCGCTTTCGAACGCGTAGGTTTCCGTCACCACGTCGGCGCAGTACCCCATGACCTCCTGCTGATCGGCGAGCTTCGCCTGGAACTTCTGGGCGGCGAGGCCCAGCAGCATGAGCGAGACCTTCTTCGCTCCCCTGACCAGCCGGATCTCGGCGCCCAGGTACCCCTTGTCGTCCGCGGACGGACGGCCCGAAGGACGCGGCTCGTCGAGAAGCGCCAGGGCGGCGTCGAACAGGGGCAGGGCGCCCGACAGGGCCCGGCGCACGAGACGTCCCGGCACCAGCAGGCGGTTGATCTCGTTCGTCCCCTCGAAGATCCGGTTGATGCGGGCGTCCCGGAAGTAGCGCTCCACAGGATAGTCCTCGACATAGCCGGCGCCGCCCAGGATCTGCACGGCCTCATCGACCACCTGATCGAGCGTCTCCGAACCGAACACCTTCACCATCGAGCACTCGGCGTCGTACTCCTCGATGCGCTTGAGCGCGGTGGCGTTGTCGTGGGCGCCTTCGAGGTTCGCGTCGATCATCCCCGCCGTGCGGTACACCATGGACTCCGTGGCGAAGATCCGAGCGGCGGCCTCTCCGATCTTCGACTGGATCAGGCCGAAATCCGCGATCTTCCTGCCGAAGGCGCTCCGCTCCTTCGCGTACTCGCAGGCTGCCTTGAGCGCCACCTTGGAGCCGCCCGTGCAGCCGGCGCCCAGCTTGAAGCGGCCGATGTTGAGGATGTTGAAGGCGATCTTGGCGCCCTTGCCGATCTCGCCGAGCAGGTTGTCCTTCGGGATCACCGCGTCCTGGAGGATCAAGGGACGCGTGGAACTGCCCTTGATGCCGAGCTTGCGTTCCTCGGGCCCGAGGGACACGCCGGGAGTGCCCTTGTCGATGATGAAGGCCGAGAAGTGCTCGCCATCGACCTTCGCGAAAGTGATGTAGACGTCGGCGAAGCCGCCGTTGGTGAGCCACATCTTCTCGCCGTTCAGGATCCAGCTCTTGCCGTCAGGAGCGAGCACGGCGCGCGCTTTGGCGTTCATGGCGTCGGAAGCGGAAGACGCCTCAGAGAGCGAGTACGAGCTGATCCACTCCCCGGTGCCGAACTTCGGCAGGTACTTCGCCTTCTGCGCGTCGGTGCCGAAGTAGGTGATCGGGAGGGTGCCGATGCCGGTGTGGCCCATGAAGGTGACCGCCCAGCTTCCCTCCATGGCCGATATCTCGGAGGCAAGCGCTCCCGTGACCTTTCCGAGGGCGAGGCCGCCATGCTCCTCGGGCACCTCGATCGCGAGCAGACCAATTTCGCCGGCCTTACGCATGGTCTCGCGAATCACCTCGTAGTTGAGCTTCAGGATGTCCGCGGTCTTCGGCAGCACCTCCTTCTGCATGAAGTCGCGGGCGGTCTGGGCGAGCATGTTCTGCTCGTCGCTGTAGTCCTCGGGCGTGAAGATCTCGCCGGGCGCGTGATCGAGGACGAGGAAATCGCCGCCCCTGGCGGCTTGGAGAACGGCTTCGCTGGTCATGACTGCTACCTCGTTTAGTGGCCGCCCGCGTACATCCGGTCGATCAGGTCCTTGTATTTGGCTTCCACCACCCGTCGCTTCACCTTGAGCGTCGGCGTCAGTTCGCCCGCGTCGATGGTGAAGTCCTTGGCCAGCAGCGTGATCTTCTTGATCTTCTCGTACTG
>JAIBCN010000082.1 GCA_019694155.1 Vicinamibacteria bacterium | reverse complement strand
GGCCAGGAGATCAACGTGGAGACGGGCGCCTGGGCGAGCACCAGCAGCCACGTCGGCGGCGCCATCGACTCGTACTACGAGTACCTCGCGAAGTGCGCGCGCCTCTTCGGCGACCCGGAGTGCGAGACGATGAGCCGCGAGTCGCTTGCCGCCGTCAACCGGCATCTCGCCGACGAAACAACCGGCGGCCTCTGGTACGGGGCAGCGGACATGACCACGGGCGCGCGAACGCGCACCACCTTCGGATCCCTGCAGGCGTTTCTCCCCTCGGTACTGGCCTTCACCGGAGACATGGATCACGCGAAGCGCCTCCAGGACTCCGCTTTCCGCATGTGGACGCTGCATGGGATCGAGCCGGAGTCCCTCGACTACAAGACCATGACGGTGACGCGCGCCGGGTATGAGTTGCGGCCAGAGATCGTGGAGTCGGCCTACTATCTCGACCGCTACACGAAGGACCCGAAGTACGCGGCCATGGGGGCGACCATCTTCGACGACCTCATTCGCCACTGCCGCACCGAGGCCGGCTACACCGTGCTCAAAGACGTGGTGTCCAAGCAGAAGGGCGACCTGATGCACAGTTTCTTCCTGGCCGAGACGCTCAAGTACCTCTACCTCCTCTTCAAGCCGGAAGCTCTCGATTTCGAGAGGGTCGTCTTCAACACCGAGGCCCATCCGCTCCGCCGGACCTGGTAGTCCTCCGGTAGCATCGGAGTTTCCATGTTCGGCCGCCTCCAGCGCTTCTTCGGTCCTCCGCGCGGAGGCAACGACGCGATCACGGTAAGGGCGCGGCTCCTCGGGCGCGTCCTGAACGTGCACGTGGTCGTGGCCTTGAGCCTTGCCGTCTTCTATCCGGCTGAAACCGAGGCCGGCCGGGCGGTGCGGGCCACGGCGCTCGCCACCGTGCCCCTGGCCCTGCTCATGCGCGGGGTGATGAACCGAGGCCTGGCCCGAACCGCCTCCTGGATCTTCCTGGTCTTCCTTTCCGTGCTCGTCCCCGGCCTGTCGATCTACCTGACGGGCTCGGTGGCTCTTGTTTCGGTGAGCGTGTTCCAGATGATGCTCATCGTCATGGCCGGACTCCTGCTCGGGGGGCGGGAAGCCATCGTCTTCGCCGTTCTGATCGTGGGCGGAAACGGGCTGCTGCTCCGGATGGAAGCGTTGCGGCTCCCCGAACGGGCGGAGGGCCTTTACGCGGCCTGGATCCTGCAACTCGTCTGCTACATCGCCACCGCGGCTCTGCTGGCCCGGGCCATCGCCCTCACCGAGGAACTGTTCACGCTCGCCACCCGCGAAGCCGTGGATCGCCGATCGGCCGAGGCGGCGCTGCGCGAGAGCATGGAACGCTACCGGCTCATCACCGCGGTCAGCTCCGACTACACCTTCTCGACCGATTTCGTGGAACCCCACGGTCTGCGCCTCAACTGGGTGGCGGGTGCTTTCGAGACGATCACCGGCTTCTCTTTCGACGAATACGTGGCCCGGGGAGGCTGGCGGGCCGCCCTGCACCCCGAAGACGCCGACCGCGACGCGCGCGACCTGGAGCAGCTTCGCCAGAACCGACCGGTGGCGAGCGAACTGCGAACGGTCTGCAAGGACGGGCGCGTGCGCTGGGTGCGGATCTACGCCCTGCCCGTCTGGGACGAGGCGAAGCAGAGGCTCGCGGGAATCTACGGCGCCGTCCAGGACATCAGCGCCCGGAAGGCCGCGGAGGCCGAACGGGAAGCGCTGATCCGGGAGCTGGAGGCCCGGAACGCGGAACTGGAGCGCTTCACCTACACCGTCTCCCACGACCTCAAGAGCCCCCTCATCACCATCCGCGGCTTCCTCGGCCACATCGAGCAGGCCGCCATCGAGGGCAAGGTGGATGCGGTCCGGGCCGACATGGACCGGGTCTACAAATCGACGGCACGCATGCACCAGCTTCTCGACGATCTGCTCGAGCTCTCGCGGATCGGGCGGCTGGCCAAGCCACCCGAGGAGATTCCCTTCGAGGCGATCGTCCGGGACGCGCTCGACCGGACGCACGGCCGGCTGTCTTCCAACAAGG
The DNA here is from genome assembly GCA_019694155.1 of Vicinamibacteria bacterium. Lineage (GTDB taxonomy): Bacteria > Acidobacteriota > Vicinamibacteria > Fen-336 > JAGNNV01 > JAGNNV01. The sequence continues at coordinate 37,811 of JAIBCN010000082.1, read as the reverse complement.
TGACGGTCACCGTGGCGGAGAATCTGCCCACGGTGTGCGTGGACCGCGACCGGCTCGTCGAGGTGATGCAGAATCTCATCGACAACGCGGCGAAGTTCAAGGGCGATCGGGCCGACCCGGCGATCTGGATCGGCACGCGCCGCGTCGGGGACGATCTCGCGTTCTACGTTCGCGACAACGGCATCGGCATCGAGGCCCGCTACCGCGACCGCGTCTTCAACCTGTTCGACAAGCTCGACCCGAAGAGCGCGGGCACTGGAGTGGGCCTGGCCCTGGTGAAGCGCATCGTCGAGGTCCACGGCGGCCGCATCTGGGTGGAGTCGGAGGGCCCCGGCACCGGGGCCACCTTCCTCTTCACCCTGGGCGAAGCCGCCCGGGAGCCCAGACCCTCATCCCTTCCAGGCGGTTCATCGTGATGCTCACATCCACGCTCTTCGGCGCGCTCCTCCTCCTGCTCCCATCTCCCGCCGCGGCGACTCTGCCCTGCCCTCCGGACGGGATGAGCCGGGAAGATCTCATCAGGCTGAAGCAGGCGAAGTTCGAGATGGCCTCCGCCGGCGAGCGCGATCGCCTCGCCGTCCGCCTGCTCGGCTGCCTCGACGACGCCGACCCCGCGATCCGCGACGGCGTGGTCTTCGAGGCTCTCTCCACCTGGCTGCGCGGAAAGGCCCTCTCGCCCGCCACCATCAACACCCTCGAAGCCTCGCTCGCCGCCATCCTGAGCGGCCCGAAAGACGCCGCCGGCTTCCGCCTCCCCTTCGCCGCCCTGGTCCTCTCCGAGGTGGCCCGCGCGGACCGGATCGAGCCAGTCTTCGCGGAGTCGGTTCGGGCCGACCTCGTCGAACTCGCCTCGGCGAGTCTCATGCGCGTCGACGACTATCGCGGCTTCCATCCCGTCGAGGGCTGGCGCCACGGCGTGGCGCACGGGTCCGACCTCGTCCTGCAGCTCGCTCTCAATCCCCGTGTGGGAGCGCCGGGACTGCGGCGATTGATGGAAGCCATCTCCGCCCAGGTCGCCCCGCGCGGAGCGGTCTTCTACACCTTCGCGGAGCCCGAGCGGCTGGCGCGCGCCGTGATCTTCGCCTATCGGCGCAACCTGCTCGACCCGCCCTTCTGGGAAGCCTGGCTCGCGGGCCTGGCAAGCCCGAAGCCCCTTGTCGACTGGGGCTCCGCGTTCCTCACACTGGAAGGTCTCGCGAAGCGGCACAACACGGTCGCCTTCCTCCACGCCCTCTCGTCCGCCGGACGCGCGGGAGGAGACGAGGCCGGGAGGTCCATCGCCGCCCTCGCCGACCAGGCCCTGGCGCAGATCGGAAGCTAGGGCCGCACCTGCAGGAGCACGATGGTCCGGTCGTCCTGGGGCTCGGGCCCCGCGAAGGCCTCGACCTCTGCGAGGAGGCTCGCCGGAAGTCCGGCGACGGCCTCGCGACGACGACGGGCGAGAGCGGCGGCAAGCCGCTCCTCGCCGAACTCTGCTCCGTCCGCGATGTCCCCTCCTCCCTGCAGGCGACGCGCCTCGGTGACGCCGTCGGAGTAGATGAGGAGCGTGTCTCCCGGATGCAGGTCGACTCCCGCTTCCCGCGGTGTCCACTCCTCCATAAGGCCAAGGGCGGGCGACGTCGAGCCGAGCGACTCGCGTGTGCCGTTAGCTCGGATGAGGAGCGGCGCGTTGTGACCGCAGTTGATGTAGCGGAGACGCCGCGAGGCGTCTTCGTAGACCCCGAGGAACAAAGTGGCGAAGTGCTCGGGCGCGGTGGCCGCGAAGAACAGGCGGTTGACCGCTTCGATGACGCCGGGCAGGTCGCGGCCAAGCGCCGTGGCCTGGGCGCGAAGAGTCGCCTGCAGGTGCGCCCAGAGGAGTGCGCCCGGCATGCCTTTGCCCGACACATCTCCGAGAGCCACGGCGAGCCGGCCCGCGCCGAGATCGATGAAGTCGTAGCCGTCTCCGCCCACCGCTCCCGCCTCGTGACATTGGGCCGCGCATTCAAGGGTGGCGAGCCGCGGCAGGTTCTGGGGCTGGAGCCTCGACTGCACGCGGCGGGCGCCATCGAGATCGCGGGTCCGCAGTGCCTGCGCCTCATTGCGGCCGTTCCGATCGCGGCGGATCTGCGCCTGCGCGCTCACCGTCTTCACGAGGGTTGCGTTGTCCCAGGGCTTGAGGACGAAGTCACCGGCGCCCCGGCGCATGGCTTCGATCGCTATGTCGATCGTGGCCCACGCGGTCATTGCCACCACCGGCAGGTCCTGATCGAGCGCCTTGATCCTGGGGAGAAGATCGAGGCCCTCTCCCCCCGAGGTGGTGTCGCGCGCGTAGTTGAGATCCATCAACACCACGTCATACCGCCGGCCCGCGATCGCCGTCAGTACCGCCTCCGGGGAGTCGGCCATCTGGGCGTCGAACCCCGCGCACTTGAGGGCGAGGTGGAGCGAGGTGCGCACGTCAGGCTGGTCGTCGGCCACGAGGACGGCGGGCCGGGCCAGTGTTGCGGTCATGCGGCGTTTCTATAGGAAGCAGCGTGCCATCGCCCGTGTGCTTGGTAAGCTACTGATACGATGAGCCTTACGTTTAAGGGCCCGGTCGGAAGACCGTCCGATTCCGGGACGTGTCCGTTGCGAAGTCAGCGCCCCTTCTCTTTACTTCCTGCAGAGGCTGGGACGCACGATCTTCGGGTCAAGATCGGGCGGAGCGGGCCGGGCGATTTTCGTGTCGAAGTCCGGGTCCGCCCTCAGGACGCGGATAGTGCAAGTCATCGCCGACGGGTCGGCGGGAGTCGCGGCAGCAGCCTGGCTTCGAAGGATCCCGGAGGGCCGCGCGGCGGGAGCCATGCGGACGGATGAGCCGAAGGCCTTCGACCTTTGGCGGAACCACGGCTCGGTTTGAGAGGGCTGGAGCGCCGGGGTCGCCGAGAAAGCGCCTTCCGAGGCGGCGAGAGAGAGCGTCAGCAGGATCCACATGGCGTTGTCCTCCGATTCAGGCCCGAACTTTCGTCGACATCCTAACGCCAGGGCCCGTCCGGTCACACGGGAGCCCGGGTGTTAGCCTTCTCCACCATGGCCGAGGCCACCCTCGATCCGCGCCTGATCTCCGAGACGGTCGACCGGCTCCGTCTCCGCGTGCAGAAGCGGTTCCCCGGCTCCGGGCTCGAGAAGGTGGCCGCCCAGCTCTCCTCGATCGCCGCGAAAGCGAGCGCGACCTCCGAGTGGATCGCGCGCCCCATCGTGTACCTGCGCGTTCTCGTCCACGCTCTGATCGGTCTGATCGTTCTCGGCCTCGGCCTGACCTTGTGGGCCTTGCCCCTGCCCGAGGGCCGGCTTCAGCTCGCCGAGTTCATCCAGGTGCTCGAGTCCGGTATCAATGACGTCGTCCTCATCGTGGCCGCGGTGTTCTTCCTCGCGAGCCTGGAGACCCGGATGAAGCGCAACCGCGCCCTGCGCTCGATCCACGAGCTCCGCGCGATCGCCCACGTCATCGACATGCATCAGCTCACCAAGGACCCCGAATGGGTTCTCGCCCGGGGCGCCGAGACCGGCGTCCTGCCCACCCGGGCCATGACGCCCTTCGAGCTGTCGCGCTACCTCGACTACTGCTCGGAGATGCTTTCGATCACCGGGAAGATCGCCGCGCTCTACATCCAGCACTTCGACGACAGCGTCGCCCTCCAGGCCGTGAACGAGGTGGAAAGCGTCACCACCGGGCTCTCCGGGAAGATCTGGCAGAAGCTCATGATCCTCTACACCCTGCACGGCATGGCGCAGGGCGCGGACCCGCGGGACGCCGCGGCCCGCCCCGAGATCCCGGACGCGATCTAGCTCGCCCTCACTTCATCTCGGGGAAGCCGAGATTCACACCGCGGTGATGGGGCTCGGGCCAGCGGCTCGTGACCACCTTCCCGCGCGTGTAGAAGTGAATCCCTTCCTTGCCGTGGACGTGCGAGTCGCCGAAGAGCGAGTTCTTCCAGCCCCCGAACGAGTAGTACGCCATGGGGACGGGGATCGGCACGTTGATGCCGACCATGCCCACCGGGACCTCGTTCTGGAAGCGCCGGGCGGCGCCGCCGTCATTCGTGAAGATGGCGACGCCGTTCGCCCAGGGGTTCGCCTGGATGAGCTCCATGGCTTCCATGTACGTCTTGGCCCGAACCACGGAGAGGACCGGTCCGAAGATCTCGTCCTTGTAGATGGTCATGTCGCGGGTCACGTTGTCGAAGAGGCACGGCCCGAGGAAGTAGCCGTTCTCGTGACCGGGCACCTTGAGGGCGCGGCCATCGACGAGGAGCTTCGCTCCCTCGGCTTCGCCCTTGTCCACGTAGCCTTTCACCCGCGCGTGATGCTCCTTCGTCACCAGCGGGCCCATGTCGGCGCCCGGCTCGGTGCCCGGCGCGGTCTTCAGCTTCGCCATGCGTTCGCGGATCTTCGGGATCAGCTTGTCCGCGGCGTCGCCGACCGTGACCAGGGCCGAGATCGCCATGCAGCGCTCGCCCGCGGAACCGAATCCCGCGCTCACCGCGGAATCCGCGGCGAGGTCCATGTCGGCATCGGGCAGGACCACCATGTGGTTCTTCGCTCCGCCGAGGGCCTGGACGCGCTTCCCCGCCTTCGTCCCCATCTCGTAGATGTACCGCGCGATCGGGGTGGATCCGACGAAGCTCACCGCAGCGATCCCCGGGTGGTTCAGGATCGCGTCGACCGCGACCTTGTCGCCGTGCACAACGGAGAAGACACCCTCCGGCAAGCCGGCCTCGGCGAGAAGCTGCGCCGAGAAGTTCGCGGCGGAGGGATCCTTCTCGGATGGCTTGAGGATGAAGGCGTTCCCGCAGGCGATGGCGAGCGGGTACATCCACATCGGCACCATGGCCGGGAAGTTGAAGGGGGTGATGCCCGCGACCACGCCCAGAGGCTGGCGGATCGAGTAGCTGTCGACGTCGGTCGACACATTCTCGGAGAACTCGCCCTTGAGAAGCTGGGGAAGGCCGCACGCGAACTCGACCACTTCGAGCCCCCGGCTCACCTCGCCGAGCGCGTCGGCCGCGACCTTGCCGTGCTCACGCGTGATCATGGCCGCCATCTCCGCCTTGTGCTTGTCGAGGAGCTGACGGTAGGCGAACATCACCCGCGTCCGCTGGGCGAGCGACGCTGCGCCCCACTTCTTCTGGGCCGCGGCCGCCGACCGCACCGCTTCGTCGACCGTGGCCTCGGTGGCGAAAGCCACTCTCGTATTGGACTCGCCGGTCGCGGGGTTGTACACATCCCCCCAGCGCTCGACCGAACCCTCGTGAGGCTTCCCGCCGATCCAGTGCCTGAGGATGGTGAGTTCGAGTGTCGTCTGGGTGGTGCTTGTCATGGATGAGTCCTCAGCCTTTGATGGCGCGATCGGTGATTTCAAGTCCGCGGTCGACGATGTCCAGGCCTTCGTGGAGCTGAGCCTCGGTGATCACGAGCGGCGGATTGGTGAAGAAGGTGTTCCAGCGGACGAAGGTATAAAGACCCTGCTCGCGGAAGAAGGCTCCAAGAGCGGTCATCTCTTCCGAATGGCCGTTGAAGGGCGCCATGGGTTCGAAGGTCCGCCGGTCGCGCACGATCTCGAAGATGCCGAAAAGCCCGATGGACCGCGTGGTCCCCACCGAGGGATGCTTCTTTTCGAGATCCTTCATGCGCTCGCGCAGAACTCCGCCGAGCTTCACGGCCTTGTCCATGAGGCCTTCGTCCTCGTAGACAGAAATGGTGGCGAGCGCGGTGGCGCAGGCCAGAGTGTGGGAGTTGTAGGTGAGGCCCCCGGGGAACGCGCGGTCCCTGAAGGCCTGGGCGATTCCCGCCCGCATGCCCACCGCACCGAGCTGCACGTAGGCGGAGGTGAGTCCCTTGGCCATGGTGATCATGTCGGGGACGACGCCCCAGTGCTCGACCGCGAACCATTTGCCGGTACGTCCGAAACCTGACATCACCTCGTCGGCGATGAGCAGGATGCCGTGCCTGTCGCACAGCTCGCGAACCGCTTTCATGTAGCCGTCCGGCGGCACCAGGATGCCGTTCGTACCCACCACCGTCTCCATGAGAAAGGCCGCGATGTTTTGCCCGCCTTCGTAACGGATGATGTCTTCGATCTCGCGGATGCAGACGTCGAGAGGCTCGGGATCCCTGCGGCCGTACTTGTGGAAGTCGGGGGCGCGGACGATCCCGGGGATGGAAGGCTCCGCGAACCAGCGCCGCGGATCGCCGGTGAGGGCGATGGCGCCCGCGGTGCCGCCATGGTACGAGCGGTAGCGGACCATGATCTTGTGGCGGCCGGTCACCGCACGGGCGATGCGGATGGCGTTCTCGTTCGCGTCCGCGCCGCCGTTCGTGAAGAAGAAGGTGTCGATGTCGCCCGGCGCGATCTCCGCGAGCTTCCTGCCCAGGCGGGCCCGCGGCTCGGTGGCCATGAAGGGATTCGCGTAGCAAAGCCTCGCCGCCTGCTGCTGGATGGCGTGGACCACCCGGGGGTGCGAGTGGCCGATGTTGCTGCACATGAGCTGGGAGTTGAAGTCGAGGTACCGCTTCCCCTCGGGCGTCCAGAAGTAGACGCCGTCCGCCTTGGCCACGGGAATGGGATCGATCTTCGACTGCACCGACCATTCGTACATGGTGTGGCGCTTGCACAGCTCCACCATTTCCGGACCGCTCATGGCGGGCCGGGACATGATTTCCGTCCTGGCTTCGGTCATTGTTTCCTTGCTGGCCCTGGAAAGAGGCGCATGAGTGCCACGTAGATCAGGAAAGCCGCGCCAAACCCGACGAACCAGCCGTAATCATAAAGGGGCCGAAGCGGCGGCCATAGGAGCCCGCCCCAGGCGAGCGCGCAGCCGATCAGCATGGCCGCGACCGCCGCGGGGTTCCAGCCCGCGCGGTAGCGGTACTCCCCCGTGGTGACATAGAGATCCTCGAGAGTCAGGCGCGTCCGGCGCACGATCCAATAGTCGGCGATGAGAACGCCGCCGATCGAACCGAGACCGCCCGAATAGCCGACGAGCCAGGTGAAGATGTAGCCGGAGGGGTCGGCGAGCAGCCGCCACGGCTGCATGACGATGCCGAGGATTCCCGTGATCAGACCGCCGCTCTTGAAGGAAATGAACTTGGGGAAGGCGTTCGCGAAGTCGTTCGCGGGCGAGACCACGTTCGCAGCGATGTTCACCGAAAGCGTCGCCACCACCACCGTGAACATCGAGATCGCGACCACGATGGGGCTGTCGAACTTCGCCACGAGCTTGATGGGATCCCAGATGGGCTGGCCGTAGATCACGGTGGTGGCGCTGGTGATGAAGACACCCATGGCCGCGAACACGAACATGGTCGTGGGCAGGGCCACGGTCTGCCCCACCACCTGCTCACGCTGGCTGCGGCCGAAGCGGGTGAAGTCGGGCATGTTCAGCGAGAGGGTGGCCCAGAAGCCCACCATGCCGGTGAGCGAGGGAACGAACACCTTCCAGAAGGAGGCGAAATCATCGAAGCGGCTTTTCTGAGCGAGCAGAGGGCCCATCCCGTCCGCCGCGTCGTAGGCCCAGGCCACGAGGGCCGCGGTCATCACCAGGACGAAGGGCGCCGCCCAGTTCTCCACGAGGCGGAGGAGATTCATGCCCTTGTAGATGATCGCAATGTTCATCCCCCAGAAGAGCATGAAAGACAGCCATTCGGTCGTGGTGTGGCCGAGGAAACCGCCGCCGAGCATGGCGCCCCACCCGGGAATGATGCTGGCGAAGAGCGTCTGTACCGCTTCTCCCCCGATCCAGGCCTGGATCCCGAACCAGCCGCAGGCCACGAGGGCGCGCATGAGGGCGGGCAGATTCGAGCCGAACGTTCCGAAGGCCGCGCGGGCGAAGACGGGAAATGGAATGCCGTACTTCGTCCCCGGGTGCGAGTTGAGCAGGATCGGCACCAGCACGATGACGTTGCCGAGCAGGATGGTGAAGAGCGCCTCTTTCCAGTCCATCCCCGCGTCGATCAGGCCGGAGGCCATCATGTAGGTTGGGATGCAGTGCGCCATGCTGATCCACAGCGCCGCGTAGTTGTAGGTGCTCCAGTCCCGGTACTTCACCGGTACCGGAGCGAGGTCTTCGTTGAACAGAGGGCTCTGCCGCGCCCTGGCCCGCGATTCAGGGGTCAGCTCGACACGCCCGTCGGGATGATGAACCTCGGAGTCGGAAGCAGCCATCATTTCGGGATTCTAGGCGGATGATCCCGGGCATTCGCCCCGCCTCCCGCCGAGGGAGGCCGTTCGACGGGGCTACGACGACGGGTGGGTCGCCCCTTCCGGATACGCCTTCGCGATATCCATTCCCACCCACTCTCCCCGCAGGCGCTGCCCCGGTCGCGGAGGGGCTCCCGCGTCTTCGCTGCGGAGTTTGAGGTACGAGAACTGCCCGGCGCCCTGCCACTGAACGACGATGTCGACGCACACGGCTCCTTCGGGCCCGGCCTCCAGTTGATGGAGGTTCGAGCGCGTGGGCGTGAACAGAGTGAAGGTGTCACGCGTCAGCCGGGCGATCGCCGTTTCTTCGATCTCGACCTTCGCGCCGGTTTCGCTGAAGGGCGGCTGGTCCGGCAACAGGTTGAAGTGCCGCATCACCAGGCCTCCCTCGACGCAAAGAGTGACGCCTCCTCCACCAGGATGGCAGTGAGCGGGTTGGCGGCATCCAGGCGCCATCCTGAAGGTCGTGACCACGAAGGGCCGCCCGCTCGACAACATGGCGAAGTCCAGGCTGCGGTTGGCGCCCGGAATGCTCCCCCATTTCGGTGAGGGCGTTTTGGGCATGCCGGTGACCCAGGCCGCCAGGAACTGCATGAACCGCTCCGTGTTCGCGGGTCCCTCGGCCTTCAGATAGGCCAGGAGGGCCCGCCTGGACTCGTTCAGCCACTCGTCATAGTCCGTGAACTGCCGCGGCCCGGAAAAGACCGGGGCCTCCTCGCCGGCCTCCGGCGAAATGACTCCCAGGACCCCCGCGGGGGCGAGGCCGACAAAGGACCGACGTTCCATGAGCATGCTCCTTCGCATGCTGATGAGTGTGGCAGCGATCGCGTCGCGGCCTTTGTCCGGCCTTGCGAAATTCGCGTGCCGGCGAAGCTGCTCACTCCAGACGGTGTTCGTGGCGGAAGGCAGCCGGTGTCCTTCCGGTTTCACGCTTGAACAGCCGGGTGAAAGAAGACACGCTCTCATAGCCGACGGCAGCGCACACCTCGACCACGTCCCAGTCGTGCTCGATGAGCAGGCGCCGGGCGCGCCGCACGCGCCCCTCGGTCACGTAGCCGAAGGGGGTGCGGCCGAACACGGAACGGAACGTGCGGTGGAAATGGTGGGGCGCCATACGGGCGGCGCGCGCAACCGCGCCCAGATCGAAGGGCGCGTCGATCGAAGCGTCCAGAAAGGCCTTTCCTCGCAGCACCCGCTCGTAAAGCTCGGCCCGCGTCGTCGCCTTCGCGGCATCGATTCTTCGCCGTTCGGCTGAACCCTGCTCCTCCGCGCTCATCAGGGCCTCGAGGACCCGGCGAAGGTATCGGTCCACCTCGCCTTGTTCGACCGGCGCCAGCGCGCACTCCCTCAGCGCGTGGAGAGCGGTGTGGATCGGTTCCCCCTCGAGCCACAGGCGCTTCGAGACCGGAATCCTGCCGCTTCCGGGCGCCCCCTCGGACTCGATGAGCTGATCGATGGAAGTCGTCATCGCCTCGGCCACGCCGGCCGCGATCTCGTCGGAGAAGAACACGACGAAGGTCTGAACCTCGTCCAGGGAGTCGACGACCATGTCGTAGGGCTCGCCGTGTTCCACCACCAGGCAACTCGTGGAATCGACGGTAAAGGTCTGGCCGGCCGCGTTCCATGTGGCCTCCCCCGAGGCCACGCCTTTCACCGATAGCGGTCCCCGGAAGCCCTTCGCCAGATGGCGCTTCGCTCGAGCGGCGAGAAGGACGTTGCTCCGGTGCAGTTCGGAGAAGAACTCGCCCGAGACAGTTCGAGCGAGTGACCACGCGCCAGGCATGGGCCGCACTCTAGCCGTGCCCGGGGGCGGGCCTGGCAGGCGACCGGTCTGCCGACGTCCCCTGGGCCCCACATCCTGGCAGTGGTCGGGCGTTCGCCATTGTCACCGCCGGCCCACACGAGCAGGAGGCCTGGGTCCGTCTGGCGTTCGCGGAGCGGCGCTAGTGCCTCGGCCCTCGGGCCAATCCGTGCTATCCCGAAACTCGAGCGGTCCAGAGTACCGGGTGCGCGGCCGGAACGTAGTGATTCTCACGCGGCGTTTCCGCGTCGTTGACCTCGAATCGGCTTGCCTCGCCGCAAACGCGGATTGAGTCCCCCGTGACCTCGATGGCCCAGGCCACAGAGGCGTTGAACTCGGTTCCGGCCAGCGACGCGTTGAGATCGATCCACGAGTCCGCCTCGCCCCGCCAGAGCGCGGCCTGATTGTCGCAGCCTGACGAGCCGTTGCGCGTGGTGTCCTTCCGCCGCACGAATCCCACCTGGAACCCGGCGGCGCCGGCGGCGGCCCGGCCCGTGGCAAAGCCGCGAGGAGTGAGGTCGATGAACGTAGCGGCCGTCCCACGCCACAGCCCGGCTCGCGAGCCGAGACCCTTGAAGGCCACACCGACCTGAATGTCTCCATCCAGGGCCTGGACCTCACTGGCGGGAAAACCCTCGGGAGCGAGATCCGTGGGCGGCGCATCGGCCGATGTCCACAGCGCCGCCCGTCCGTCGACGCTCCCCGCGAGACGGACGCCATCCGTGGCGTTGAGCATCACCTCGCCATCGGCGGCAATCACCACGGGCGGCGCGTCCTCCCGGAAGACCAGTCCCACGTCCCTCACGGCGGTTCCGTGCTTTCGCGGAGGCGTTCCCACCCCGACCACGGCGCCGCCGCCCGCGCCGATCGCCCACGTCTTCGCATAGGCCTTCACATGGAGCTCCGTGCCGCGAAGGGCTCCGTCGTGCAGGCCCCACACCGCGGCGCCCATCGCGCCCGTCTTGCCGTTCGCCCAGTGGCCGGGGATGGCAGAACCACTCGCTCGTCCGGTCAGAACCTCCGCGCGACCTTCGAGGGTGAGGAGTTCCGGCTTTCCTCGAGGCCACCAGCATCCCGCGCTCCTGGCGCGCGACGTTTCCACACGCCCCACGGGGAATCCCCCGCAGAACCCCTGCGCGGCCCCGCGCGCGAACCGTTTGGGCAGGGGCAGTATCTCCACCTTGAGTGATCCCGGAACGATGTCTCTCATGGCGGGCGAGCCTACCTCGGCGCGACCTCGCCCAGGAGCGCAGGCACACGGACGGCCGGTAGAACGCGGTGGCTCTGCTGTCATTTAACAAAATCTTATTGTATTTAGCACAACGTCGTATTTGCTTTGGTATGTCACTCTGCCTAGATTCCCGCGCCGAGGAGAACACCGGCCACTCATGCACCCACACCGCAAACGCCAGTTTCAGATCACGGGCGGCTACTGGCTGCTCGCCTTTGCCGCGCTGCTGCTGCTTCAGACCGCGTTCCTTCGGGAGGCGGCGCCCAGGGACGTTCCGTACAGCGAGTTCCTGGCCTCCCTGCGAGGGGGCAAAGTAGCCCGGGCGGAAGTGCGTGAGGACTCGATTCTCGTCGAACTCAAGGCGGCGGGCGGCGCCAAACCCGCGCGACTCAGGACAAGCCGCTTGCCCGGGATGGACGAGACGGCCCTCCTCAAGGAGCTCGAGGCGCAGAGCGTGTCATTTTCCGGACGCATAGAGCGAACCTCCTTTCTGGAGAGCTTTCTCATTGGCTGGCTCCTGCCCCTCGTGATTCTGGCCGCCATCTACGTGCTGGTGATGCGCCGCCTGAGCCCCGGCACGGGCGGACCGCTCAACCTTGGCCGGAACCGCGCGAAGATCTACGACGAGACGCGGCACGGCAAGGTCACTTTCGCGGACGTGGCCGGCGTGGACGAGGCGGAAGCCGAGCTTGTCGAGGTCGTCGACTTTCTGAGGAATCCTCAGAAGTACCTGGCGCTCGGCGCGCGCATCCCACGGGGCGTGCTGCTCGTGGGCCCCCCGGGAACGGGCAAGACGCTGCTCGCCAAGGCGGTGGCCGGAGAAGCAGGAGTCCCCTTCTTCTCGCTCTCCGGCTCCGAGTTCGTCGAGATGTTCGTGGGCCTGGGAGCCGCGCGCATGCGCGACCTCTTCGAGCAGGCGAAGCTTCGCGCACCCTGCATCGTATTCATCGACGAACTCGACGCCATCGGCAAGTCTCGCGGGGGCATGGCCGCCTTCGCCACCCATGATGAGCGCGAGCAGACGCTGAACCAGCTGCTGGTGGAGATCGACGGGTTCGATTCCACCAAGGGCGTGATACTGATGGGCGCCACCAACCGGCCCGAGGTCCTCGATCCGGCGCTGCTCCGCGCCGGGCGCTTCGACCGCCAGGTGCTCGTGGATCGGCCGGAGGTCCGCGGAAGGGAGGCCATACTGAGCGTGCACGGGAAGAAGCTGAAGCTCGCTCCCGATGTGGATCTGCAGGTTGTCGCACGACGAACCCCCGGGATGGTGGGCGCGGATCTGGAGCGCGTGGTGAACGAGGCGGCCCTCGCCGCGGCCCGCCGCGGTTCGCTGACCGTTAGCGGACACGACTTCGAGGAGGCCGTGGACCGCCTCCAGCTCGGCCTGAAGAAGCAGGGCTCGGTCATGTCCGAGGACGAGAAGCGCCGCGTCGCGTTTCACGAAGGCGGCCATACGCTGGTCGCTCTCTCCGTGAAGCATGCCGACCCTGTGCACCGGGTCACCATCATCCCCCGCACCATCGGCGCGCTCGGCGTCACCTTGCAGCTCCCGGCCGAGGAACGCTATCTGATGACGAGGGAACAGCTGCTCGATCGCCTCGCCGTGATGATGGGCGGCCGTGCGGCCGAGGAGCTTTGCTGCGGGGATCTCTCCACGGGCGCGGCCAACGATCTCGAGCGCGCCACCGAGACCGCGCGCCAGATGGTGAGTCGCTTCGGGATGAGCGCGACCCTCGGACCCGTCACCTTCGGCCGCGTCTCCGGACCGCGCTTCCTGGCGGGCACGGGCGGCGAGGAGCGCAACTTCAGCGAGGACACCGCACGCGCCATCGACGCCGAGGTCCGGGGCATCCTCGAACGGGAATACGCGCGCGCCAGGAGAATCCTCGAAGAGCGGCGAGACGCGCTCGAGGCCATCGCCCGTCGCCTGCTCGACGTGGAGACGCTCGACCGCAGCCAGCTCGAGGAGCTCACCGGTCCAGGAGCGTCCAGAAGCGCGCACCCTGCCGCGCGCCCCTCGCCGATCGCGTTCTCCGATGCGCGCTGACCTCTCCCGAGAAAGAGCGAGGTCCCCCAACCGAAGCGCCGCGTCGCCCTGGGCGCCCGGCCGGACGAAGCTGCGCGCCTTCATCGAGAGCGAACGCTTCGAACGCGCCATGACCGCGCTCATCGTGGTGAACGCGGCCACCCTCGGCATCGAGACCTCGCCGGAGTGGATGTCGCGCCACGGGGCTCTGCTTCACGCCATCGATCGGGCCGCGCTGTCGGTGTTCGTGGCCGAGCTTCTGGCCCGCCTTTTCGTCTTTCGCACCCGGTTCTTCCATGATCCCTGGCGGGTCTTCGACTTCGTCGTGGTGGGCATCGCGCTCCTGCCCGCGGCCGGCGCCTTTTCCGTGCTCCGCGCGCTGCGTATCCTCCGGGTCCTGCGCCTCGTCTCCCTGGTTCCGTCGATGCGCGGCGTCGTCGGCGCGCTGCTCAAGGCCCTGCCCGGGATGGCCTCGATCATCGGCCTCCTCGCGCTCGTTCTCTACGTGTCCGCCGTGCTCGCGACCAAGCTGTTCGGCCCCCTCGCTCCGCACTTCTTCGGCACTCTCGGGCTGTCTCTCTTCACTCTCTTCCAGATCATGACCGTGGAAGGCTGGCCCGACATCGCGCGGGAGGTGATGGTCAAGGCGCCCCAGGCCTGGGTTTTCTTCGTCGCCTATCTGCTCATTGCCACCTTCATGGTCCTGAACCTCTTCATCGCGGTGGTGGTGAACGCCATGCAGGCCCAGGTCTCGGCGGATCTCAAGGACGAGGGCGAGGCCCATGCCAGGGCCATTCTCGACGAAGTGCGCGCGCTGCGCGGCGAGATCGAGCAGCTGCGCCGGTCCCGTCCCGCCTGAGGTGGCGGCAGGCCGGCGTTTTCGAGGCTCTTCGGGAATCTACAAGCGCGGATGACCCGCTATCCGCTTCACGTACTGGCCCCGGCCCTTGGCCCCCCGGAACACACCGTGGTCGACGATGACCTCGCCCCGCGACAGAACCACGGCCGGCGCTCCCGTGACCACGCGGCCCTCGTACGGGTTGTAGTCGACCCGCATGTGATGGGTCTTGACCGACAACGTGTGCTCCTTCTCGGGATCCCAGAGGATCACGTCGCCGTCCGAGCCCACCGCGATGGTCCCCTTCTTCGGGAAGAGGCCGAACATCTTCGCGGGTGAAGTCGACATGAGCTGCACGAATCGGTGCTGGTCGATGTAGCCCTTCCGCACGCCTTCCCAGAGCATGTAGAGGCGCGTCTCGATGCCGGGCGCGCCGTTCGGGATCTTGGAGAAGTCGTCCTTCCCGAGGAGCTTCTGGCTCGCTTCGTTCATGCAGAACGGACAGTGGTCGGTCGAGACCACCTGCAGATCGTTCTGGGCCAGACCCTTCCACAAGACTGCCTGGTTCCATTTTTCGCGAAGGGGAGGCGACATCACATACTTGGCGCCCTCGAAGCCCTCCCGTTCGTAGTCGTCGTAGGAAAGAAAGAGGTACTGAGGACAGGTCTCGGCGTATGCCGGCAGACCCATGTCGCGCGCCTGCTTCACTTTCTCGAGCGCGTCGGAGCACGACAGGTGCACGATGTAGACGGGCACGCCCGCCATCTCCGCGAGAGCGATGGCGCGGCCCGTGGCCTCGCCTTCCGCGCGGGTCGGTCGCGTCAGCGCGTGGTACTTGGGCGCGGTCTGTCCCTTCATCAGCGCCTCTTTCACCAGGGTGTCGATGACGCCGCCGTTCTCCGCGTGCATGCACACCATGCCGCCGTTCTCGCGCGTCTTCAGAAGCGCTTTGAAGATGGTGGCATCGTCCACCTGAAACACTCCCGGATACGCCATGAAGAGCTTGAAGGACGTGACCCCCTCGTTGCGGGTCAGCCTGTCCATGTCGTGCGCGGCCTGGTCGGACAGCTCCCGGACGATCATGTGGAACGCGTAGTCGATAGTGGCCTTGCCCTCGGCGCGCTTCATCCAGCCGTCGTAGGCCGGGTAGAGGCCTTCCCCGAAATTCTGGATCGCGAAGTCGATCAGGGTGGTCGTCCCGCCGTGCGCGGCCGCGATGGTGCCCGACTCGAAGTCGTCGGCCGACGTCGTGCCGCCGAAAGGCATGTCGAGGTGGGTGTGGACGTCGATGCCACCAGGCATGACCAGCTTGCCGGAGGCGTCGATCACCGTTTCGGCGGGGATGTTCATCCCCTTCCCGATCATGGTGATGACGCCCTTGTCGATGTAGATGTCGCCGTCATAGCGGTCCGACGCGGTGACGATGGTGCCGTTCTTGATGAGTGTGGTGCTCATGGTGTTGTCCTTCGGGTTTCCCTTTGTCGCCGCGCGACCGGGTCTCTGGATCGAGGTTGCTTCGTCGCGATGGGTATCTCATCGGCTTCGCAACGACGGCTTCGCGGCTTTCGCCGCGCGACCCGGGCGGTTAGCGCGGATGTACTTGGGTTGGAGTATCGGTTTCGGAGTAGCCCTCGGCTTCGTAGCCGCCCGCGTAATCGGAGTCGTCGGGGCGGCGGATCTTCGAATGGGCGACCACGCGGTCGCGGCGGATCCCGCGGAAATCCTCGACGCACTTCCAGCCCTTGTCCGCGTTCCGTTCGATGAATTCGGCGAGACCTTCCTTCAGATTGCGGATGACATTCGGGCCGATGGCCTTGTCGAGCATGGCCGCCGTGCATACCTGGACGGTGCCGCAGCCGAGCAGGAAATAGCTCGCGGCCTGGCGGAAGTCGGAGATTCCGCCGATGCCGGAGAACGCCTTGTCGGGATACGCCTTCGTCATCTTCGCCATGTTGGCGAGGGACATGGGCAGGATGGCCGGTCCGCCAAGGCCCCCGCTCGACACCAGGCCGTCCACGTTCATCTCGAACTCGAGCGATTCCGAGTCGATGATGGGGAGCGAGGGGAAGGTGTTCGACGAGACTACGGCATCGGCCCCCCCGCGGAAAACGGCGCCCGCTTCCACGGTCATGTCCGCCGAGGCCGGGGTCAGCTTGGCCCATACCGGCACCTTCGCCACCTCCTTCACCACCTGGGTGACGAAGGAACAAAGCGCCTGGTCCTTGCCGATGTTCGAACCCATGTCCGCGCGGTCCATGTGCGGACACGAGAGGTTCATCTCGATGCCGTCCGCCCCCGCGTCCTGACAGGCCTTCGTGAGGTCGCGCCAGTGGTCGAGCTCCTTGTCGCTTCCCGACCCGGCCATGATGGAGGCGATCAGCATCTTCGTGGGATGCGCCTTCTTGATCCTCTCGAGGCGCGGGATCCACCACTCGAGGGGCTTGTCGGAGATGAGCTCCCAGTTCCAAGACGAGACGAGGGCGCCGTCGCGGCCCTTGTTCATGGAGAGCGTGCCCGTGGCGGGGTTCGAGCGCGTGAACTTCGTCTTCGGGCCGGCCACGTTCACCACCGGGTGCATGCCGATGGTCTTCACCACCACCCCGCCCCATCCCGCGTCGAAGGCTCGCATGATGTTGCTCTCGGATTCCGTGGGCGGCGCCGAGGAGAGGAGGAACGGGTTCTCGAACTTCAGTCCGGTGAAGGTGACGGACAGGTCTGCAGCCATGGGAGGCCTCCGTGGTTAGAGCGCGGTCAGAGCACCATACGTTTCGGGACGGCGATCACGGAAGAACTGCCAGGTCGAGCGCACCTGGTCGATCATGTCGAGATTGAGGTCGGCCACCACCACCGCGTCCTTGTCGCGCGGAGCTTCGGCCACGATCTGGCCGCGAGGGTCGCAGAAGTAGCTCTGGCCGTAGAACTCCCCGATGTCCCACGGAGCCTCGTGCCCCACCCGGTTGATGGCGGCGACGAAGTACCCGTTCGCCACCGCGTGTGCGGGCTGCTCGAGCTTCCACAGGTACTCGGAAAGGCCGGCCACCGTGGCCGAGGGGTTGAACACGATCTCCGCCCCGTTGAGCCCGAGCGCCCGGGCGCCTTCCGGGAAGTGGCGGTCGTAGCAGATGTAAACGCCGACCTTCGCGTAGGCCGTCTCGAACACGGGGTAACCGAGGTTCCCGGGCTTGAAATAGAACTTCTCCCAGAACCCGGGCTTCGTGTGCGGGATGTGGTTCTTGCGGTACTTGCCGAGGAACTTCCCGTCCGCGTCGATCACCGCCGCGGTGTTGTAGTAGATCCCCGCCTGCTCGACCTCGTAGATGGGGATGATCAGCACCATCTTGTGCTTCTTCGCGAGCTTCTGCATCAGCTTCACCGTGGGGCCGTCGGGCACGCTCTCGGTGAAGTGATACCACTTCGTCTCCTGCTCCGCGCAGAAGTACGGGCCGTAGAAGATCTCCTGCAGGCAAAGGATCTTCGCCCCCTTCTTGGCCGCCTCCGCGATCAGCTTCACGTGTTTGTCGATCATGGCCTTCTTGACCCTGGCCAACCCTGCTTCCGGCCCCAGGACGTTCTTCGCCTGGATGAGTCCACAACGAACGATGCGCGGCATGGGCGATCTCCTTCGATGGTGACGAGGTGCGGCCGAAGTATGCCACGTTGCGGAAGGTACGGCGGATCCAGACTGTTTTCGTTGTGCTACGCTGCCGGTCGGACCGCGACGCTTCAGGGCGCGGTTCTGGAGGCAGCGCCATGATGTGTGTTCGTTTCCGGACCCTTTCACTTTCCATCCTGCTCCTGATCCCGGCGGCCCTCGGGACCGCCGGCGACCTTGCTGACGTGAAGACAAGGGGGAAGCTCGTGATGCTTACCTTCCCCGCCGTCGAGGATCCCTTCGTCGCCGTGGACGTCGAGGCCATGCGCACGGCCGGCCTCAAGCTCGCCGACATGCGGGATCCCGAGGCCTTCCACGGCGTCGATATCGACCTCGTGAAGGGCTTCGCCCAATCGCTCGGGGTCAAACTCGAGATGCGTCCCCAGACGGGCGGTTACGGGGAACTGCTCCCCGCGCTTCTCGCGGGCCAGGGCGATCTGGTGGCGAGCCGGCTGACCATCACCCCGAAGCGGCAGGAGGCCGCGGATTTCTCAGTTCCCTACTTCAGCCAGTGGGCGGTGGCGGCGGTCCGCCCGGACAGCAAGCTCGCCACTCTCTCTGATCTGAAAGGCAAACGGGTCGCCGTCATGAAGGGATCGAGCCACTACGAGTTCCTCTCCACTCTGAACCTCAACCCGGAGATCCGTCTCACCGGGTACAACATGGAGAGCTACACCGCGGTGGTCGAGGCCCAGGCCGACTACGCCCTCATGGACTCCCGCGCCGCGGTGGGCGAACCGGTGAGCGCTCAGTTCGCCGATCTCAAGGTGGGGGTCCGGGTCCACCGGTCGGATCAGGGGGTCATGGTGCGCAAGGGCAGCGACCTCAAAGCGGCCCTCGACGCCTACATCTCCGGCCTGCGCGCCTCCGGGGAACTGGAGAAGATCCTGGCTAAGTACGGCCAGGGCGGTGCCGCCTCGGAGAAGTAGCGCTCAGGGCACGACGCTCAGGGTCACGGACGACCCCCGGTGCACCCGGTGCGCGGCCTTCACGAAGTCCGCGTCCACCGCCTTGCTGATGTCCATGAACTTCTGCGGATTGCGGTCGACGAGCGGGAACCAGGAGCTCTGAACCTGAACCATGATCTTGTGGCCAGGGCGGAAGGTGTGGGCGATGTCGGGCATCTCGAACTCGATGGTCTCCACCTTGCCGGGAATGAGCGGCTCGGGCTTCTCGAGGGACCGCCGGAACTTGGCCCGAAAAGGCTCTCCCCGGACAAGCTGCTGATAGCCGCCCATGCGCACCGCGTTCGGGGGCCGCGGCGAGGGCTGCGGGCGCAGGTCGGGCGCATCGCCCGGATAGACATCGATGAGTTTCACCACGAAGTCGGCGTCGGTCCCGGTTGACGATACGTTGAGCTTCACCTTCACCGGTCCGAGGGTCCGGACGTCGAACTCGAGCGGCGCGGTCTCGTAGACGAGCACGTCCGGCCGTGCGGCCGCGAAACGCTGGTCCTCGGTCATGTAGTCGCCCCGCATCCCCATGTTGACGTAGGAGAGATAGGGCACGGGCTTCGCGGGGTCCGCTGTGTACTCGTCGCCTCCGTCCTGAACCGGCGGGGGGTTTGAAAGGAGAGAACCCCGCGGGCCAAGGTAGTAACTCACCCCCCTCGCCTCCGCGGGCGGCCACGCGTCGTGCTTGTGCCATTCGTTGCGGCCCGTCTCGAAGACCCAGGCCCGGGGTATCGCGGCTTCCACTCCCTTGAGGTGCCTCATGAAGAAGGGAAACTCGATCTCCTCGCGGTAGAACTCGCTCGTCTTCTGGCCGAAGTCGAGGTTGCCGAGGCCGGCGCCGTCGCCCCGAGCCCATCCCCCGTGCCGCCAGGGGCCGAGCACCAGAGTGCTCGGCGTCTGCGGGGAGTCCTTCGCAAGGGCGCGGAAGAGACGCTGAGGGCCCTGCAGATCCTCGGCGTCGAAGAGTCCGCCGGTGACGAGAACCGCGGGGGTGATGTTCTTCATGTGCGCGGAGATGTCCCGCGAGCGCCAGAACTCGTCGTAGGTCGTGTGGTCGAGATAGGCGCGGAAGTACGACTTCCCGGTCACGGTGTCGAGCGCCCGCTGCAGTGTCCCAAGCTTCAGGTAGTACTCGTACCCGTCAGGCGTCCCGTAGTCGAAGTCGGCCCCCCCGGCCGGACGCGCGGGAGTCTTCTGCTCGACGAAGTTCACGTAGAAGCCATAGTTCGCGGCCAGCATGAAAGCTCCGTTGTGGAAGGCGTCGTCTCCGCGGAAGACGTCGGTGACCGGGGCCTGGGGCGATACGGCTTTGATCGCGGGGTGCGCTCCGGGCAGGGCGGCCGCGGCGTAGAAACCCGGATAGGAGATTCCCCAGAGGCCGACTTTGCCGGTGTTGCCCCTGACGTTCTTCAGCAGCCACTCGATGGTGTCGTACGCGTCCGAGCTCTCGTCCACGTCCCGGGGCGTGCGCTTCTCCGGCTTGTGCGGCGTCTCCTCGATGAAGGCGCCCTCCGACATGTACCGGCCGCGCACATCCTGGTACACGAAGATGAAGCCCTCCTCCAGAAACGAGGGCGACGGCCCGAGGCTCGCGGGATAGTTGTCGATGCCATACGGCGCGACGCTGTAGGGCGTGCGCTCCATCATGATGGGATAGCTGCGCGACGTGTCCTTGGGGGTGTACACGGCGGTGAAGAGCGAAACCCCGTCGCGCATCCTGATCCTGAACTCGTGCTTGGTGTACCTCGCGCGCACCAGGCCTGGCGACGGTGCTTCCTGGGCGGTGAGAGAGGAGGACGAGACTGCGAGAAGGCCCGCGCCGAGGACCAGTCGGGTCAGGAAGACGTGCATGGGGAATGCTAGACCCGCAACGGACTGTCCGTGCCCGTCACACCTCGACGAGGAGTTCCTTTCGGAACGTCCGCAGGAAGCGTTCGCCAAGCCCCCGGGGGCGCCAGGCGGTCACCCTGGTGGGGTGCACGATGACGCGGTCCCCGCGCACGGTGACGCGGAGCCGAGGCATGGTCCCGCGCGGCGCTCGCTCGAGGAGATCGTCGGCGAGGAGGAGGAGGACCGCCGCACGTTCCACGACCGCGCGATCGGCGTCGCCCACGAGAGGCGAGTACTCGTCGAGATCGATGCCCTCCTCGTCCGCGGCGTGCAGCACCGCCGCGATACGGGCCACCTCGGTCTGGGAGAAGCCGTCGAGTTCGGAGGCGAGCACGATCCGGGCGGCGTGCTCATGACGGTCGAAGAAATCCACCGCCCGGCCGATGTCGAGAACCCGCGCCGCGTAGTCGAGGGCGCGGCCGAAGAGGCGTCCGCGTTCTCCCTCCCCCCTCACCAGGCGCGCGAAAAGCTCGTTCGCAAGGCGGGCGCGGCGCGCGCCGTGCGCGGCGTCCACGCCGCGGAACCGGGCGAGCAGAGCCTCGATGGACGTGGCGCGCACGCTCTCCGGATCCGCGTCCATCTCCCCGAGCGCCGCGTAGGCGAGGCCTTCCCGAAGCCCCTGTCCCGAGACCAGAATGTCGTCGGCGTCGACATAGTCGAGGAGCCTCCCGATGACCACGGCGCCCGCCACGATCGAATCCGAGCGGTCCTTGGACAGGCCGAGTACGTCGGTTCGCTTCCGGCGCGGCAGGGCGCGAAGGTCGGCCTCGATCTCGTCGACGGCCTCGCGTGAGAGCTCGTGCCCGTGCAGCCGCGAGCCCGGCGTCTTGAGGCGGAAGCGTTCGATCTTCGCGAGGTTGCGGACGGTGCCTCCCGTGCCCACGAGCCTCGAGCCCGGCGGCAGGCGCCGGAGCGGGAGTTCTTCCAGGAATCCGTCGATGTGGGCCCGAAGACTCCGGACCTGCTTGTCGGTGGGTGGGTCGTGCTCGAGGTACCGCCTCGACAGGCGCAGGGCGCCGAGGGGCACGCTCCATGAGCGCAGCCGCTTCCGGTCCCGGAACTGGGTGAGTTGAAGGGATCCCCCACCCAGGTCGAAGAGGAGGCCGGACCGGGCCTGCAGGCCGCGAAGCGCGCCGTGGAATCCGTAAAGGGCCTCGGCTTCCCCGTCGAGAACCTGCAGGGGCGCTTTCATCGTCTGCGATACGAGCTGGGAGAAACGAGCCACGTCGCTCGCCTCGCGCACGGCGGCGGTGGCGTAGACCCGGATCGCTCGAGCCCCCGCGCCGAGGGCGATGGCGCGAAAGTCGCGGAGCGCCTCGCGGGCCCTGCTCATCGCCGCCTCCCCGATCGCGTGGTCCTCGACCACGCCTTCCACGAGCCGAAGCGACGAACGCGCGCTCGCCACGATGCGAAGGTGGCCGCCGGCTTCCCGGTTGTACACCACGATGCGGGCCGAGTTGCTCCCGATGTCGATGATGGCGAGAGGTGGATTCGCCCTGCGCATCACCGTTTCCCGAAGCGGCCGAAGTGCGACGGAGGGTGAACGGAAGGTAGGATCCGCAACATGATCGCGCCCGAACTCCTGGAAGTCCTTTGCTGTCCCTCGGACCGCTCCCCCGTTCGACTCGCCACCCCCGCCGAGCTCGAAGCGCTGAACGCGCGCATCGCGGGCGGCGTGAAGAACAACGGGGGCGCCGCGGTCAGTGACAAGCTCGAGGCCGCGATCATCCGCGTCGACGGAACGTTTGCTTACCCTGTGCGGGAGGAGATTCCGGTGATGCTGATCGACGAGGCCATCCCGCTTCGGGACGGTCTGGCCCCGCTGCGCTACGTTCCGCCTGCGGCCTGAAACCGGACCGCGGCTTCACGGCGTCGAAGCCCGACTTCCGGCCGTGGCCGTGGGGACGATCGCCGCGCGGGCGCTCGTGAGTCGCCCCAGGTCGCGGACGAAAGCGCGCATCGGCTGAGGACGGCGTCCGGCGCGGCTCCTCCCGCTCCTCCCGCACCGGGGCGGGGACTCCGTAGGTGACCTTCTCGAGGGAAAGGCCGGAGGGCGGGGCGGTGAACTCCGCGACCGAAGCGCCGCTCGCCTTCATGATCTTCGCAAGGTCCGCGACGGTGAGGCGTCCGCGACCGACCTCGACGAGCACGCCCACGATGCGTCGCACCATCTTCCAGAGAAAGTGCGAGCCCTGGATGCGGATGTAGATGTTCGGTCCCTCCTCGAAGACGTCGACCGCCTCGACCTTGACCTTGGTCGATTCGTCCGGCCTGGAAGGATCGGCCTGCGAGAACGCCGAGAAATCGTGCAGGCCGCACAGGGACTTCGCGGCCTGGGACATGGCGGCCACGTCGAGGGGATCTCTCACCCACCACACCACGGGCTTGTCGAAGGCGCTGCGCCTTCGGGAGATGCGGTAGATGTAGGTCCGGGCGGTCGCGGAATGGCGCGCGTGGAAGCCCTCGGGCGCGAGCTCGACCTTCAGCAGGTTGATATCGCCCGGCAGCTCGTCGTTCACGGTTCGCATGAACTCGTCGGGATCGACCTGCTTCGCGAGATCGATGTGAGCGACCTGGTGGATTGCGTGCACGCCCGCGTCGGTCCGTCCCGAGCCGTAGACCTCGATCACGCGCTGGCCGGTGGCGCGATGGATCGCCTCCATGATCTCTCCTGCGACGGTGCGGGCATTCGTCTGGAACTGCCAGCCGCTGTATCGAGTGCCCAGGTACTCGAGGTCCACACGGTAGCGAAAACCGTGGCGAGGCCCCAAAGGCCGCGCCGCGGTCCGCTCGGGATACCGTGCGCGCCCGGCGGCGGGGCCTGCGACCGCAGGGGGCTTCGGCCAGCGGGGAGCGTGAATCCTCGGCCGGCCGGGACCAAAAGAGTCGTCGGAGTCGTCGGTCATTTGTTCTGCGCGCCCAGTCTACGTGCAAGGCTCCAGCGAGTTCACGCGGCGACTTCCCTATATGCTCGCGCGTCCGCCCGATGACCCGTCGCGACATCGTCACCCTGGTTCTGTGTTGCGCCCTGCTGGGCGCCGCCGCGTCGCGGCTCGTCTCGCCGGCGGCCGGGGCCGTCCGGCGGATTTCCGTGGAGGCGGTCGAGATCCGGAGCGCCCCGATCAAGAGCGGCGAGTCTCTGGTTCAGGAGGCGTCGTGGACCCCTCCCGATGACGTCTTCGTCGTCGGCTGGGCGCCCGACCTCGGTGCTCCCGGCGCATCGCCGGAGCTCTACCTGCGCGCGGGCGAGACAACCATCTTCACCGCTCCCCGCGCCTCTCTCGAAGGCTTGAAGGCGGTGTTCCTCCCATCGGGAACGGGCTACCTCGTGCGTAAGGGCGAAGTCGTGAAGCTGCGCCTGCAGATCAACAACTCGGGGCCGGACGGGGAGAGCCGGGGGGCCCGCGCCCTGATCTACTTCCATCCGGTCGCCTTCCGCTGACGCCCATGAGTTTCCCCGAAACAGTGGACGTCGACTTGTACCGTGCGGTGGCTGCCGACGCCGCGCTCATCGCCGGACAACTCCAGAAGGAGCGCCTCGGCACGGATATCGGGGTCGAGAACAAGGGCGACCTCGATCTCGTGACCGAAGTGGACCGGGCCTGCGAGGCGGCGATCCTCGGCCGTCTCCGGCGATCGTTCCCCGGACATGATTTCGTAGCCGAGGAAAGCGCCCCTTCTCTATCGGGTTCCGAGTTCGTCTGGTACATCGACCCGCTCGACGGCACTACGAACTACGCGCACGGCTATCCGTTCTTCTGCACGTCCATCGCTCTCACCCAACGCGGAACGGTAATCGCGGGCGCCGTCTACGACCCGGTCAAGGAGGAACTCTTCACGGCCGCCCGCGGGCGCGGCGCCACCTGCAACGGGGCCCCGCTGCGGGTCTCGAAATCCCACGACCTGCTGCGCTCTGTCTTCGTCACCGGGTTTCCCTACGACCTGCGCGACGACGTCCGCCACACGGTTCGCCTCTTCGAGAGGTTCCTCCACCACGCCCGCGCCTTGCGCCGGGACGGCGCGGCCGCCCTCGATCTCGCCTACCTCGCCGCGGGGCGAATCGACGGCTACTTCGAGGAGCGCTTGAAACCGTGGGACGTGCTCGCGGGCGCGCTCCTGGTCGAGGAAGCGGGAGGACGGGTCTCTCGCTTCGACGGGTCCCCCATCGGCGTCGCCGCCGACGAGGTGGTGGCGTCAAACGGCGCCCTCCACGAGGCCATGCTCCGGGTCCTCGCGGAACCGCCGCCGACGCGGTAGCCTCGCCCCGCCAGCCAGAGTGGCGGAATTGGCAGACGCAGGGGACTTAAAATCCCTCGCTCCGGAAGGAGCATCCGGGTTCGATTCCCGGCTCTGGCACCAGGGCATCATCAGGCGGAAGGGAACGAAGGGCACCAGGAGAATGGCCGACACCGAGCCTCGCTTCATCGCTTTCAAGGAAGGCGCGCTGATTCTGGGCCTGCAGTTCCTTCTGCTCGGTTTCCGGCTCGGAGAGATCCCCCTCCTCGGCCCCGACGAGCCCCGATACGCGCGCGTCGCCGTGGAAATGGCGCGCGCCGGTGAATTCGTGACCCCGACACTCGCCGGCGCGGCGTGGCTCGAGAAACCTCCGCTCTACTACTGGCTCGCGGGCCTGGGCTTCCGGCTCTTCGGCGAGAACGAGATGGCGGCGCGCTGGCCCGCGATGGCGGCGGCCCTGCTGATGACCGGCGTCACCGGACTGATGGGTGCGAGGCTCTTCGGCCGCAGTTGCGGACGGCTGGCCATGCTCATCGCGGCGACCTCGCCTCTGGCCTTCGCCTACGGCCGCGCCGCCACCATGGACGAACTCGTGGCCGCATTCATATCGGGCGCGAGCGGGCTCCTCATCCTCGCGCATCTCGGCGTCGCCGCCCCCCTGGCAACACCCGCCGCGTGGGCTCTGATGGCGTTCGCCGTTCTGGCCAAGGGACCGATCGGAATATTGATACCGCTCGGCGTCGCGGTGGCCGCGAGCCTGGCCGGAGGCCCGCCCCGCCTGATTCGCCTTTTCCCCCCCGCGGGCCTGGTGGTCGCGTTGCTCATCGCCGGCCCCTGGTTCCTTGCGATCTACTTCGACCAGGGGTTTCACTTCATCGAGGTGTTTCTCCTGAATCACAACCTCGAGCGCTTCACGAGCACGATTCACAATCATCCCGGGCCTGTCTACTACTACGTGCCTGTCCTCTTTCTCGGCCTCTTCCCATGGTCCAGCCTCATAGCACCCGCGATCGCGGCCGCGCGGGCAACGGAGCGGAAGCCAATGGCCTCGATCCTCGCCTGGGCCCTCGTTCCCTTCGCCCTCTTCTCTCTCGCGGGCTCCAAGCTCCCGGGATACATCGTGCCATGCATCCCTCCCTTCGCGATCCTCCTCGCCCTCTCTTCGCGCGCTATCCAGTCCCCCGAACACCGCGGGGCGGGCCGCGCCGCGGGCCTCATCGGTCTCGCCATCGGGGCGGCTGTTTTCGCGCTCACCATCCGCGGGGTTCGCCAGGGTGAGCCCTGGGGACGGAGCGCGTTTCTCCTGGCACTCTGGCTGCTCTCCACCACCTTCCTCGCCTCCCGCGCCTTCGATCGAGCCCGGCATGAGACGTTCCGAATCCTCGCCATCGGCGCTTCCGGCTTTCTGCTGATCCTCACCCTGGTGGCGCCGCCCGTGCTCGAAGCCATGGAGTCAGGACGACGACTGTTCCTCCCAGCGCAAGGCCGCGAGGTCATCGTCGTGGGCGCCTGGCGCACCGCCTGGATGGCGGGCTATTTCTACAACGACGGCAAGGTTCAGGAGGTCTCGAGCCTGTCGCACGCCCTCGGTCTGGTGAGCGGCCCGTCCCGCCTGATGTTGTTCGGACCCGATGAGTGGCGGGATGTCCAGACGATGGAGGGCTTTTCCGTCCTGGAATTGGCGCAAGGGGCCCGGGGCACGGTCCTCGCCCGCGTCTCAACCCGCTCAACCCGTTGATTTTCCCAAGTCTCTTGGGACCTTAGGCCGAACTTCAAGTAAAACCTGAGGAAAGTGCGACTAACCCTTGACTAGAGAAACAAGGCTCTGATACCCTCATGGCCCG
This sequence comes from Vicinamibacteria bacterium, assembly GCA_019694155.1. Lineage (GTDB taxonomy): Bacteria > Acidobacteriota > Vicinamibacteria > Fen-336 > JAGNNV01 > JAGNNV01. The sequence goes on along the minus strand of JAIBCN010000082.1, from coordinate 11,116 downwards.
ATACCGCTAGCTCAGCGGTTCCATGGGTTTTATTCAGGAGCGAGGTTCTCCAATGACCACACGCAAGATCTTCACGAGTCCCCTGGCCCTTGCCGGCCTTTCTCTGGCGACACTCGTGGGCGCTCAGACCGACAAGCCGGCCCCCGAGCCCGCGAAGGTCGGCCCGTTCGAGGTGGCGCCGCACTGGTCGCGGTACGACTACCCCAAGTCGATCGGAGAGGGTCAGGCCTACCACATCGTGGTCAAGGGCGACACTCTGTGGGATATCTCCGGTCGCTATCTTGGCAATCCCTACCTCTGGCCGCAGATCTGGGAAGCGAACGCGTACGTCAAGAAGGCCCGCCTCATCTATCCGGGTGATCCGATCTTCCTGCCCTCCGTGCAGATGGCGGCAGCAGCGGCGGCCACGCCCGAGACAGCCGAGGCAGCGACGGCCGCCAAGGCGATCGAGCCGCTCGGAACTCCGGAATGGCTGGACATGGACGCTCTGATCAACGTCGCGTCCATCGATACGGTCCGCTACGCGGGTTACATCTCGGCGTCCATCGAGGATGAGACGATCAAGGTGAAGGCGATGGAAGCCCAGAACGGGTCGCCTCTCGAGAAAGTGACGGCGGGTACCCTCGAATACCTCTACCTCGACCGCGGCGCCAATTCCGGCATCAAGGCGGGAGACCTTTATCTGGTCAACCGGCGCGCCCGGACAATCAAGCATCCCGTCACCGGCAAGAAGGTCGGCTATCGCATCGACACGACCGGAATCGCGCGGATCCTCCTGGTTGGAGAAACCAGCGCCCGCGCGGTCGTTGAGTCCGCCGGACGGGACATCCGGGTGGGCGACTATCTGCGTCCGATTACCGAAATCGAATCTCCGCTGGTCAAGCGCCGTGTGGTGGTGGAAGGCGGCGACCTCTCCATGGAAGGGCCCCGCTCGACAGGATACGTGGTCGACATCGATGACGACGGCATCTCCGCCGCCAATGGTGTGACCGTGGGCGTTGATGTCGGCACGGGTGCGGGCATCGCGGTGGGCAAGGTCATCACGGTGTTCCGGCAGGGCGACAAGCGGGACCCTGTGACGAAGCGGGCTCTGGGCGCGGCGGTGGTCGTGGCGGTGCGCGAGAACTTCTCGGTAGCCCGCATGATCTACACCCGTGAGGAAGTGAACGTCGGAGACCGGGTGATCGTTCAGCCGTAGTCTCTCGGCCCGATGTCGCACGAGGAGCGGGGCAGCCCGCTCCTTTCTTTTTTCGCCGACCTAGGACTTGGCGCCCGCCCGCGAGAATCGGCGGAAGTAGTCGTAGCCTGAGTAGAGCGTGAGGCCCAGCGCCACGAAGAGCGAGGGGGCCCTGAGGATCTCGAAGACCGGCATGCGCAGGGCGAGGAGCATCACGTAGATGGCCACGATCTGGGAGACCGTCTTCGCCTTCCCCGCGCCGGAGGCGGACATGACGATCCCCCGTCCCAGCGCCTCCGACCGCAGCCAGGTCACCGCGAATTCACGTCCGATGATCACGGCCACGATCCAGGCCGGCGCCATCTCGAGTTCGATGAGCGATATGAAAGCCGCGGAAAGCAGCAGCTTGTCGGCCAGGGGGTCGAGCATGGCGCCGAGCTTCGTCTGCTCGTTGCGCTTCCGAGCGAGCCAGCCGTCGAAATAGTCGGTGATCACCGCGATGGTGAAGACGACGAGCCCGAGAAACCAGCCCCAGTGGGTGCGGGTGAGCAGCAGGACCACCAGCCAGGGAACCAGGAAGATCCGAAGGGCGGTCAGAGCGTTCGGAAGGTTCACCTTCTGTCTTTCAGGCCGCCCCGCAACTTCGCTCCGGCGGCCCCAGCACTCCTAGAGGCGAACGATGTTCGGCGCGTCGATGCCCCGGGTGGCGTTCCGGGCGTCCACCACGAGTTTCGCCCGCTTGACGAGATCGGCGTAGGGGACGTTCGAGTGGTCGGTGATGATGACGACGGCATCGGCGGCGTCCACCGCAGGACCCGCCTCGATGGACGCGAGATCGATGCCTTCGTGCTCCAGGCTCGGCACCCAGGAATCGGTGTAGGTCACCTTCGCGCCCTTCGACTGGAGGATCTTGATGAAGTCCACCGCCGGAGACTCACGCACGTCCTCGATGTCCTTCTTGTAGGCGGCGCCCAGGATGTGGACACGACTCCCCCGCAGGCTTCGCTCGCGGTCGTTCAGCGCCTCGACCAGGCGCTCGACCACGTATTCCGGCATCCCCGCATTGATCTCGCTCGCGAGCTCGATGAAGCGGGCGCGGTAGTTGAGGGTCTTGAGCTTCCAGGAGAGATAGAGGGGGTCGATGGGAATGCAATGCCCGCCGAGCCCCGGCCCTGGATAGAAGGCCATGAAGCCGAACGGCTTGCTGGCCGCGGCGTCGATCACTTCCCAGACGTTCACCCCGAGGCGGCGGCACATGAGGGCCACTTCGTTGACGAGCCCGATGTTGACGCTGCGGAAAGTGTTTTCGAGGAGCTTCACCATCTCGGCCGCGCGCGGCGACGAAACCACGATGATCGTCTCGATGGCTTTCGAGTAGAGAGCCTTCGCCGCCTCGGAGCAGGCCGGCGTCATGCCGCCGATCACCTTCGGAGTGTTGTGCGTGTGGAATTTCGGGTTGCCCGGGTCGACGCGTTCGGGCGAGAAGGCCAGGAAGAAGTCCACCCCGACCTTCAGGCCCTTTTCCGAGAGCATGGGCAGAATGAGTTCGTCGGTGGTGCCCGGGTAGGTCGTGCTCTCGAGGACCATGAGCTGGCCCGCCCGCATGTTCTCGGCGATCCGGCGCGTCGCCGAAACCACCATCTCGAGGTCGGGGTCCTTCGTCTTGGAGAGCGGCGTGGGCACGCAGATGATCAGGGCATCGCACTCCCTGATCCGGCTGAAGTCGGTGGTGGCCTTGAGCCGGCCCTTGTCCACGAGGTCCTTGAGCCTCGCCGTCTCGACATCCTGAATGTAGGACTCGCCGCGGTTGATGCTCGCGACCTTCCGTTCCGACAGGTCGAAGCCCGTCACGTTCAGGCCCGCGGCGCCGAACTCCACAGCGAGCGGCAGCCCCACGTATCCAAGCCCCAGTATGCCGACGCGCGCCTCGCCGCTTGCGATTCGTGACTTCAGCGCGTCCAACGTCGAGTTCCCCAAGGAATTGACCTCCGATAGTGATTCAGGAGCGGGGATTTTAGCTGTCTTTGGAGCCGGACGCTCGATCTTTCCGTTCGGCGTTTCAGGAAACCCCGGATCCCGGATCCGCCGGGGAGCCGACGGCGCGAAGGTCGGAAGCGCGGGCCCCGCGCGACGCGAGAATCCGCTCGATCGACTTCGCCACGACGCTGTCCGGAGTCGAAGCCCCCGCGGTCACCCCAAGGGTCACGTTTGGGGCTCCCTTCGGCAGCCAGTCCTCGACGGTCTCTGAGACCGCGGAGCCCAGGGCTCGATGTCTGAGCGCTCCCGTGCCGGAGTCGATGCACTCGGGCGACTCGACGTAGTAGGTCGGGCACTTCGCCGAGCAGATTCGCACCAGGGCCTGGGTGTTGCTGCTGTTGTAGCCCCCGATCACGAGCATGACGTCGGGGGGCGTCTCCTCGAACATCCGGAGCACCGCATCCTGCCGGTCCTGGGTGGCCGAGCAGATGGTGTCGAACGAGCGGAACCGTTCGGCGAGTCCGGCCTCGCCGTAGCGCTCGAGATAGACCCGCCGGAGCAGTTCCTGCACCTTCAGGCTCTCGCTCATGAGCATGGTGGTCTGGTTGGCGAGGCCGATGCGTTCGAGGTGGACGGCGGGATCGAAGCCCTCGCTCACCGCGGGAGCGAAGCTCGCGAGGAAGGCCTCACGGCCCACTCGCCCGCGCACGAAGTCGCAAACGACCTCGGTCTCACTCTCGTCGCGCACGCACAGGTAGGCGCCTCCCTTGTGCAAGAGGGCCTGCGAGGCGGTGGCGCGCGTCTCCTCGTGGTAGTGCTTCCCGTGAATCACCACCGTGAAGCCGTCGCGGGCGTATTTCGAGACGTTCTTCCACACGTTCAGAACGCTGCCGCACGTGGTGTCGACGAGCACGGCGCCGATGGCTCGAAGATGCTTCATCTCCTCGACGGTGACGCCGAAGGCCGGCAGCACCACCACGTCCTCCGCCGCCACCGGGGCGTATCGCTTCTGCGGGTCGCGCCCGTCCTCCAGGATCGTGAACCCCATGTCCCGCAGGTTCTGGTTCACCGACGGGTTGTGGATGATCTCGCCCGAGAGGAACAGCCGCCGCTCCGGGAATCGGCGCTTCGCCTCATAGGCGTACTCGATGGCCCGGTCCACCCCGTAGCAGAACCCGAATTCACGGGCCAGGCGGATGGTCAGGCCCCCCGCTTCCGCGGCGTAGCCGAGTTCGCGGAGCCGCGCGATGACATTGCTCCCGTAGTCCTGGTCGAGGAGGGGAGCCACCTCGGCCTTGAGTCCGAGGCCCTTCTGGAAGTAGGTCTGCACCGAGGAGAGGTTAGCAAGGCGGCGCGGGAGGTCGTGATCCGGTAACGGCGTCGCGCGGCGTCGGGTCGATAATTCGGGACCATGTGCGGCCGATTCACTCTCGCAACCCCTCCGGAAATCCTGGCCGCGCTCTTCGGAATAGACGCCGCCGAATGGAACGACCCCCGCTACAACATCGCACCGCAGACACGCGTGGTGACCATCCGCGGCGTCCGCGGCCGCCGCACGGCGCAGTCGCTGCTCTGGGGCGCGATCAATCCGAAGGAGGGCCGGCCCGTCATCAACGCGCGTTCGGAGACGGTGGCCACCTCGCCGCTCTTTGCCCGCGCCTTCTCGGCCTCGAGGGTGCTGGTGCCCGCGGACGGATTCTTCGAGTGGACGAAGGAGGGCACGAAGCGACGGGGGCACTATTTCCGTCAGCCGGGCTCGAAGCCGTTCGCCTTCGCCGGGATCGCCATCAGTCCACCGCCGACGAGCGATGCCGTTGACCTGGCCGCGGTCATCCTGACCACCGAGGCCTCGGAGTCGGTGACGGCGATCCACGACCGGATGCCCATGATCGTCGCTCCCCCGGATTTCGATCTGTGGCTCGATCCGGCAGCCGATCCCAAGGCGGTCATGGATGTGATGGCGCACGGCGCTCACACGCAGTGGACTTCGCACCCGGTGGGCCCGGCCGTGAACAACGCGCGCAACGACACTCCGGAGAACATCCGTCGCGCGGACCCCGAACCCGAACGCCAGCGCAGCCTGTTCTGAGAGCCTCTGGCGCGGCGACGAGCCACGGCCAAGCACCTTGGACCTCTCGTCATTGCGAGGAGGGCAGCCGCAGGCTGCCCGACGAAGCAACCTCCTCGCCCCACTAGAGGTAAATTACCCGGCTCCCCCATGCCCACCAGAGCCCGCCGCCCCAAGGTCAAGATCAAGACTCCCCCGCTCCTTTTCGAGAAGACCCAGACTCTCCTCGAGAAGATCGGCAAGCGCGTCGAAGGCACGTTCCTCACCTACTGGACCTCCACCTCCGGCTCGGTGTGCGACAACGACGTCATGGCCCTCCACGAAGTCCTGCGCGAGATCGGCCCCCAGGAAACGATCACTCTCTTCGTCAAGTCGGACGGAGGGAGCGGCATGGCCTCGCTGCGCATGGTTCACCTTCTCCGCAGCTCCTGCAAGCGGCTGGTCGTCCTCGCTCCCCTGAACTGCGCGTCGGCGGCCACCATGTTCGCGCTGGGCGCGGATGAGATCGGCATGGGCCCGCTCTCCTACCTCACCGCGGTCGACACCTCGCTCGAGCACGAGCTCTCCCCCGTCGATCACACCAACAACCTCGTCGCGGTCAGCAACGACGAGGTGGACCGGGTGATCAAGCTCTGGCGCGACGCCACCCACGTCGAGGGCCGCAACATCACGCCCTACCAGGAACTGTACAAGTACATTCATCCCCTGGTCATCGGGGCGCTCGACCGCGCGAGCAGCCTCTCGCGCAAGCTCTGCCAGGAGATCCTGAGCTACCACCTCAAGGACGAGAAGCGGGCGGAGCGGATCGCCCGGGAGCTCAACTCCTCGTATCCCGCGCACCAGTACCCGATCACGGCCCGGGAAGCCCGGCGCCTGGGCCTTCAGATCAAGGACCTCGATCCCGAGACCGACCGCTTCCTGCAGCAGCTCAATCTCCTCTATTCGGAGATGGGCCAGCGCGCGATCACCGACTACGACTCCGACAATCACCACGACAACGAGATCACCAACATTCTCGAGTGCCAGAGACGCCAGGTCTTCTACCAGGTGGAGAAGGACTGGCACTACCGCAAGGAAGAGCGCCGCTTCGTGCCGCTGAACGACCTGTCGGCCTGGTACTTCTGCGAGAAGAGGAACGGCAGGCTCCTCAAGTCGAAGTTCCACATCCGGTAGGCCGGCGCAGGCGTCCCGCGGCGGGGGCGAACATTCGCGCGGCCGTTCGCGTAATTCCCGGTGGAGGCTATTGTTCCGCCATGGAAACGCAGACCAGAAATCCGAGCGACACCGTGAATGCCGTGAGCTGGGTCAGCTACCTGCTGCACTTCGTGGTGGCCGTCGCCGCCGTGGTGCCCGGCCTGCATGCCAGCGTGTTCCTGCTGATCGTCGCCTTCATCATGGACATGGTGATGCAGGGCGACGCCCTCGGTACGTATCAGGGCTCGCACTACTCCTGGCGCCTCAAGTCCGTCCTCATCGCCGGAGGGCTGTACCTCGTCACCCTCCCGCTCTGGCTGCTGCTCCTCGTGCCGGGATGGATCGCCTGGGCGCTCATCTCCCTCTGGTTCCTGTACCGGATCGTGAAGGGCATGCTGGCGCTGTCGGATCGGCGCGCCGTTTGAGGGCCGCACGCCGGCAGGCCCCGACCGCAACGTCATTGCGAGGCCCGTGCCGTTTTGCCAGGGCCGAAGCAATCCCGCAAGGGTCGGCGACGGATGGCCCGCGCGACGGGTTGCGGGCCCCGGCCTTCTTGTGTAGTTTTCGGCCACCGCGGATCTCGAAGGGCGCTGGAGGACTGCTATGGCCTGGATCATCGCCAACATCAAGTGGATCATGCTCGTCTCGGGCACCCTCACGTTCACGATGATCTACGCCGCGATCGACCCAGAGGGGGCGCTCCGCTCCAACTTCGGAGAGACGCTCAGCGGCCCGCTCGCGCTTCTGCTGACGAGGAACTGGGGCGCGCTGATCGCTCTGGTCGGCGCGATGCTGGTCTATGGCGCCTTCGATGCAGGATCCCGCAGGCTCGCCCTGAGCGTCGCAGGCCTGAGCAAGACGGTGTTCATCTTGCTGGTCCTGTCGAACGGAAACCGGTTTCTGGCTCACCAAGCCGGGGTGGCGGTGGTTGTGGATTCGTTGATGGTCCTGGTGTTTCTCGCGTACCTGCTCAAAGGCCCAAGGCGGGCTTGAGCACCGCTGGCCCCGAACGAGCCGCGAGATTGCTTCGGCCCGACACGAACGAACCGGGGCCTCGCAATGACGGCGGGGCGTATCTCGACGCGGGCGTCATCGGTCGCCCGGCTTTCGTTTCGGTGGTGCGGGCGGAGGGACTGACCGCCGTCGAGAAGCGACGCGGGCGTCATTGGGCGCCCGGCGCCCGTTTCGGTGGTGCGGGCGGAGGGACTCGAACCCCCAAGGATTTCTCCACGGGCTTCTAAGACCCGCGCGTCTGCCATTTCGCCACGCCCGCGCGTGGGTGTTGAGTTTATCGCCCCTGTCCCTGCGCTCCGGCGAGGTTCGGCTTCGGGGCGCGACCGCGTAGAATGCCGCAGGCGCCCTCCTGAGCGCGATCAAACCGGGACCAAGCCCCGTCGCTCGCGACACATACGACGCTCAGAAGCCCCAAGATCACGAAAGCAGCCCCTCGCTTCGCGTTGTCGCGAGGCCGAACTTCCTAGCAAGAGAGAAACCTTGAAAGCTGAACTCACCTCCGAAAACTCCGTTCGCAAGGCGATTGACTTCGACATCGACAAGGAAGTCGTCACGAAGGAGATCGACAAGCGCGCCAAGGACATCGCGAAGCGCGCCCAGATCCCCGGGTTCCGGCCGGGGAAGGTTCCCCTCACTGTCGTGAAGCGGCAGTTCAAGGAGGATGTCGAGCGCGACGCCGTAGAAGCCATCGCCAACCAGTTCCTGCCGAAGGAACTCGAGACCCACAACCTCCGACCGGTGGCTTCCCCCAAGCTCGACAAGGTCGAGCTTGGGCCCGAGGGTTCGCTCAAGTTCCGGGTAACCTTCGACATCCTGCCCGAGGTCAGGATCCCCGCCTTCCGCGGCATCGAGGTTTCGGTCAAGAAGGAAACGGCGACTCAGGCCATGCTCGATACCGAGATCGACCGCCTCCGCGATGCCTCCGCCCGTTTCGAGCCCGCGCCCGACCGCGCCGCTCAGAAGGGGGATTTCGTCGAGGTCGACATCGAGATCACCGACCACTCCACCGGCGAGGCCCGCAAGCGCGAGGAGACCCTCATCGAGGTCGGTCATTCCGGCAACCACGAGGAGCTCAACGAAGCCCTGGTCGGGATCAACGTGGGCGACGCCAAGGACGTCCGCGCCGTCGAACACGAGAACGAGGACAAGAACTCCCCCATCGTCCGCACCGTGGACTACCACGTCGTCGTCCGCGCCATCAAGGTGAAGGCTCTCCCCGCGAAGGACGACGAGTTCGCCAAGGACCTCAACTTCGACAACTTCGCCGCTCTGGAGACCAGTGTCCGCGAACGCATCGAACGCGCCCTCAAGCACAACGAGGACGTGGCCGTCGAGGACGCCGTCCTGAACAAGCTCGCGGACATGGCCACCTTCGACATCCCCCAGAGCCTGGTCGAGGAGCAGGTCGAGGCCCGCACCCGCCGCTTCGCCGAGAATCTCCAGCAGCAGGGCATCGACCTCCAGAAGGTGAAACTCGATTGGGAGAAGATCGCGGCCGAGCAGAAGGACGGCGCCGAGAAGCAGGTGAAGCTCGAGATCCTCCTCGATGCCATCGGGAAGGCGGAGAAGATCGAAGCCACCGAAGCGGACGTCCAGGACCAGATCAAGCGCCTGGCCGCCCGGGCCCGCACGAGCGAGCAGGCCATCTCCGGCCGGCTGGATGCCGACCAGAGGGCCCGTCTGACCGCTCAGGCGAGGGACCGCCGCATTATTGACATGATCCGGGCCGCTGCTAGAGTGAACTTCGAATGAGGGACACCCACGCCATGCTCGTGCCCATGGTGGTCGAGCAGACCGCCCGCGGGGAGCGCGCCTACGACATCTTCTCGCGCCTCCTCAAGGACAACATCATCTTCATCGGCACCCCGATCGACGATGCGGTCGCGAACCTGGTCATCGCTCAGCTCCTGTTCCTGGAGGCGGAGGATCCCGAGAAGGACATCCACCTTTACATCAACTCTCCGGGCGGTGTCGTCACCGCGGGCATGGCCATCTACGACACCATGCAGCTGATCAAGCCGGACATCCAGACGATCTGCGTGGGACAGGCCGCCTCCTTCGGCGCCGTCCTCCTCGCCGCGGGCACCAAGGGCAAGCGCTGCGCCCTCCCCAACGCCCGTATCCTGATCCACCAGCCGCTCGGCGGCACCCAGGGCCAGGCCTCCGACATCGCCATCCAGGCGAAGGAGATCCTGCGCATGAAGGACACCCTGAACGAGATCCTGGCCTCCCACACCGGCCAGCCCGTCGATAAGATCGCCACCGACACCGACCGCGATTTCATCATGGGCGCCACCCAGGCCGTCGAATACGGCATCATCGACCAGGTGATCGCCAAGCGAGAGAAGGAAAAAGCCTGAGCCCGCGGGCTCGAGGGGTACCCCCAAGCGCATGACGACGATGAAGAGAAACGACGGCGAGACGCTGCGCTGCTCGTTCTGTAACAAGGACCAGGGCGACGTCCGGAAGCTGATCGCCGGGCCCACCGTCTTCATCTGCGACGAGTGCGTCGAGGTCTGCAACGACATCATCGCGGACGACAAGAAGACCCCGACCCCCAAGGCCAAGGGCAATCTCGCCGCTCCGCACGACGTCAAGAAATTCCTCGACGACTACGTCATCGGCCAGGACATGGCCAAGAAGAAGCTCGCGGTGGCCGTCCACAACCACTACAAGCGGCTCCAGATCTCCAAGCAGAAGATCCGCGGCGACGTCGAGCTGCAGAAGGCGAACATCCTCCTCATCGGGCCCACGGGCACGGGCAAGACCCTCCTCGCCCAGACGCTCGCGCGCATGCTCGCCGTGCCCTTCGCCATGGTCGACGCCACCACCCTCACCGAGGCGGGGTACGTGGGCGAGGACGTGGAGAACATCATCCTCAAGCTCCTCCAGGCCGCGGGCGGCGACATTGAGAAGTGCCAGGAGGGCATCATCTACATCGACGAGATCGACAAGATCTCCCGGAAGGATGAAAACCCCTCCATCACCCGCGACGTGTCGGGCGAGGGAGTGCAACAGGCGCTCCTGAAGATCCTCGAAGGCACCATCGCGAACGTGCCTCCTCAGGGCGGGCGCAAGCATCCGCACCAGGAGTTCTACCAGGTCGATACGAGCAACATCCTGTTCATCTGCGGCGGCGCTTTCGTCGGCCTCGAAAAGGTGGTGGAGCGGCGGATCGGCCGCAAGACCCTGGGCTTCCGCGCGGGCCAGAAAGCCGAGGCCGAGTCCAAGAACGTCGAGAAGCAGGCCTTGCTGCAGAAGGTCCTGCCCCAGGACCTCATCCGCTACGGCCTCATCCCCGAGTTCATCGGCCGCCTCCCCGTGGTGGCAACCCTGCACGACCTCGACCAGCGCGCCCTCATCGACATCCTCACCACGCCGCGCAACGCCATCATCAAGCAATACCAGCGGATGTTCGAGTACGAGGGCGTGAAGCTCCGCTTCACCGATGACGCCATGCTCGCGATCGCGGATCTCGCCATCGAGCGAAAGATCGGGGCCCGGGGCCTCCGGATGATTCTCGAAGACCTCATGCTCGACCTCATGTACGAGCTTCCTTCCCTGAAGAAGGTGAAGGAATGCGTGATCACGCGCGAAGTCGTTGTCTCCGGCGAAAAACCGATCATGGTGATCGAAAAGGCGGGTTAGAACCCTCCCGCTCGCGGCCCTCGCCGGGTCCGGGCGCG
>JAIBCN010000093.1 GCA_019694155.1 Vicinamibacteria bacterium | reverse complement strand
GTCGCTATCTCGGGGTCCAACAGTCGTCTTGCGGTGTGCATGCCTCCGCGTTGAGGAAGCCTGAAGCAAGCGCAGGACCCCACCCTTTGCGCTCAGGTTCCGTGAGCGCCACCGGCTCCAGACGGCAGCGCGGAGGGCTTTTCCGTTTTCCGGCCTGACCCGCCTGCCATCTCGGCCTCGCGGATCGCGGGATTCCCCGGCCGCAGCTTCGTCGCGCGGATGCGAAGGGCTTCGGCGAAGGCTTGCCGCGCGTCGTCCTTCCGCCCGGCCGCGCTGAGCGCCGCGCCTTCGACCATCAGGGCATCCGCGACCTTCGGATGGTCGCGGCCGTGAGCCTCGGACAGGACCTCAACGGCCTGGCGGCCCAAGGACAGTGCTTCCTGGATCTGGTTCGCCTCGAGGCGCAGCGCGGCCATGCGGGCTCCGGCCAGGCCGACCAGGGAATGGCGCGGGCCGTAGCGGCGAAGAGCGGCGTCGAGCACCTCTCCCTGGAGGCGCTCCGCCTCGGCTCGCTGGTTCAACCGATCGAGTGCGACGCCGAGGGCCGACATCGCCTGCAGGGTGTCGTGATGGTCCGCGCCGAGCAGGGTGCGGCCCCGATCCACTGCATCGGTCAGGCTCTTCCGGGCTGCGCGCCAGTCCCCAAGGGCCAGATGGAGGGATCCATCCACGAAGTCGTCGGTGACGACGAGGGGCGAATGGGACAAGGCGTCGCGGATGATCCGTGTCTCCTTCTGCGCCTCAGCCGCCCCCGGAAGATCCCCGACCTCGAGAAGCACCCGGGCGAGATTGCTGTAGGAACGGGCGAGTTCGGAGTGGGTCGGAGGCAGAACCCGCTTGCGGATGGCCACCGATTCGCGGAGAAGCGGCTCGGCCTCGGGGTAGCGCGCCTTCTGGGCCAGGGCGAATCCGAGATTGGTCAGGGCGTTGGCGACGCCGATGTCGCCTTTCCCGGCCGCCTTCTCGTCGAGAGTCCGGGCTTCGGAATACAGGGCGATCGCCTCGTCGTACTTCGACAGGCGCATGCTGCACAGCCCGAGGTTGTTCTTCACCGTCGAGCGCTCCGCGCCGACCCCGTTCTCGACGAACCGGAGGGCGTCGCGCAACAGCCGCTGGCTCTCCTCGCAGTCGTCGAGGTGGTAGAGCAGAACGCCCAGGTCGTTCTCCACTCGCCCCACGTCGGGGTCGTTGGGTCGCACACGGAGCTGAATGGCGAGACTCTCCTTGAGCAGATCGCTCGCCGCCTTGTAGTCGCCCATCTCGCTGCGCACGGAGCCGAGCGCTCCGATGGTGGCGGCGATGTCCGCCTCGACGCCCAGTTGACGCCGCAGGCCGAGAGAGGCCTCGAGCACCTCTGTCGAGCGGTGAAAGAGGCCCAAAGAGTAGTAGACGAGAGCCACCGTCTCCATGATGTCGACCTTGACCTCGGGGGCAAGGGTCGTGTCCTTGCCGATCCTCTCGGCGCCCGCGTCCAGGATCTCGCGCGCCGTGACGGTGTTGCCCTTGGCTTCGCTCGGGGTGGAGACCCGGAAGATGCTGGTGAGGAACGAAGACACCTGCTCCGCCTTCTGCCGCTCCCGCTCGGCCTGCCTCGCGAATCGAAGGAGGGCGAGGCTCGAGCCCGCGATTGTCACGAGCACCAGGCTCACCGCGAGAGCCGCGCGCCAGTGCCGCCGCAGGAACTTTCCCGTCTTGTACGCCCGCGAGCCCGCGCGCGCGTTCACGGGCTCGCCTTTGAGGAAGTGCTCGACGTCCTCCGCGATGCGACCGGCCGAAGGGTAGCGGCGCGAGGGCTCCTTGCGCAGGGCCATGGAGACGATGGCGTCCAGATCCCTGGGCAGGCCCGGCGCGGTGGTCGCGAGGCTCGGCGCGTCGTCCACGCAGACCGCGCGGAAGACCTCGGGTCCCGACATCGAAGCGATCCGGTGGGCTTTCGCGCCGCTCAGCATCTCGTAGAGCAGCAGACCCAGGGTGTAGACGTCGGCCGCCACCGTGATGGGCTCGCCGCGCACCTGCTCGGGCGCGGCGTACTGCGGCGTCATGGCCGGAAAGCCGGTCTGGGTCATCCGTGCGTCCGCGTCGAGGAGCTTGGCGATACCGAAGTCGAGGAGAACCGGCTCGTCCTTTTCGTTCACCCGGATGTTCGAAGGCTTGAGGTCGCGATGCACGACCAGCCGCCGGTGCGCGTACTCGACGGCGCGGCAGATCGCGAGGAACAGCCGGAGCTTCTGCTCGATGGAAGGCCGCCGCTCGCGGATGAAGTCCATGAGCTCGGTGCCAGAGACGTAGTCCATCACCAGGTAGGGCCGGCCGTCGTCGGTCTGTCCGCCATCCAGGAGCCGCGCGATGTTGGGATGGTCGAAGGAGGCGAGGATCTGGCGTTCCTGGCGGAAGCGTTCGAGCACCGCCCCCGTGTCCATTCCTCGCTTTACCACCTTGATCGCCACGACCTTCTCGAAGTCGTCGTCGCGGACGGCCTTGTAGACGACACCCATGCCGCCCTGGCCGAGAACGCCCTGGATGGAATAGGAACCGATGCGGGTGGGGACGTGGCTGTCGTCGCGACCCGGCGCCGCCCGTTCGGCCTCCTGCTTCGAACGGGCCACCAGGGCGCTCACCGCTTCACCGCCGCCGCTCTCGTCGCTGTGAAGGAGGTCGCGGACGAAATCGAGCAGATCCTGGTCCCCGCCGCAGAGCCGCGCGATCAGCTCCGCCTGCTCCCCGGCCGGACGCTCGATCGCGGCGTTGAAGATCACCTCCGCGCGGGCCAGCCTCTCCAGTCCCAGTTTCATCGGCGCGGACGGAGGGCGTTGTGCAGGAAGGCCTCGGTGAATCGGAGGTCGCGTTGCACGGTCTTTTCGACGACGCCTTCCACGCGCGCGATCTCGTCGAGGCTCATCCCGCCGAAGTACCGCATCTCCAGAACCCGCACCTTCCGAGGATCGACGGCGTCGAGCTGCTCGAGTGCTTCGTGGAGGTCGAGGATGTCCGGTTCGGCGAGTCCCGGAGCCCCGATGCCCGAAAGGGTGACGCGCTCCCAGCCGCCTCCTCGCTTGAGGGCCCTGCGCTCGCGCGCGTGATCGACCAGGACCTGGCGCATCAGCCTCGAAGCGATCGCGAAGAAATGCCGCCGGTTCTCGAGAGTGGCGAGCCGCTGGCTCACCATCCGGATGTAAGCCTCGCTCAGGAGGGCGGCGGGCTCCAGGGTGTGGCCCCGATTCCTGAAGGCGAGACCCTCCGCCATGCGCCGCAGCTCCGGGTAGATGTGTTCAAAAAGTCGATCCAGAGCCGCATCCTCGCCCGCCTGCCACGACTGGAGGAGCCGTGTGATGGTCCGAGGCGAAACCGTGCCGGCGGAATTGAGGGTCAAGGCGCTCATTGAGGTGGGGGTTTTCAGTATGCCAGATCGGATTCGGCTTGAGACCCCGACGAGGTGAACCAGCTCACCTCCAGAAATTGAATTGTCCGGTTTTGGCCCCGGATTCCGCACGTCAGGGTTGAGGGAACTCTCGAATGCGACCTGTGTGCCATCAAGCTGAACGACGATCCTGGATTGCCGGCCCTAGAAGGGTGCGGCAGAGGACTGCGCGGAGTGTCTGCTTTGCGGTCCTGGCCCTGCTTCTGGCCTCCCATGCGCGATCCCAAACACCCCTGGGCACGGCGTTTACCTACCAGGGCCAGCTCGCCGATGCGGGAGCGCCGGCGGCCGGTTCGTACGACCTGGAGTTCAAGCTCTTCGACGCCCCCGCTTCCGGGGCGCAGATCGGCGGAACGCTCCTGAAGGCCAACGTGCCGGTCGTGGCCGGGCTCTTCGCGGTAAAGCTCGACTTCGGGGCGCAGTTTCAGGGCGAGGCGCGCTGGCTCGAGATCGGCGTGCGGCCGGGAGGGTCGGCCTCGGCCTTCACTCTTCTCACGCCCCGCCATGAAGTGACGCCCACCCCCAACGCCGTGTTCGCGTCCAAGGCTGGCGACGCTGCGACTCTGGGCGGCGTCGCATCCTCGGGGTATGTGCTCGCGGGCACCGTGATCGGCGTGGGCCAAGGGGGTACGGGAGCCTCCACCCCCGCGGCCGCCCGCTCGAACCTCGGCGCCGCTGCGAGCGGGGCCAACGCCGACATCACGTCTCTCTCCGCGCTGTCAACGCCGCTCTCGATCGCTCAGGGCGGCACCGGGGCGAGCACCGCCTCGGCCGCGCGGGCCGCGCTCGGCGCGCAGGCCGCGATCAGCGCCGGATGCCTTCCGGGCGCCACCATCAACACGGTCAACGCGGACGGAACCGTGGTCTGCGTCTCTTCGGCGAGCGGTCAGCCCGGCTTTGCCATCTCGAACGTCGAGGGCAGCGCCGCCAACAACGTCGGCTACTACAGCTCGATCGTGATCGGCTCCGACGGACTTGGGCTCATCAGCTACTACGACATCACCAACCGGCGCCTCAAGGTGGCCCACTGCAACGACGCCGCCTGCACGACCGCCGCGATCGCGGTGGCCGACAACGGGGGTGGCGCCAACGACGTGGGCCAGTATTCCTCCATCACCCTGGGGAGCGACAACCGCGGCGTCATCGCCTACTGGGACGCCACCGCCAACGCGCTCAAGGTCGCGCATTGCGCGGACGTCGTCTGCTCCGCCGCCACCTCCGTGGTGGTCGACACGGGCGGGGGCACCCACGCCGCGATCACGAAGAACGGCAGCACCGGCTTTCCGATGATCAGTTACTACGATGAGGCGAATCGCGAGCTGAAGCTCGCCATCTGCAGCAACGCGGTCTGCTCCGCCAGCGCGATCAAGGTGATGGACAACGGGGGAGCGGCGGACGACGTCGTGGGGACCTTCACCTCCATCACCAACACCGGCGGCCTCGCGATAGTGAGCTACCACGACGAGACCAACGACCGCCTCAAGATCGCCCGCTGCAACGACAACCTGTGCAACTCGCCCATCGTCGTGGTCGGCGACGCCGCGGCGGGAACCGGACAATACACCGCGGTCACCCTGGGCATCGACAGCAACTCTCCCATCGTGGCCTATCGCGACGCGGTGAACGGGAAACTCAAGACCGCGCACGCAAACAACTTCCTTTCCGGCCTGACCAACGCCACCATCGCCGTTGGAAACGGCCCGGCCGGCCTCTTCAACTCGGTGGCCACGGGCTCCGACGGGCTGCCGGTCATCGTGTACTACGAGGCGACCAGTCTCAATCTGGTTGTGGCCCACTGCGACGATGTCGCCTGCGCCTCCGCGACCCTCGCCACGCCGGACAGCTTTGGCGACGTGGGCACCTTCAACTCCATCGCCATCGGCAGAGACGGCTTCCCGCTCGTCAGCTACTACGACGCCACCAATCACCGCCTACGGGTTGTGCACTGCAACAACGTGGCCTGCTCGAACAACGTGGGCCGGGTTCGCTGAGCCCCGCTTGGCGCCGGTGACCCAACTCATGAAGCGCGTCGTCCTCGCGGGCCTGGCCCTGGGTCTCGCTCACCCGCCGGCCGCGCTCGCCCAACCCTACGACGCGATACGCCACGTCTTCTCGGGAGGAGGAGGGCCGGTCGCCGGAGGAACGTATTCGATGCAGGGCGTGATCGGGACGCCGAGCCTCGGCGGCGCGATCGCCGGACCGGGTTACTCGCTGGCTCCGGGATTCCTCCCGCCCCTGGCTCCGCAGGCGACCGTCGCCTCTCTCGCCTCTTCGCGGAATCCCTCGAACGTCGGCGACTCCGTGACCTTCACCGCCACGGTGACCGGGAGCGGGCCCACGGGCTCGGTGGCATTCATGAGTGACGGCATCGCCATCGCGGGCTGCGCGTCTGTCACGCTCTCCCCGTCTTTCACGGCCCAGTGTTCGACGAGCGCGCTGCCCGCCGGCCTGCGCGCCATCACCGCCGAGTACTCGGGCGATGCGACCAATCTCCCGAGCACGGCCACGCTCTCCGGCGGCCAGGAGGTTCTCGATCCCACCCCGGTGGCGGCGGGCGACGTTCGCATCTCCCAGTTCCGTACTCACGGGACGAACGTGGGTGGAACCGGCGCGAAGAACGAATTCGTCGAGCTCGTCAACGAAACGAACGGCGACATCACGATCGGAGCGGACGGATGGGCGCTCGCCGAATCGGCGACGGGAACCCTGGCCGTCATCCCGGGCGGCACCATCCTCAAGGCGGGCCGGTTCTTCCTGATCGTGAACGGGGACCCGACCTCGGGTTTCGCGGCGGGCCCGCTTGGTCTCTACCCGGCCGCGACCCCGCCCCTGCCCGCCTCGCCGGCCCTGGTGGCTTCGGGAGATCTCCAGTTTGCGGGCGACCTTCCGGACGCGGCCGGTCTCGCGCTCTTCAGCTCGACCTCCACCCTGACCCTCGCGACCCGGCTCGACGCGGTCGGGTTCTCGTCGGTGGGCGACCCCCTCTATCGGGAAGGCGCGGGCCTTTCCCCCGGCGCGGGAATCGTCCTCGACGGCGAGTACGCGTTCGTTCGCAAGTCCTCGAACGGCGTGTCGATCGATACCAACAACAACAGCGCGGACTTCGCGTTCGTCTCGGCGGACGGCGCCTCGGCCTACACGGGCGCGCCCTCCCAACTCGGCGCGGCCGGTCCCCGATCGCAGATGTCGGGGAGAACCGTGAACCTGCCTTTCTCGATGGTCGAGCCCCTCGCTGCCGCCACCGTCGCGCCGAACCGCGCCCCCGACGCGAGCACGACCCCCAAACGAATCGAGTTCCGATTCCGGGTCACGAACAACACCGCCCAGGCGATCACCGCCATCAGGTGGAGATTCGTGAGGCTCACCGACCTCAACGCGCCCGGATACTCGCCTGGCGGCGCGCAGGCCGACCTCCGCCCGGTGACCGGAGCCACGCGGACGATCCCCGCCACCTCCATCGGCGTGACCACCGTGCACGGTCTCTCCCTCGAAGGACCGCCCGCGCAGCCCATCGGCGGCGGTCTCAACTCGACGCTCGTCCGCGTCCTCCCCGGGCCCCTCGCGCCGGGCGGCAGTGTCGACATCAACATCGTGTTCGAGGTCTGGAAGGGCGGGTCCTTCGCTTTCACCACGCAGGCCGAGGCCATCTTCCAATGACGACTCAACCCATCGCACCTCCACCCGACGTGAAGGGATGGCGTTTCGCCGATGAACCTCCGGCGCGCGCCCCCTTCGTGGAGCCCTCCATCTCCGAGCCCGGCGAACTCATCGCGGGCGCCGGCGGACTCCTCCAGCAATCCTCGTCGGGCGGCACCCTCGACGGCGGCCCCGGCCCCTCTGATGGGGGCCTCGACTGAATCACCGGAGGTGATGGCCCTTCCCCTCGCCTGTGGTCTGACCCTGCGCTTTACGGGCGAACTCGAACTCGCGCAATGGGCCAGAGGCGGCGCCACGGTCTGGTTCTTGAAGGGGCCGGCGGAGGGTGCTTCAGGCAGCACCTGGGAGATCTCCTTCGAGCGCGGCCGTCCGCTCGGACCTTTCGCGAATCCTCCTCGATGGGGCCTGCGTCTTCAGGCCGAGGAGTGCCGGACGCCCTGGGGCGGCGTCACCCTGCAGCCCGCCGCGAGGCGCTGTCTCATCCGCATGCCGGATCATCACGGCATGGGTTACCTCATTCACCTCGCGCTCGGGGCCATGCTGCGTCACCAAGGAAGGGTCCAGCTGCACGCGGCCGCGCTCGCGCCCGAAGAAGGTGTTTCCGCGGTTCTGGTGGCGGGCCCGTCCGGATCCGGGAAGACCACGCTCACCCTGAACCTCGCGCGGCGCGGCTGGGGATTCCTCTCGGATGACAGCGTGGCTCTGAGCCAGGAAGGAGGCGGCTTCAGCGCCGCTCCGGTCCGCCTTCGATTCATGCAGGGGCTTCATGGCGAGGCGCGCAAGCGCCCGCTCGACCCGGATGCCGAGTTTCCCGGCCGGCGTCTGTGGAGCGCTCCCGTGGGTGCGCTCGTCTTCATCGAGCCGGCCAGATCCTCCTCCTGCTCGCTCTCTCCCCTGACCCCGACTCAGGCCCTGTCCCGCCTGCCCGCCCTCATCCCGGGGTTCGGCCCGGATACGGGGCGCTGCCAGATCAGGATGCTCGCCCGCCTCGCCTCGCTTCCCTCGTTCCTCCTTCACTCGGGCGCTGACGTTCCTCAGGGCGGCGGGTCCGCCGCCGCGCTCCTACGCGATTGCCTGAATCGTGCCGGAACGCCCCTCGATGCCACAATGGAAGCTCGCCCGCGAATGGGGGCCTGAGGAACCATGAGCCAACTGAGAAACGTCGCCGTACTCGTCGGGAGCCTTCGCAAGGACTCCTTCAATCGCAAGGCCGCGCTGGCCCTGGCCGCGCTCGCCCCCGCCTCGCTCAAGCTCGAGATCGTCGAGATCGGAGGCCTGCCGCACTACAACCAGGATCTCGACTCCGAGCCTCCCGCTCCCTGGGTGGAGTTTCGCGGCCGGGTGAACGCGGCGGCCGGCGTCCTCTTCGTGACCCCCGAGTACAACCGGTCCGTGCCCGGCGTTCTCAAGAACGCCCTCGACGTGGGGTCGAGGCCTTACGGCCGCAGCGTCTGGAGCGGCAAGCCCGGCGCGGTGATGAGCGTCTCTCCCGGGGCCATCGGCGGCTTCGGCGCGAATCATCACCTCCGCCAGAGTCTCGTCTTTCTGAATGTGCCCACCATGCCTCAGCCGGAGGCCTACATCGGCGGGGCCGCCGAGCTCTTCGACGCGTCCGGCGCCATCAGGAACGACGCCACCCGGGCGTTCTTCCAGAAGTTCATCGACGCCTACGCCGCCTGGCTCGAGAAGAACGTCTAGGAGAGCGGCAGGGGCAGCGTTCTGAAGTCGATGACGAGCGTCCCCTCGCGGCGCACCGCGAAGGGGCGGCCCGTCTGGTAGTGCCGCGCGCAGCGTACGGATTCCTCAGAGACGGCGAGGCCCGAGGCGCACACCGCCACGCGCGGCTGTGACGAGCCCGGGTCCGGATGCAGCACGTCCGCGACCATGGCGCTGAGGCCGCCCGCCGCGAAGGCGTGAAGGCCCCAGTAGGCGCGCAGAACGTTGGTCTTCTTCTCGCCCCACGTGTAGGGCACGCGCTCGGCGAGGCTCGCGATGTCGATCACCACGATCTTGGCTGCCCGGATCTCGGCCCGCTGCTCGGCCAGCGCCTGGTGGACCGACGCCTGAAGCCGCGAGACCTCCGCCTGCCTCAAGGCGAGGCCTTGCGAGGAGAGGAGCAGGACGACGAACGTGGCCTGACCGAGGACCCTTGGGATCCGCGTCGCGATCGCCGCGACCACCACCCCCATGCCCAGCGAAGCGAGGATCGAGTGGCGGCTCTCCACGAGGATCATGGCGGCGGGAGCGGCGAGGGCGAAAGCGCTCAGTAGCCCGGCTCCCGCGATGCGCCAGGAATCTCCAGCTTCCGCGCGTTCGCCGGCCGCCTCCCGCATCCACCTTCCCGCGAGCGCCGCCACACCGGCGCTCGTCGCCAGGCACACCGCGAGGAACCAGGCCGGTCCGCTCCATACCGCGAACAGTCCGTAGGCGATGTTTCTGGCGAGCTGGAAGCCGATGAGGTTCGAGGGCAGGGAAGGCAGTCCCGTGCGCAGGGCCTCGAGAGATATGTCGAACCGCCCGGTGCTGATGACGACGTCGGGATGAGTCCAGCGGAAAACCCAGTAGAGGGCCGCGGGAATGAGAAACCAGGCGGCGCCCCGCGCTCTCGGCCCTTCGCGCCTCGCCGCGAAATAGAACAGGGCCGGAGCCACGTAACCGATCTCATAGATGAAGAGAGACAGGCCGTAAGCCGCGACGGCGGCCGCGAGAGCGAGGGCGCTCTCCCTCCGGACCCAGCGAGCGAAGACGACCCCGGAGGCGACGACCAGGATCGCCGCCAGGTTGTTCACGCCGAAGAGCTGCGACGCGTAGATCTCGTGCTTCACCGGCCAGAGCACGAAAGCGAGGGAGGCGAGAGGGGCGAGACCCGGCGGAAGGAACCAGGCGAGGCACGCATAGGAGAGCAGGGTGAGGACGCTCGTCGTGCCGATGAGAATCGCGAGCTGGGTGGCCTCGTGGAGTCCCAGAACGTAGGGCTCCATCATGAAGAGAGTGAGGCCAAGGGGCCGGACGCCCTGGTGAAGGGCGGTGCCGACGAAACTCCACGGCTCGCCGCCACGCGCGAGTTCCAGCCAGCCGAAGTCATCGGGTTGGAAGCCCGGCCGCTCGAACGGCACGAAGTGAGCGACGAGGTTCAAGACGAGAATTGCGGCCGCGACCCGGCCGTCAAATCGCGCCCTCGTGACCGTCATCCGCTACTTCTTCGCGAAGCTCTTCTCGTACCAGGCGACCGAGCGGTCCATCAGGTCCACGTTGTGCTTCGGCTCGCGAATGCCATGGCCTTCGCGCGGGTAGCGCACGAAGATCGCGTCGACCCCGACATCGCGCAGAGCGATGTAGAACTGCTCGGCCTCTGCGATGGGCACGTCGTTGTCGTTCTCTCCGTGCACCATCATCGTCGCGGCTTTCGCCTTGGCCACGTGCTTGAGGGCGGATCGCTCCCACAGCACGTCCATCAGGTTGCCCTGGTGAGGCCGCATGCCCCACTCCATCTCCTCGTACTGGTTGTAGTACGTCATGTAGTTGTAGGAAATGATGTTGGTGATGGCGGCGGTGGGTATGGCGGCCTTGAAGATCGGCGTCTGCGTGATGAGCCACGAGGAGAGCTGCCCGCCGTAGCTCGTGCCTTCGACGCCGAGGCGCGCGGGATCGATCCAGGGGTTGCGGCGCAGCGCGGCGGAGACACCGTAGAGAACATCCATGCCTTCCTGGCCGTTCTGGTCGGCGAACACGCCGTCCGCGAACTTCTGCCCGTAGCCGGTGGAGCCGCGATAGTTGACCTGCAGGGTCGCGTAGCCCTGACCCGCGTAGAACTGCGATTTGAAGTTGAAGGCGGGGCCCTGCTGGCCGTGCGGCCCGCCGTGGATCATCACGATCATCGGGTGTTTCGAGTCCGCGGTGCGGCCGAGAGGCAGGGTGAGGAAAGCCTCGACTTCGAACTTGAAGTCGGCGGCCATGAACGTGAAGCTCTGGACGGGGGCTATGTCGACTCCTTCGAGCGCCGCCTTGTTGAGGCTGGTGAGCTGCCGCGCCGGGCCGGGCCCCATGAGTCTCGCGCCGGGAGGCACGCCCTTGCGCGCGGGCGCGGGCGCGTTCGTCTCGCGGATGAACAGCTCGGCCAGATCGGAGAGCCCCGCGAACGTGTAGAGGATCGATCCATCCTTGGCAACCGCGTAGCCGCCCACCGAGCCCGGCTCCGAGATGATGGTTTCCGCCTTGCCCGTCGACAGAGGGATGCGATGCAGCCGCACGCTCCCGCGATCGAGGGCGGTGAAGTAAACCGACGCGCCATCCGGCGAGAAGCTGTGGTTGCCCTGGCGGTTGTCGACCACGGCGCCGATCTCCCGGCGTCCGGTCCCATCCGCGTTCATCACCCAGACGTGCGTGTCCTCCATCGTGGTCTCGAGATCGGTGAGGCCGCGCTTCGTGCCGAGGAAGGCGATCTGCTTTCCGTCCGGCGAGAACTTGGGCTGATACTCGGCGCTCTCCGTGGCGGTGATGCGTCGGATGGCTCCGTTGCCGGGCGAGATCGCCACCACATCCTGGTTGTAGAAGTAGTCGGGGTCGTGGTCGAGGTTCGAGACCGCGAGGATCTCGCGTCCGTCCGGCGACCAGTCGATCGAGTGGTGCTCGCGCGGCCCGGTGGTGAGCGCGCGCGGCGTTCCGCCCGCGACGTCGATCACGAAGATCTCGCGGCGGCGGTTGTCATTGAACCGCGTGTGCCCTTCGCCCGCGTCGGGCTTGTAGAGGTAGCGGGTGATCACGATGGGGTCGCCGGTCGCGTCCTTCGTCTCGGGGCCAGGAACGGTGGAGACGAAGGCGATCTGCCGGCCGTCCGGCGACCAGTCGATGGTGGCGCCCTCGAAGGTCAGGGGCGAGTTCGTGTCGGTCATCTCCGCGAGGAAGCGAATGCCCGTGCCGTCGGCGTTCGCGACATGAAGGCCGCTCTTGTCGCCGACCTTGCCGTTGAACGCGAACATCTTCCCGTCGGCGGACCACACAGCACTGCCCGCCCGGTCCGCGTCGCCGCCCACCCGGGTCGATTCGCCCGAAGGGAGGGTCGCGATGTAGAGCTGGCGATACGCGCGGCCGGTCGTGCCGTTGCTCTCCACCGAGTAGGCGATCCGCGTGCCGTCGGGAGAGAGGGACACGGACCCTACGGAGCGCATCTTGTAGAGATCGGCGCTGGTCAGGGGCCGCGCGAAGAGAAGAGTCGGGGTGAAGAGGAAGGCAGCGAAGAGGGCGATGCGACGGGTCATTTGCGGGCTCTCCTGGTTCGTGTGCGGGGAGTCTTGGGTGGGGTCGGGCTTCCGGACTCCATCTTGCCCGTCCAGCGTTTCGCGGCGTCGAGCTGGATGCCGAAGAGGTCGAGCCAGCGCGCCACCGTGTGATCGACGAGGTCTTCGATCGACTTCGGATGAGTGTAGAAGGCAGGCATGGGCGGGGAGATGATCACTCCCATCCGCGAGAGCTTGAGCATGTTCTCGAGATGGATGTCGGTGAAGGGCGCTTCGCGAACGGCGAGCACCAGACGCCGCCGCTCCTTGAGCACCACGTCCGCCGCGCGGTGGACGAGTTCGCCGCTGTGGCCGTGGGCGATATCCGCGAGCGTCTTCACGCTGCAGGGGACCACGATCATGCCCAGGGTGACGAACGAGCCGCTCGAGATCCGGGCGCCCTGATCGTTGTCCTTGTAGGCATGCGTGGCCAGGGCGCGCACCTGGTCGAGGCTGTAGCCGGTCTCGTGGATCAGAGTGCGCGCGCCCCACCGGCTCAGGACGAGGTGGCTTTCGACATCGGTGCCGCGCAGGGCTTCGAGGAGCCGGATCGCGTAGATGGAACCAGTGGCTCCGGTCACGCCGACGATCAGTCGCCTGGGCGCTCCGGCGCCTTCGCTCACATGAACTCCGCGAGGTGCTCGGAGAAGAGCCACAAGCCGAAGGCGACGCTGCACACCCCGGAGAGGAACTGGAAGCGCAGGTGCAGCGTCTCGTAGCGCGCGCGCAGCGCGCTGAGAGGCAGGGTGAGCAGACCGGAGAGGATGCCCATGCCCACGAGCGCGCCGAAGGCGAGGGCGGCCATGTAGAGAATTCCCTCCGCCGCGGTCTTCGCGGTGGCCATCACGAGAAGCGCGAGGCCCCCGCTTCCTGCCACGCCGTGAACGAGGCCGATCGCGTAGGGACGCAGCCCGAACTTCAGGGTGTGCGCGTGCTGATGCACCGGCTCGGCGTGGGGCCTGTGGACGTGGAGATGAGCATGCTCCTTCTTCTCCCCGGCCGCGGGGTCCTCGTGCGTGTGCTTGTGCGCGTGCAGCCGGAAGCCCGCGCGCGCGGAGCGGATCGCGTAGATCCCCAGGCCCACCAGCATCACCGAGACGATGATCTCGAGGCGCGAGGCGGCAAGTTCGGTGATGTTGATCCGCAGGGCCACGATGAGCCCGCCCAGGGTCAGCAGGGAAGTCGCGTGCCCGAGTCCCCAGAACGAGCCGATGAGGGATGACCGACGCCAGTTGGGCTCGGCCGACACGATGGTGGAAACCGCCACCACGTGGTCGGGATCGAGCGCGTGCCTCAGGCCGAGGACGAAGCCGAGGACCACCGCGCTCCACAGAAGCGTAGTCATGACCGCCCAACGATACATGGGCGCGCCCGGCCGTCGCGCGGCTCGAGGGCCTGACGATTGCGGCGCAAGAAACGGAGTTCCAGGGCGAGGGCGGCCGGGAAGAATGCCCTCCATGCTCATGAAGATCGATGAAATGAAAGCAGCCGCAACCCTGATGATTCTGTCCTCGCTTCTCGCGGCCCCCGCGATCGCAGCCGAGCCCGGGGAGACGAAGCGCCCCCGCCTGCGCGCCACCCGCACCGACGCCCCGCCGGTGATCGACGGCCGGCTGGATGAGCCTTCGTGGGCCGCCGCCGAGCCGGCCGGGCCCTTCACCCAGAGCGTTCCCGATGAAGGAGCGTCTCCCACGGAGAGGACGGAGGTGAGAGTTCTCTACGACGACCGCGCCCTCTACATCGGCTTCTTCGCCGCCCATCGGCGGGCGAGCGACATCATCTACAACGAGCTGCGCCGGGATTTCGACGGTTCCTCGACCGACTGGGTGGCGGTCATCCTCGACCCGTTCCTCGATCGACGCAACGGCTATCAGTTCGGCGTCAATCCGCTGGGCGCCACCTGGGACTCGCAGAAGTCCAACGAGGGGCGCGAGCGCAACCTGAGCTGGGACGCGGTGTGGCGGGTCAGGACCACGATCACCAACGAAGGCTGGTTCGCGGAGATGGAGATTCCCTTTCGCGCTCTGCAGATGCCCGGCCTTGGCGAGCAGGCCTGGGGCATCAATTTCCAGCGCCACCTTCAGGGCCGGCTGGAGGACAGCTACTGGTCTCCCGTACCGCGCCAGTACGTCCTCGACCGCGTGTCGCTCGCGGGAACGCTGGAGGGCCTCAAGGGAGTGGCCTCCGGCCGCAACCTCCGGATCAAGCCCTACGTCATCGCGCGCGACGAGCGGCTCAACGGCGCCTCGAGGGCCGGCGCCGCGGCCGGCGTCGACGTCAAGTACGGCCTGCGGCCGATCCTGACCGCGGATCTCACCGTCCACACCGATTTCTCGCAGGTGGAGGCCGACGTGCAGCAGATCGGAGCTTCGCGCTTCAGCGTCCGCCTTCCCGAGAAGCGCGAGTTCTTCCTGGAGAATTCGGGCGTCTTCCAGTTCGGGCCGGGGAACGATCGCGCGAACCAGATCTCGCTCGATCCGGGAGCGAGCGCGGGCGGCCGCGACAGCGGCGTCAATGGCGACCTCGCTCTCTTCTTCAGCCGGCGCATCGGCCTTTCCGCGGAAGGAGCGCCCGTGCCCATCGACATCGGCCTGAGGCTTTCCGGCCGCGCCTTGGGCGGCCGGGTGGGCGCGCTCTACGTTCGTGAGCGCGGTGAGGAGGCGCGGCCCCGGTCCGACTTCTTCGTGGCGCGCGGGAGGAGGGAGATTCTCGGCGGCTCCGACATCGGCTTCATGTTCGTCGCGCGGAGCCGGTCGACGGGAGGCGACACTTCGGTGGGCGGCATCGACCTGAACCTCCGGTTGAGCTCCAATGTGCGCGCCTACGGCTATGCCGCCACCGCCCTGGCCGAGGACGCCGGGCTTGAGTCGCCGCCTGGATTCAAGAATCGATCGGCGCTGCGCGCCGGGCTGTCCTGGAGCGATTCGGGCTGGGTGGCGGATGCCTCGATCGGCTCCGTCGGGCCGCGCTTCCGGAACGACGCCGGCTTCACGCCGCGCCTCGGGGTGAACCGGGTCCAGGGCCTCCTGGGCCGCCGCTTCCGGCCCTTCGGCGGCCGCGGTTTCATACGCGAGGTATATCCGGCCTTCGGCCTGACCAGCCTGAAGGACTCGTCGGGCTCCTTCGATTCGCGCTACACGGAGGAGCGCCTCCTCGTGACCCTGCGCGACGGCGCCACCGTCGAGCTCGGCGCGAATCCGAATGACGAGGCGCTGGATTCGCCCTTCGTCGTGAACGGACGCGAAGGCCTCACCGTCGCGCCCGGGCGTTATGGCTTCACCGATCGCTTCCTCGCCCTTTCGACCAGCCGGTCGAAGCGGCTGATGCTTCAGGCCCGGCTCAGCGGAGGCTCCTACTACGACGGCGAGCGCCGTGTGGCCTCGCTCGGGCTGAGCGGGCGTTTCGATCAGCACCTGAGCGGCAGTCTCACCCTGAACCGCGACCGGATCGAGATGCCCGGGGGCCGCGCCGTCACCGACACTCTCGTGTTGCGGGTCAACTACGGATTCTCAACCCGCCTGTTTCTGAACGCTCTCGTGCAGTACAACTCGAACTCCAGGCGCTGGGACACGAACGTGCGCGCGAACTTCATTCACCGGCCCCTCAGCGACATTTTCCTCGTGTTCACCGACAGCCGCGCGGAAGGCGCGCCCTCTCAGCGAAACCGCACCCTCGCGTTCAAGGTCACGCGCCTCCTGTCCTTCTAGCGGCCGAACAGCTTCCCAAACCACCCGGGCGAGGAGGGAGCCGCCTTTTCTTCCGGGCCGGGAGAAGGCTGGGCGGTTTCGCGGCACCGGCAGCGCTCGCCCTTCGGCACGTCGCCGAGCACCTGTTCGATATGCGCGCCGCAACCCGCGTATGTCGGTTTGCCGCACTGACTGCACGTCACTCGTCTACACATGGGAGGAACGTACCTGAAGCCGATGGTCTTGGAAAGAGGCTGCGTCGGCCCGGTTCCCAAACGAGACACCTGGTGCTGAGCTCATTGGGCGCCAGCCTTCCCTATGGGTCCGGAGATGAAGCGGGCTACGACGACACTCAGCGGCCTGGGCCGTGACGCGCGTACCCTGGTACTCATAGGCCAAAGCACCGTTCCCGAACGCAGTGGGGCCCAAACCTCCTCTGAATGAACAGCGGAGCGGCAGCTCCGCTCCATCACTTGGAAAACGCCATGGGCCCCACGGATGTGAGGGAACGCCCGGGTGTTTTGGCCGTCCCGTGCCCCACACGACGCGTCGTGGGTAGCTAACGCGCTTGACGGTGCATCCCCGGAGCCTCTTCAATCGAGGCCGCACCTTGTCTCTCTCCCAGGCGCCACACCGGCCCAGGCGTCAAACGGCCCAGGGATCGGAATGGTCCGCGTGATCGCCCTCGAGAGGGTCGGGGCCGCGCAAAGAGACCGCACGATCGCACAACTCGCAATCGCGGCCGAGTTCGGTGCACGGGACACCATCGGCCTGGGCCTCGGGGCAGCAGGCGGCCAGGTGGATGGGAACGGGCTTGCGCTCAGGCGGGTGCGTCATGTCGATACCTCGAGACGTCCCCAACATACGCTCGCGCCCGTGAGCCGCATGAGTCAAATGGACTACGAGATGATCCTGTTCCAATCGCGCGGCCCTCCCTAGAATCGAACCGTACCGTCTGTGTGGAGGCAAGAGTCCCATGAGCACCGTTCGCGAGCGTCCCAAGCCCCTCCTCCTCCCGCAGTTCTGCAAGGGTTGCGGGCGGTGCATAGAGTCCTGCGCCAAGCACTGCATCACCGTAGGAACCGAGATCAACCCCGCCACGGGTCTCGTGCCCGTGCACCTCGACCTCGAGCAGTGCAACGGCTGCGGCCTGTGCATCTCCGCCTGCCCCGAGCCCTACGGCCTGCGCGCCGAGCCGGGTAAGGACTTCGTCCTCGAGGACCCCAAGGCCCTCTTCGGCCCGAGAGATAAAGCCCGGGAAGCCGCCCGTTCGATCCCGGACGAACGCCTGCCTCTGCCCCTCGTCGAACCGCTCGTGGTGAAGGGCACCTACGCCGCCGCGATCGGCGCGCTCATTGCGGGCTGCCGGCACTTCTACGGCTATCCGATCACGCCCTCGACGGAAGGGGCCGAGCTGATGGCGAAGCTCCTGCCGAAGCTGCAGGGCGTGTTCATGCAGGCGGTGTCCGAGACCGCGGCCGTCAACATGATGTACGGCTGCGGGGGAGCGGGACTGAGGGCCACCACCTTCACCTCGTCGCCCGGGTTCAGCCTGATGCTCGAAGGCATCTCCTACATGATCGGCGCCGAACTGCCCGCCGTCTTCCTGAACGTCATGCGCGGCGGGCCGGGTCTCGGCAACATCGCGCCCGAGCAGTCCGACATCAAGCTCGCCTGCCGCGGCCTCGGCCATGGCAACACCCACGCGGTGGTCCTGGCGCCCTCGACGCCGCAGGAAATGCTCGATCTCACCATCCTCGCCTTCGACATCGCCTTCCGCTACCGCAATCCGGTGGTGATCCTGGGCGACGGGTATCTCGGACAGATGACGGGCACCGTCCGCCTGCCGGATTTCGTGGTGAAGCCCGGCCTTCCCGACTGGGCGGTGTGGGGCGACAAAGGCCATCGGGAAAACCTGAACTGCTCGATCTTCCTGAGCGAGTCGGATCTCGAGGCTCACAACACCCACCTCAACGCCAAGTACGCGGCCATGACCGCGGCGGAGCAGCGCGCGGATCTCTTCGAGACCGACGACGCCGATGTCCTGCTCGTCGCCTGCAACACGCCCGGCCGCATGGCCAAGGGAGCGGTTCGCGACCTGCGCGCCCGCGGCATCAAGGCCGGCCTGTTCCGACCCATGACGCTGTGGCCTTTCCCCATCGACGCCCTGAAGCCGATGCTCGAAAGGGTGCGCCGCATCGTGGTGGTCGAGGCCTCGAACGGGCAGCTCGAGGATGAGATGCGTCTCGCCATCAGCCACGCCGGCGTTCATGCGCCGCCCGTCATCAATTCGGTCCGCCGCTTCGGCGGCATCCTTCCGCAGCAGCGGGAGATCGTGGAACGGGTTTTGGGTTTCGAGGGAAAGGAGGCGGCGGCATGAACGTCTTCTACGACAAGTTCGAACGCCACGACCACGGCGAGGGCCTCAAGGGCCAGGCGACCCACTACTGCGCGGGCTGCGGGCACGGCCTCGCCCACAAGTACCTCGCGGAAGCGATCGAGGAGCTCGGGGTTCAGGACCGCACGGTCGCGGTCTCCCCGGTCGGGTGCAGCGTCTTCCTCTATTACTACTTCAACGTCGGCAACACCCAGGCCGCGCACGGCCGCGCCCCCGCCGTGGCCATCGGCCAGAAGACCGCGAATCCCGATTCCATCGTTATCAGCTACCAGGGCGACGGCGACCTCGCGTCCATCGGTCTCGCCGAGATCGTAAGCACCGCGCAGATGGGCATTCCCATCTCGGTGGTGTTCGTGAACAACGCGATCTACGGGATGACCGGCGGGCAGCTCGCGCCGACGACCCTGATGGGACAGAAGACGAGCACCACGCCCGAAGGCCGCAACGAGTTCTTCGGCACTCCCATCAGGATGGCGGAGCTGATCGCGGGCCTCGATGGGCCGGTGTACGTCGAGCGCGTGGCGCTTTACGACGCCAAGCAGCGCGTCCGCGCCAAGAAGGCGATCACCAAGGCGCTCAAGCTCCAGGTGGAGAACAAGGGCTTCGCCTTCGTCGAAGTCCTCGCCGAGTGTCCGACCCACCTGGGCATGAACCCGTCCGACGCGGAGAAGTGGGTCAAGGAGAAGATGACCGCGGTCTTCCCGCTCGGGATCAAGAAGGATGTCGAGAATCCGCCCGACCACGCCAAGCCGGGGACACCGGAGTTCAATCCCGCGCACCTGATGGAAGTTTTCGAGGGCACCACAGAGAAGGCTCCGCGATTCTGCAACGAGTTTCCCTCAGGCTGGGCCACCGACGACATCGCCCTGAAGTTCGCGGGTGCTGGAGGCGATGGGGCGCAGACCGCGGCTCTTCTCGTTGCTCGGGCGGGAATCAACGAAGGGTACGACGCCACTCACATTCCGAGTTACGGGCCGGAGTCGCGCGGCGGCACGTCATACGCGGATGTCCACATCGCGCGCACGGAAGTGCTCTCGCCCGCCTCGCCCTCGCCCCACATCCTCGTGGCCTTCAACGCCCCGAGCCTCGCGCGGTTCGGTCCCACGGTGGTTCCCGGGGGAACGATCGTCTATGACAGCTCGGTGATCGTGGACGTTCCCGCCCTCGCCAAGGGCGTGAAGGCGATCGGCGTTCCCATGACCCGGATCGCGTCGGAGCTTGGACGCCTGGTGGTGAAGAACGTCGTGGCCCTCGGCGCGTTGCAGGCGGCCACCTCGCTCTTTCCTGAGGAGACGGTGCTCACCGCTATCCGCCAGGCCCTCAAGTCGAAGTGCGCCATGATCCCCCTCAACGAGGAAGCGTTCGCCCGGGGCAGCCAGGCGGTCAGGAATCACGAGTCGTAAGCCGCGCCGAACGTCCGCCTGAGGCAGGATAAGGGGCATGAGTGACATCGCCCACCTGCGCAAGAGCTACGAGAAGGCGGAACTCGACGAGAGCGCGTCCCTGGCTGATCCCATGGAGCAGTTCGGTCTGTGGTTCCAGCAGGCGCTCGACGGGCAGCTCCCCGAGCCGAACGCGATGACCCTCGCCACCGTCGGCGCGGACGGCCGCCCCTCGACGCGCGTGGTACTGATCAAGGGGTACGACGCGCGCGGCATCGTCTGGTACACGAACTACGAGAGCCGCAAGGGGCGGGAACTCGCGGCGAATCCGCAGGCCGCTTTGCAGTTCCACTGGGTCGAGCTCGAGCGCGTGGTGCGCATCGAGGGCCGGGTCGAGAAAGTGAGCGCCGCGGAGTCGGACGAGTACTTCAAGACGCGGCCGCTCGATTCGCGCATCGGCGCCTGGGCCTCGCCCCAGAGTCAGGTGATCCCTTCGCGAACGCTGCTCGTGACGAACGCCGCGAAGTACGGCGCGCAGTTCCTCACGACTCTCGTGAGTGGCGGACCGCCGCGGCCGCCCCACTGGGGCGGGTATCGGCTCGTTCCCGACTCCTGGGAGTTCTGGCAGGGGAGGAAGTCGCGCCTGCACGACCGCCTGCGCTACAGGCTGGAGGAGGGGAAGTGGGTGCGGGAGCGTCTCGCGCCCTGACCGAGCCGGACGCTCGAAGCAGGAGCTGGTGTCCGCCCGCCCGCGGACATTCGGAACGACTGTCTACTGCGCCACCCACTTGTCGAGGCGGGAAGCGTAGAGGTTCGCGAGGTAAAGCGTCTTCTCATCCGGGCAGGCCAGCTGGTGGATGGAGTCGATGGTCCCGGGCATGCGGCCCTGGCGGCCGAACATTCCGAGGATCTTCCCCGTGAGGTCCATCTTGTAGACCCGGCCCACGCTGCCCACGAAGAGGGTCTGGTTGGGTCCGTTGGTAAGGCAGAGCGACCAGGGTGCGGTGGGAAGGTTCCACACGGCCTTCTGGTTCCCTTCGGTGTCGAAGGTCTGGATGCGGCTGTTGCCGCGATCCGCGACGTAGATCACGTCGTTGTTGTCGACCACGAGGCCGTGCGGCGTGTTGAAGTTGCCGGGCTGCGCGCCGCGCTCGCCCCATGCCTTGATGAAGACGCCATCCTTGCTGTACTTGGCGACGCGCGAGTTGCCGTACCCGTCGGCCACGAAGCTCGTGCCGTCCTTGCTCCAGCCGATGTCCGTCTCTTGGTAGAGCGCCGCCTTGTTGGGCACCCCGCGCTCGTACACGTGGGTCAGCCAGGTCCAGGGCTCGGGATTCGTGCCGAGGGTGCCGATGGTGCGGCCTTCGGAGTCGAAGCGGAAGATGATGTTGTCAGCCGCGTCCACGTACCAGAGATTGCCGCCCGCGTCGAAGCGAAGGGTGTGAGCGCCCTTGAACATCTCGGACCCCTGGCCCCACGTGCGCACGAAGCTGCCGTCCGACTTGAACTCCAGCACGGGGTTGTTGCCGCGGACGAGCGCCACGATGTTCCCGGTCGTGGGATGAACCGCGATGCCGCTCACGCGTCCGATGATCGAGTAGGCGGGATAGTGGAAGAAGTTCTCCACCAGGCGGAACGGAAGTTGAGGAATGGCGGCGGCGGCACCGCCCTCCTGCGCGTTCATGGCCGCGACCGCGCCAACGGAAAGCGCCGCGGCGCACACCGCGGACGTCACGAAGTGTCTTTGCATTCTGAGCCTCCAGAAAAGGGGGGAAACGGGTTGCGCGGGATGTTAGGTCCGGGTTTGAGGCCCGGCAAGCCTCCCCGCGAACTGCAGGAGGGTCATGCCCCCCCGCCCTCCTGGCCCTGAATGAACCGGATGTCGCGGTCCCGGCATTCCGTCTCGTCCGGGGCTTCCCACATATCGCTCGCGATCTCGAAGACGCGGTCGGGAACCACCATCGAAAACGTGCTTCCCCTCTGGAGGTTCCGCGCGCGGACGCGCTCGCGCCTGACCTCCCGGGGCGCGTCGAGCACGTAGACCGCCATGTCGTATGCCCCTTCGTCAACTCGAGAATAGAGGCGCTCCCGACTTCGGCGCTCGATCAGACCAAGCTCGAGAACAACGTCCCCGCCTCGCTCCACGATGTCGCGGGCGACGGCCCAGATCTGCTCGATGCACCGTTCCTTGCGCTCCACATACCACTCGACCACTCCGGCGTCCGGGCGATCCGGCGCGAAGAGGACCGCCATCCAGGCATCGAGGGCCAGGTGCGGCGCCTTGTGAAGCCCGCTCAAGGTGGCGGCGAACGTCGACTTTCCGGCCCCAACCGGTCCTTCGACAAGATGTATCCGTGCCATCGCTGCTCCAAGGTCAACTGAAAAGGCTCTTCGACCGCGCCTCTGTCGCGGAACCTCCGCCCACCCCGCCCGGGAAGAACGCTTCGATGTCGTGGTCGGTGTGCCGCCCGGTGATCGGGCCGCCGCTCAGGCGATCAAAGCCGCGGCGAGATCGCCGCCGCCGCCTCGGCTGACGAACGGACCGGGACGATCTCGAAATCGACCAGATCGTCCCAATTCCTCGTCCAGGCCCGAAGGTGATCTTCGCTCTCGGCTTCCATGACTTGAAAGCACCGTTGGAAATCGAGATCGACCCAGCTATCGATGTATGTCAGGCCCTCCGGGGCCATCCTTCCTCGATCCCGGAACCGCCTATAGACCTCGACCGCCCGCCCGGCGCGAAAGTGTTCGATCACCATGAATCGCATCGCTCGCAATTATCGCCTCGGCGGGAGCCGTTCCATCAAGCCCGGCATACGCCAGGGTCAACCGCCGCCTCGTTCTCTCAGGGAAAAGTGTCAACTATGTCCCCGGACGTCTTGTCAACGATGTCCCCGGCTGCTCAGGTGGCCACCGAGAAACAGAGCTTCTTCCCCGAGAGGCGTGGCGGCAATCTTCTTTTTCTTGCCGACCAGTAGGGCCGCCGCCTGCGATGGAAACCTCTTCAGAGCCTCCTGAATGGTGGAGCGATATTCCGCGACAGAGAAGGAGAACCGACGCGGTGGCCTTGGCTCGGCAACCTCCCAGTCAACCATCGTCTCGTGATGCGTCACGACCACCGGGCTATTGATACCTGCGCATCCTGGGTCGCCACACGAGCAGGTGATCAGGAAGTAGCCTCCCGAACCTTTGGTGCTCTCGTGCAGCGCAGCGAGGCTGACCGCGTGCTTCAGGTAGTCCGCCACGGGCACTCCATCAACGCGAGCATCGCACAGAACATGGACCTCCCCTGGGTCTTCAAACTCAACGGATAGCTCCAGCGACAGCACGTTCATCGGGCGTGCCCGTCTAACACCGGCCTTCACCTGCAAGGCGCGCCTCAACGACTGGCCCTCGACGAAGGAAGCGGGCCACACCTCCGCGCCTTGTCTGGTGTAGGGCCTTGTTATGCCGCGCCTTCGAGACCGTGGCACTCAAAAAGGGACACTCAGCGGATTGATGCGGTACTTGCTCTCGGCGGATTGCCAAAACTGGGTGATCGCCGTTGGCAACAGCTTGCGAACGCAGTCCTCACCGTGTTGCAGGAGCTCGCCATTGAGTATGTGGACGACCGAGACACCAGCTCGCTGGAGCATGCGGTCCTTGCGGATGTGCTGCTCGCTGCCTATATGACTTGATCCATCGATCTCGACGGCGACAAGCCGCTCCCCTGTCCAGAAGGCAAAATCGACCTTCACCATCTTTTCTGGAACGAAGCTGTAAGTGGTGCTGAGTGGATCCTCGAGGTAGAGGTGCGCCTGCGGGAGTGGCAACAAGGCATCGAATACCCAGAGCGGATCGTTCTTGGGCACGGCGAGGTTCTTGCGCTCGTAATACTTGAGTTCCCACTCGCTGGGCGTGACGGCCTTCTCACAGTAGGCGAAGTAGAGATCGAGGAATCTTCGCTCCGAGTCGGTATCCAGCTCGCACGTTTGCCTTAAGTGCGTACGGATGACGGCCAGGGCTTCTCCCGGGTCCTCCTTGTCGTAGCCGAAGTCGCCAGGAACGAGATCAACAAAGTCACGGAGTCTGAGGGCGACCTTCTTCGACCGGTCCACATGGGCTAAAGGGCCCTCGCTCTCGAAAAAGGTACCGCCGGTTGAGACGCCGACGATTCGGATCTTTTCAATGCTCCACTTTGGCCTGCCAAACGGAATGAGCAGGTGATCAGTGATCTTCACTCGCGGCATAAGAAAGCCCCCGCTTCACGCTCCAACGTCCAAGGCCCCGCGTCGGTATAACACCCGGGCTCAGCTGCAAAGGCCGCCTTCAACGACTGCCCCCATGAGCGGACGGCTAAGGGGGCACTCCTCGCGGCCTTTGTCAGTTGCAGCCCGTTGTTCGACGGCAAGTTGTTTGGCCTCATTGTGTGACCGCTGCGCCGGAGGTGCCTGACGCGGCGGTGCGCCGAAGCCACGCCTCGCGCCCAACACCCAGACCGATGAGGGCGAACCCTGCGATGTTGAATGCCATGTCTATGCGCCGACGCTCCTGAGCGACTCGATCACGGTCCGCAATCCATGCGGCCTCTGTTTCTGGCGTCGGGTTGTTTCTCCATTCTGAGAAGGAATGGAAGAGTCGTCGATCATCAATTATTACGCCCGGGCCGACCACCATGCCGAGGCCCAACAGGGCGAGGGCGATACTCAATACGTGCTTTCCGGCATTCATAGCGCCAGGGACCTGATCATCGAAATCCCTCACGATCCTGTGGACCGTTGGTCCCACCACGATTGCCCGTCGAACACCCCTTGTCGTCAATCGGTCGTCGCAACACTTTGGCCCAAGACCTCCGCTGGCTTCAGCCATCCTAACGTTTCCCGAGGACGGCCGTTCAGCTGCCTGGTTATTTCGATAACGGCCGCGGCGGCCTGGCCCGGCTCTTGCGACTTCGACGCGATCTGCGGGGGCACGGGATTGCTTCGGGCCGCTGCGGGACGGAGAGAGCCCTCGCAATGACGGACGGGGCAGACAATGGCGCTTGGGGCACGGGGCCGGCCGGCGGTTCCGTCACCGGCGGATGAGGGCGGTGA
The DNA here is from genome assembly GCA_019694155.1 of Vicinamibacteria bacterium. Lineage (GTDB taxonomy): Bacteria > Acidobacteriota > Vicinamibacteria > Fen-336 > JAGNNV01 > JAGNNV01. The sequence goes on along the minus strand of JAIBCN010000093.1, from coordinate 15,947 downwards.
GGACGTTCAGGAGGCGGAGGAGGACGGCGCGGGCTTCGCCCGTGGACGGGGAGGAGAGTTCGAGTTCGAGGAGGTCGAGGCAAGCGAGGCACTCGACGGCGGAACCACGAGCGACCGTGTAGTGGCGGGCACGCTCACGAGGCGTGGAGCGGCCGGCGCCTTCGGCGACGTTGAGCGGGACGGAGATCGACGCGCGGTCGAGTTGGTCGGAGAGCTCGGAGCGGCGGAGAGGCAGCCACCGGACGACGATGCGCCGGAACTGCAGGGCGAGCTGGTAGGCGTGGAAGCGGTGGAGCGACGGCTGCGAGGTGGTGAACATCGGCTTGGTCCTTTTCGAGAGGAAGGCCGGGATTGACCTTCGACGCCACATGAACCGCCGTAGCGAGGGACGAAGTCACGGGCGAAGCTTTTCCGAAGGAAAAGTGCGAGCGAAGCGACCACCCTTGACTTCGTTCCTCGCGGAGGCGACGGTCCAAGCGTCGAAGGTCAAGCCCGGCCGTCGAGGGGAGGCGGGTCGACGGGCACGCTCACGTGTCACGTTGACGCGCACGCGCACGCGCACGCGCACGCTCACGCTCACGCTCACGCTCACGTGCACGCGTACGCGCACGCTCACGCTCACGTTCACGCGTTTGGGGCGTGGGTCGGTACGAGAGGGCGTTCGCGAGGTGCGAACGGCGTGTCGCGGGTGCGGGGTTACTTCGGGCCGGTGCGAAACGGACTGGGCCCTCGCAATGACGTGAGGTCCAATGGGCTTGGCGGTGGGGCGGCTGTGTGGGCCGCGGGTTGGAGCGCCGCGGGCGCGGCCGGCGGTGTTTACAGTCTTACGTACTCGTACTCGAAAGGCAGCCCCTTGATCCCCGACTTGGGCTTGCCCAGCCAGTTCGCGATCTTGCCGGGCTCGGTGACTGGCTGCATAAGCGAGCGCACGTAGGCGCGGTCGGCCTCGCTCGGGATCCACTTGTCCTTGTTCTGGTCGTACTCGCTTTGCGAGAGCAGGCGGCCTTCGGGCGAGAAGGGCATGTTCGCGTAGAGGCCGATGTGGCGATGGAAACGCTTCGAGGGGAGGGCGAAGCGGAAGGCGATGTCCGACTCGGCCAGGCGCTTGTTCCAGCGGTCGACGCCGCGCTGACAGTCGTCCGCGTACTCATCGCGCAGGACTTCGTTCATGGCGTTGCGCAGCGGCACGTCGTCTTCCACCACCGCGCCGTCCTTCATGAGCGACATGCGGTAGGTGCCGTCGAGGGCCTTGTGGTCCTCGTAGGTCGACTCCTTGGCGCGGCCCTTGAGTCCCGCCGCGAAGTAAGACGCAGCGTTGCTCGAGACTTCCGAGCCGAAGAGGTCGAGGGAGAGCGTGTACCAGAGGTTCAGGTGCTTCTGGATCATGTCCAGCGGGATGCCGCCTTGGGCGCGCGCGTCGCCGTTGGGATCGAGCTTCATCAGTTCGGCGGTGCGGGCGACCACACGCTCGACCCCGGTCTCGCCCACGAACATGTGGTGCGCTTCCTCGGTCAGCATGAAGCGGGTGGTGCGCGAGAGGGGATCGAAGCCGGACTCGGCGAGAGCGAGAAGCTGGTACTTGCCGTCGCGGTCCGTGAACATGGTGAACATGAAGAAGTCGAGCCAGTTGTCGATGGGCGCGTTGAAGGCGCCCAGGATGCGGGGCTTGTCCGGGTTGCCGCTGCGGCGCTGGAGCAACTCTTCCGCTTCCTCGCGGCCGTCGCGGCCGAAGTAGCTGTGGAGGAGGTAGACCATGGCCCAGAGGTGACGGCCTTCCTCGACGTTCACCTGGAAGAGATTGCGCAGGTCATAGAGCGAGGGCGCGGTGAGGCCGAGCAGGCGCTGCTGCTCGACGCTCGCAGGCTCGGTGTCGCCCTGGGTGACGATGAGTCGGCGCAGGGTATTGCGATGTTCGCCGGGGACCACGTCCCAGATGGGCTGGCCGATGTTGTCGCCGAAGCCGATGGTCCGGTTCGGGATCGGATCAGCGAGGAAGATGCCCCAGCGGTAGTCGGGCATCTGGACGTAGTCGAAGTGGGCCCAGCCCTCGGCGTCCACGCTGACCGCGGTCCGCAGCCATACGTCCTTCTCCTGGAAACCCGAGGGCCCCATGTCCTTCCACCAGGAGATGTAGTTCGGCTGCCATTCTTCGAGCGCGCGCTGAAGGCGCTTGTCGCTCCCGAGCGAAACGTTGTTGGGGATCTTGGCTTCGAGGTCGATGTTCGACATTTGTTTCCTTATTTGTCCCGATAATTGAGGGGCGGCTTCTGGTCGGCGGGGACGCGCGACTTGTACTCGAAGCCGGCGCGGCGCTTGTCGAAGCTCTCGCGGGCGGCCTTGACCTGCGCGGGGTCGGTGAAGAGGTCCATCGCGGTGAGCGCGAGAGTCTTCGCCGCCACCATCATGCCCTTGCGGCCGAGCGTGGTTCCGGCGCACGCCGCCGACTGCCAGCTGTGGCCGGGGGTGCCGGGCACGAAGGTCGCGGCGGAAAGCTGCGACATGGGGACCTGCCAGCTCACATCGCCTGCGTCGGTGGACCCGGAGCCCACCTCGGCGCGCGGCGCCTGGATCTCGGCCTCGCTGCCGATGGGGAGCACGGTCTCGGAAGGCGAGAACGACTTCGCAAGCGTCGCCGCGAAGGCTTTCTCCTCCGGCGTGTAGATGACGCCGCCCACGCGACGGAGGTTCTTGTCGGTCAGCGCGGCGAGCGCGTCATTCGGAAGCGTGTTGTAGACGCTGTTGATGAGTTCCATCTCCATGGTCGTCTCGGTGGCGAGGGCTCCCGCCTGGGCGATCTTCACGATGCGCTCCCATACGTTGTCGAGGGTGGGCATGTGCGAGTGGCGGGCGTAGACGTAGATCTCCGCGAACGCGGGCACCACGTTCGGAGCCTCGCCGCCCTTGGTGATCACGTAGTGCATGCGGGTCTCCGAAGGCACGTGCTCGCGCAGGAACTCGATGCCCATGCCGGTGAGCATCACCGCGTCGAGCGAGGAGCGGCCCTTGTCCGGCGCCCCCGCGGCGTGCGCGGCGAGGCCCTTGAACCGGAACTTCGCGGAGATGTTCGCGAGAGTGGTGCCGACGCCCGCCTGGTTGCGGTCGCCCGGATGCCACGAGAGCATCACGTCGACATCCTTCATGAGGCCGGCGCGCGCGACGTAGATCTTGCCGCCGCCGCCTTCCTCCGCGGGCGTGCCGTACAGGCGGATGGTGCCGGGGAGTTTGCGAGCCACCAGTTCATCCTTGGCCTGGATCGCCGCGGCGACGGACGCGGTGCCGAGGAGGTTGTGCCCGCACCCGTGTCCGGGATCGCCCTCGACCCGCGCCTTCTTCTCGGGCGTATCGAACTGGGAGAGGCCGGGCAGGGCGTCGTACTCCGCCATGATGCCGATGATGGGCTTGCCGGCGCCCCACGACGCCACGAAGGCGGTGGGCATGCCGCCGACGCCTTCCTGCACATCGAAGCCCGCGGCCTTGAGCTCGGCGATGTGCGCGGAGGCGCTCTTCGTCTCCTTGTAGCCGACCTCGGAGTACTCCCAGATCTTCCGGGAGAGATCGCCATAGTGCGCGGCCTTCGCGTCGAGAGCCGCGATGAGCTTCGTGCGGTCCGCATCCTTGAACGCGGGGGTAGGCGCGGGTGTGGCCTTGGGGGCGGCGAGGGCCGCGGCTAGAAGGAGGGTGATCATTGTTCGCTTACCTCTCGATATTGGCTGGTAGTGGCTCTCACGTTCCGTCTGCGACCTTCCGCGCGCAAACTATGTCCTCACCCACGAGAACCGTGCCCGCTCCGGCTTGCCGTACAGCGTTAATGCCCCATGTTCGCCCACCGCGTTCGGCCGCTGGAAGATCCAGTTCTGCCACGCGGAGAGCCGGCCGAAGATCTTGGTCTCCATGGTCTCGGGCCCGGCGAAACGCAGATTCGCCTCCATGCCGGTGAGCGCGTCGGGCGAGAGGCTGGCGCGTTCCTCGATGGCCAGGCGCACCTCGTCCTCCCAGTCGATGTCGTCGGGCGTGAAGGTGACGAGCCCCGCCTTCATCGCATGCGCGGCGTCGAAGGGATGCAGGATCTCCACGCTCGCCTTGTCGGGGTCGCCGAGGAAGCGGGTCTGCAGGCGTGAGAGGCCGTTCGACATCGGGAGGGCGCCGAGGTTCATGAGGGTGAAGCTCAGGGCCGGGCCGTCGTCGCCTTCCGCGTCGAGCATGTACGAACGGTCGGCGGCGAAGGCCAGTTCGGCCAGCGAGCCCGCGAAGCACGACCCCTTGTCGATGATCGCGAGAAGAGAGCGGGCGGTGAGGTCGAGGCGCTTCAGAACGCGCTTCAGCTTGTGAAGGATCTCGTCCGCGAACCAGTCCGTGCGCGCGAGTTCCATGAGCTTCGCGTCGTGATCGGCGACGAGGGCGGAATCACCGAGCGTCTTGAGGACGATCACGCCTATCTCGGGCTGATTGAAGCGCAGGTCCAGCAGCGCGAGATCGAGTTCGCGGGCCATCTGGAGGTGCCAGTTCGACGCCCCTTGCTTCCTCAGATCCGCCGCGGTCTCGGCGGGCGCGCCCTTCGGCCCCTTCACCGTGATGGTGGCGACGCGAAGCTTCGGGTCGAGCTCGACCTCCACGTACTCACCCGGCGAAGCCACCGGGGGAAGCGCCACTCCGGCGCCCTCGCGCCTGGTCGAAGACGCCGCGATGGCGGCGGCGCGATCCTTGAGCGCGCCTTCGAACTTCGACAGCGGTATCGCCTGGTCGACCAGGTTCCACTGCAGCGCCCGCTTTCCTTTGACCCCTTCGCCGAGGCTCGAGAACACATCGGCGAGGTCGCGCCGCACTTTGCGCTTGTCCACCACGCGGGTGAGGCCGCCGGTGCCGGGGAGGACGGCGAGGAGGGGAACTTCGGGGAGGGAGACCGCGGAGGACGAGTCGTCGACCAGCAGGATCTCGTCGCACGCGAGGGCGAGCTCGTAGCCGCCGCCCGCGCAGGCTCCGCTGACCGCGGCGATCGAGCGCAGGCCGGAGTTCTGCGAGGCGTCCTCGAGGTAGAGCCGCGTCTCGTTCGTGAACTTGCAGAAGTTCACCTTGAAGGCGTGGGTGGAGCTGCCCAGCATGTAGATGTTGGCGCCCGAGCAGAAGATCCGGTCCTTGGCGCTGCCGATGATCAGGCAGCGCACCTCGGGATGCTCGAAGCGCAGCCGCTCGACGGCGTCCGCGAGCTCGATGTCGACGCCGAGGTCGTAGCTGTTCGTCTTGAGAACGTACCCTTCGCGCATCGGGCGGTCTTCCTGGACGTCCATCAGGAGCCGCGCGACCGGCCCTTCGATCGCCAGTTTCCAGTGGACGTACCGCGAAGGATGGGTCTCGAACGAGACGTTCGGTTCTTTGCCGCCCGGGATTTCAGCCATAGAGCCGACGAAGATAGGCGAGTCGTTCGGCGGGAGTCAAGCAGTATAGTGCCGGGCTCGGCGATCATCGTATGCAATATACTGCTCAGGCCAGATGAACCCCATTCTGAAGAAGGTCGGGCGGGCCGTGCGCGACCGGCGCGAGGCCCGGGGCCTCACCCGGCAGCGACTGGCGCAGGTTTCAGGGGTGTCCATCCGATTCCTGAACGATGTGGAACTGGGTCTTGCGAACCCCTCCGTGCTGAAGCTCCACGCCCTCGCCGAGGCCCTCGCGACCCCGGTGGCGGAGCTCCTCTCTGAGCGGCCGGAAGACGCGGGTCCGGCGCGGATTTCCCTCCTCGGACTGCGCGGCGCCGGAAAAACAACCATCGGACGCCGCCTCGCGGTTAGAATAGGCCTACCGTTCGTCGAGCTCGATCGGAAGATTGAGGAGAAAGCGTCTTTGAGCCTGTCGGAGATCTTCGCCTTGCACGGTGAGGACTACTACCGGAGGCTCGAAGGATCGGTCCTCGAAGCCGTTCTCGCCGAAGGGATGGGTTGTGTGATCGCGACGGGCGGCGGCATTGTGACCGCGCCGGACACGTTCGCACTTCTCAAGGCGCAGACCATCACTATCTGGCTGCGCGCTGACGCCAACGACCACTGGAACCGTGTGCTGCAACAGGGAGACAAACGTCCGATGAAAGGCCATCCGCAAGCCATGGCCGAGCTTCGACGGTTACTGACAACAAGAAAGCGCCTCTACGGCACCGCCCGCTTCACCGTCGACACGTCGTCTCGAAACCCCGAGCAGGTGGTGGAGGAGATCGCGGCGTTGACCGGCGGCCCCGAGGCGCGGGGCGCGGCCCGCCCCTCACGAAGCAGCAACTAACGGACAGGAAGATTTCTGGAGGAAAGACGTGACACTTGAGGAAGTTCTTAAGCGACTGCGCCAGGAGGGAGACCCCAAGCACGCCCTGGCCCTCGAAAAACTGGGCGTCAAGCCCCGCGCCTCCTACGGCGTGCCCCCCGTCAAGATGAAGAAGATCGTGGCCGAGATCGGCCGCGACCATCGTCTGGCCCAGGAGCTCTGGGGCACCGGGCTCTACGACGCGCGTCTTCTCGCTTCCCTCATCGACGAACCGGAGAAGGTCACCAAGGTCCAGATGGATCGCTGGGCGCGCCAGTTCGACTCGCAGGCCATCTGCGACAACTGCTGCTTCAATCTCTTCCATGCCACCCAGTTTTCCTGGGGCCGCTGTGTCGTCTGGACCGACCGCAAGGAGGAGTTCGTCAAGAAGGCCGGGTTCACCCTGATGGGCGCGCTCGCCGACTTCGAGCCCAAGGCCGACGATTCCCAGTTCCACCGCTTCATCCCCATCATCGAGCGCTGCGGCAACGACGACCGTCTCTTCGTGAAGAAGGCGGCCGCCTACGCGCTCGGCGCCATTGGACGCCGTTCCCCCGCGCTCAAGAAGATGTGCGCGGAGACCGCCGAACGCATGGCGGAGAACGCGTCCAAGGCCGCGCAGTTCGTGGGCAAGGAAGCCCAGAAGGAAATGGCGAAGCCCCGTCCCAAAGCGTAGAGGGGCTTCGCCGCGGTGCGCTGACGCCGCCTAGGAATCCACCGGCGGCGTCACTGCGAGGAGCCATTCCGTTGGCGATGCGACGAACCAACCCCCTCCCACAACTCGACCTCGTCGTCACCGACCTCGCGCTCTCAGGCGAGTCGTACGCCGAGATTAAGGGCGAGACCATCTACGTCGACGGGGCCATCCCGGGTGAGAAGGTCCGCGTCCGAATCACCGATCGCGGGGACGATGGCGCGGCGAAGGCGTCGCTCGTCGAAGTCCTCGAGCCCTCTCCGCATCGAGTGGCGCCGGCCTGTCCGCACGCGTCTCGATGCGGCGGGTGCTCCTTCCAGCACGTCGCCTACGAGGAGCAGCTGAGGCAGAAGACACGTCTCCTCGACGGCCTGCTCGAAGATACGTTCGGTCCGGGAAGGCCCCCGGTCTCGCCCATGATCGGCATGCCCGTCGACGAGGACGGCGTGCCGCGTCACTTCCGGCAGAAGGCCGCTTTCACCTTCACCGAGGACGACAAGGGCCGCCTGCAGATCGGTCACTTCGCCCGCGGCACCAACACCGTGGTGCCGGTGACCGAGTGCCTGGTGCATTCGGATCGGGCGAATCGCGTGGCCTTCGCCATCAAGGACGCCATGGCCGCGAGCCGGGTCCCCGTCGCCACCGAGAACGGCGGCCTCCTTCGCCACGTGGTGGTTCGGGTGACGGAGGACGAGAGGGAAGCGGTGGCGGTGGTGGTCGCGACCGAGGAGCACCGCGCCCTCGATGCGCCGCTGCGGCGTGTCGCCGCCTCCCGGCAGAGGCCCGAGGGCCTGCTCCTCAACCTCCACGATCAGGCCTCGCCCTACCTCTTCGGTCCGCACACCATCCGTATCGACGGCCTGGGCCACGTGAAGGAGACCGCCCTCGGCCCGAGTTTCCTCTCTTCCCCGACCGGCTTCTTCCAGACGAACATCCACGGCGCTTCCCATCTCGTGCGGCTCGTGAAGGCCGCGATCGGCGCCGAGGCCTCGCTTCGCGTTCTCGACCTGTACAGCGGTAGCGGTCTTTTCGCCCTGCCCCTCGCCCTCGCGAAGCACCGGGTCACTGCGGTGGAGGAAAGCCGCAAGGCGTCCCGCGAAGCCGCGAAGAACGCGCAGCTTTCCGGGGTTCCCGAGTCCCGCCTGCGTCTCATGCCTTCGAAGGTCGAGGAGGCGATCGAGCACCTGGCCCGCCAGGAATGGGACGCCGCCGTGATCGACCCGCCGCGTTCGGGCTGCCCGGAGCCGGTGATTCGCACTCTCACCAGGAAGATCGCGCCGCCGAAGCTCGTCATCGTCTCGTGCAACCCCGAGGCCCTGATGGACGAGATGCGCCTCGCGTTCGACGCCGGCTATCGCGCGACTCTGATTCAGCCCGTCGACATGTTCCCGCACACGCCCCACATCGAGACCGTGGCCGTGCTGGAGCTCAGGCATCGCGCCCGAACCGTCGCTAGAACCGAGCGATCCACCGCCCACCTCGCCGGACGGCGCGAACGGCCCGAGCCTCCGAAGGAAGTCAGGAAGAAAGCGGCGCCGAAACCCAAAAAGCCCTGGGCGCGGATGCCGAAGCGGGAGCGGTAGTCGAACGGGTCGGGAGAACGAAAGCCCGGTTCTCGTAGGAGAATCAGGCATGGCCCAGAAACCTCCCGACGTCACTCCCGCGATTGTCCAGGGCGACCTCACCGAAGAGCAGCTTCAGCACTACCTCCAGCAGAAGGAGATCGCGGTCGACACCGAGACCATGGGTCTCAACCCCCTGCGTGACCGGCTCTGCGTGGTGCAGCTCTGCGATCGCGCGCGCCGGGCCGTGCTCGTCCAGATCCCGCCCACTCCCGGGCGGACGGCGCCTCTGCCCCCGGCCACCGGCGCTCCGCGCCTCAAGCGTCTTCTCGAGGATCCCTCGATCGTGAAGATCCTCCACTTCGCGCGCTTCGACGTGGCCGCGATCCGTCATCATCTCGGCATACGCATGGCCCCGATCTTCTGCACCCGTACCGCGAGCAAGCTCGTCCGCACTTACACGGACCGCCACGGCCTCAAGGACGTGGCTCTCGAACTGGTCGACGTGGAGATGGACAAGACCTCGCAAAGCACCGACTGGTCGCGCTCCGACCTCACCCCCGCCCAGCTCAAGTACGCGACCGCGGACGTGACCCTGCTCCACGGCATCATGGACAAGCTCGCCATGATGCTCGCGCGCGAAGGCCGCGCGGAGCTCGCCGCCGAGTGCTTCGGCGCCATTCCCCTGATGTCCGAGCTCGACCTCATGGGCTACGACAATCTCTTCGAGCATTGATCGGGCCGCGGCATGACCTCGGCGGGTGAGACGCCGGCGGGGCCGATCGACTACCGCGACGACGACGCGACGACCCCTGCCCGCGCTCCCGCGGAGCTGTGGTCGGACATCCGCCTGCGCTTCCTCAGCGAACTCGCGAAGCGCCTGCACCAGTACGGGACGACCACGACCAGACTCGAGGCCTCCGTCGAGTCGCTGTCGCACAAGCTCGGCCTCGACACCCAGATCTGGTCGAGCCCCACCGGCATCCTGCTTTCCTTCCGCGACGTGAAGCACCCCGAGTCCTCCGAGCAGCGGGTGTCGGAGGTGCTCCGCCTGTCGCCGGGGGAGACGAACCTGAGGCGCCTCGTCGACACCGACGAAGTCGCGGACAAGGTCTTCCACGGCAGGATGAGCGTGGCCGACGGTTATCGGAGTCTCCGGGACATCCGACCCGAGCCGGTGAAGGTGAAGACCACGATCGCGGGGTTCGCCTTCGCGGCCGCGAGCGTCGCCGCCATGCTCAAGACCCGGCCCACCGACATCGCGGCGGCCGCCCTGGTGGGGGCGCTCACCGGCGGCCTTCTCGTCGTCTCGAAGCGACATCCGCATCTGCGCCCCGGCCTCGAAGCGCTCGCCGCCTTCCTCTCCACCCTGCTCGCGACCCTGGCGAGCGCCTACATCCTGCCCCTGTCCCTGCAGTCCGTGACTCTTGCCGCCATCGTCGTGTTCCTGCCCGGCCTCACCCTCACCACCGCGGTGTCCGAGCTGTCGAGCCAGCACCTCGTCTCCGGCGTCGCCCGGCTCGCCGGCGCTCTCACCGTCCTGCTGAAGCTCACCTTCGGCGCGGTGGCGGGAAGCGAGGTCGCGAAAGCCCTCCACGTGCCCCTGCGCGCGGCGCGTCCCGCGGAAAGCCCGGTGTGGATCGAGGGCGTCGCCCTGCTGTGCGGCGCCTTGTCCTACTCGCTCCTCCTGCGTCCGCACAAGAGGCACCGCTGGCTGGTCATGGGCGCGGCCGTGCTCGGATACACCGCGGCCCGCCTGGGCAGCGAGTCGTTCGGCCCGCTCTTCGGCGTCTTCCTCGCCGGCCTCGTGGTGGGCGCCTCCTCGAACCTCTTCGCCCGCCTCAAGAACAAGCCGAGCGCCCTCATGCGCACCCCGGGAATCCTCCTCCTCGTCCCCGGCAGCGTGGGCTTCCGCAGCGTGTTCTTCGTCTTCGACGGCCAGGTGATGCAGGGGATCAACGCCGCCTCGTCCCTGGTGGTCCTGCTCACCACCCTGGTGGCCGGGCTCCTCTTCGGCGACCTGCTGGTGCCGCCCCGGAGAAATCTGTAGGCGCACAGTACGACTATTCAACAATAGTTGTATAGTCAGGCCGTGGAGAAGCGGATCGCCACCTCGGTCTTCGAGTCCCTGTCCTCGGGCGTGCGTCTGGACGTTTTCCGGCTGCTCGTGAAGAAGGGGAGCGAGGGCATGGTGGCGGGCGACATCGCGGCCGCCGTGAAAGTGCCGCCCACGAACCTCTCCTTCCACCTGAAGGCGCTGACTCAGGCCCGCCTGATCGAGGTCGAGCAGGAAGGGCGCTACCTGCGCTATCGCGCGAACATCCCTTTGATGCTCGATCTCGTCGCGTACCTGACCGAGGAGTGCTGTTCGGGGAATCCCGGCGAGTGCCTCGATCTGCGCGCGGCCGCGAAGGTCGCCCCGGGCGTCCTGCCCCCGGTGGTGGCGGGCCGGATCCGGCCCAGGGCCCGGCCCGTGCCCTTTCGCGTCGCATCGCCCGCGCGGCGGGAAAAAGGGCGGAGGCGATGAACTTCTTTCAGGAAGGTGCCCAATGAAAGCCATCCAGGTATTCGATCCCGCCCTGTGCTGCAGCACCGGAGTGTGCGGCGTCGACGTGGACCAGTCGCTCGTCGATTTCTCCGCCGACGTGGACTGGGCGAGGGCCCAGGGAGCCACGGTCGAGCGCTTCAATCTCGCGCAACAGCCCATGGCCTTCGCCGCGAACGCCGCGGTCAAGGGCTACCTCGAACGCTCGGGAGCCGAGGCCTTGCCCCTCATACTCGTCGACGGCGAGGTGGCCCTCGCCGGTCGCTATCCGCGCCGCGCCGAACTCGCGCGATGGGCCGGCCTCAGAGGCCTCGCCCTCGAGGTGAAGCCCGCGGAAAGCTGCTGCTCGGGCGGCAAGTGCTGCTGAGCGCTCCCCAGGAGGCGTCCCATGAAATTCCTCGACCATCCTCCGCGTTTCCTCTTCTTCACCGGCAAGGGCGGCGTCGGCAAGACGTCCATCGCCTGTGCCTCCGCCATCGAGCTCGCGGGGTCCGGCAAGCGCGTGCTGCTCGTCAGCACCGACCCCGCCTCGAACGTGGCCCAGGTCTTCGGCCTGGCCATCGGCAACGCCATCACGCCGATTCCCGGCGTGCCCGGGCTCTGCGCCCTCGAGATCGATCCGCAGGCGTCCGCCCAGGCGTACCGCGACCGCATCGTCGGGCCGGTGAGGAGCGTCCTGCCTCCCGCGGTGGTGCAGGGTATTGAAGAGCAGCTCTCGGGTGCCTGCACCACCGAGATCGCGGCGTTCGACGAGTTCACGGCTCTCCTCACCGACTCGCCGCTCACCTCCGAATACGACCACATCGTCTTCGACACCGCTCCCACCGGCCACACCATCCGCCTGCTGCAACTGCCGGGAGCCTGGACCGGCTTCCTCGACGAAGGCAAGGGCGACGCTTCGTGCCTGGGGCCGCTCGCCGGCCTCGAGAAGCAGCGCGCGCAGTACAAGACCGCGGTCGACGCGCTCGCCGACCCTGTCCGCACCCGCCTGATCCTGGTGTCCCGCGCACAGCAGGCCACTTTGCGCGAAGTCGCGCGCACCCACGAGGAACTCGCGGGCGTCGGCTTCGCCCAGCAGCACCTGGTGGTGAACGGCGTCCTGCCTCGGCCGGAGGCGGCCGTGGACGGGCTCGCCGCCTCCATCGTGCGGCGCGAGGAGCAGGCCCTCGCCCTGATCCCTCCTTCACTGGAAGCGCTGCCCCGCGATCTCATCGCGCTCCAGCCCTTCAACCTCGTGGGTCTTCCCGCCTTGCGCCGCCTGCTCGAGGCGGAGCCCGAGCGCGCGGCGCGCCGTGAGGAGCGCACGACGCCGCTCGACGCCCCGGGCCTGTCCGCGCTCGTCGACGAGATCGCGGAAGACGGTCACGGCCTCGTGATGCTGATGGGGAAGGGCGGAGTGGGCAAGACCACCCTCGCCGCGGCGGTCGCGGTGGAGCTCGCCCGTCGCGGCCTGCCCGTCCACCTCACCACGTCCGATCCTGCCGCCCACCTCGCGGAGACCCTGCCCGGCGCCTCCGAGAACCTGACCGTGAGCCGCATCGACCCGCGCGACGAGACCGCGCGATACCGTCAGCGCGTCCTCGAAACGCGCGGCGCCAAGCTCGACGCCGCGGGCCGGGCCCTGCTCGAAGAGGACCTGCGCTCGCCCTGCACCGAGGAGATCGCGGTCTTTCAGGCCTTCTCGCGGATCCTCCGCGAGGCGGGCCGCAAGTTCGTGGTCATGGACACCGCTCCCACCGGCCATACCCTGCTCCTCCTCGACGCCACTGGCGCCTACCACCGGGACGTCATGCGCCAGACAGGCGACAAGGGCCTGCACATCAGGACGCCGATGATGATGCTGCAAGACCCCAGGCAGACCAAGATCCTTCTCGTCACCTTGGCCGAGACAACGCCGGTGCTCGAGGCCGCGAGCCTCCAGGCCGACCTGCGGCGGGCCGGCATCGAGCCCTGGGCCTGGGTCATCAACCAGAGCGTGGCCGCGGTGGCCACCCGCTCGCCTTTGCTGCGCCAGCGCGCTCACAACGAACTGCGCGAGGTGGAGGCGGTCGCCACCCGCCACGCGCACCGTTACGCGGTGGTCCCGCTCCTGAAGGACGAGCCCATCGGCGCCGAACGCCTTCTCGAACTCGCGGGCCGGGCTCTCGCCAGGGTCTGAGAGGCCCGTCCTTCTGAGAGACTTCCCGGATGAGACAAGCCACTCTCCGGGCCATGTTCCTCGCCTGCCTCGTCCCGGCCGCCGCCCACGCGCAGGGAGCGGGCGCCTCCGATCCCGCGGCCGCCGCCGGGGCCGCTCTCGCCCAGATCGAGGGAACCATCATGGTTCCGGGCACGAGCGAGCCCGTGGAAGTCATCCGCGACCGGTATGGCGTGCCCCACATCTACGCGAAGAACACCGCCGACCTCTTCTTCGCGCAGGGCTTCGTGGTGGCGCAGGACCGGATGTGGCAGCTCGAGATGTGGCGGCGCAACGGCGAGGGCCGCCTCGCCGAGGTCCTCGGCAAGGACTACGTCCGCCGCGATACCTTCGCGCGCCTGCTCCAGTTCCACGGCAACTGGGACGCCGAGTACCAGAAGTATCACCCGCAGGGGAAGCTGATCTTCGATTCTTTCGCGAGGGGCGTGAACGCGGCGATCCAGAAAGCCCTCGACGAGAAGAAGACGCCGGTGGAGTTCGACCGCATGGGCTTCGCGCCGCAGCCGGTGTGGACGGCCCGGACCATCCTCACCCGCATGGCCGGCTGGGCCATGACCCGGAATGCGTCGAGCGAAGTGGCGCGCGCTCTCGACATCAAGCGCCTTGGCCTCGAGAAGACGCGCGAGCTCAAGCCCACCGACCCCGAGCGGGCCTTCACTGTTCCCGAGGGCCTGGACCTCGACGACATCGAGCCCGGGATCCTCGACATCGCCCGTGACGCCAACAACTTCAATTTCCCGGCCCCAGGCGGCGCCTTCGCCGCGGTGGCGGACGCCGGGGCGGCTTCACCCGCCGATGAGCGGCCGAGCGCCAGCAACAACTGGGTGATCGGTGGCGCGAAGTCTTCGACCGGAAAGCCCCTTCTCGCGAACGACCCTCATCGCAATCTCGTGAACCCGGCCCTTCGCTATCTCGTTCATCTGAACGCTCCGGGATGGAACGCCATCGGCGCCACCGAGCCGGGCGTGCCCGGGATCTCCGTGGGCCACAACGATCGCGTGGCCTGGGGCTTCACCATTCTCGGCGTCGACCAGCAGGATCTCTACGTGGAGGAGACGGACCCGCAGAACCCCGATCGCTACCTGTGGAAGGGCGAATGGCGCGACATGGTCCGGACGCGCGAGCTCATCTTCGTGAAGGGCCAGGTGGAGCCGGTCGAAGTGACGCTCAAGCGGACGCACCACGGCCCCGTTCTCTCCGAGAACACCACGAGGCATCGCGCGTACGCCTTGCGCTGGGCGGGCGCCGAAACCGGCGGGGCGGGCTACGTGGGTTCGCTCGGCGTCATGCAGTCGCGGAACTGGCAGGAGTTCAAGTCGAACGTCGGGCGCGCCTGGTTCATCCCGTCCCACAGCATCGTCTACGCGGATGTCGACGGGAACATCGGCTACCTCGGCGTCGCGCTCTCCCCGGTCCGCCGCAACTGGGACGGACTTCTGCCCGTGCCGGGGAAGGACGGGCGGTACGAGTGGGAAGGCTACGTGCCGTTCGAGAAGCTGCCCTCGAGCCTCAATCCCGCGAGCGGCTTCTTCAACACCTCGAACAACGACGTGGTTCCGAAGATCGTCCCCGGCTACGACCTGCCCCTCGGCTTCGAGTACTCGCAGCCCTTCCGCTACAACCGCGTCCTCGAGGTGCTGAAGTCGAAGAAGGTGTTCACCCTCGCCGACATGCAGGCGCTCCAGCAGGACACCCTCTCGCTTCCCGCGCGCATCCTCGCTCCTCTCGTCCTCGACCTCGCTCTTCCCAGGGAGAGCCTGATCCGCGCGCAGAGGCTCTTCCTCGGCTGGGACTTCTCGCTCCGGAAGGAGTCCGCCGCCGCCGCGCTCTTCGAAGCGTTCCAGTCGATGCTGCCTCCACTCGCCTACGCGCCCTTTCTGACCGAGGAGCAGCGCTTCGCGTTCCGGGGCTACGACCTCGAGCGGGTTCTCCAGTGGATGACCGATCCGCCGCGGGCGTATGGCGACTCGCCGAAGGAGCGCAAAGGCGCGCGCGACCGTATCCTGACCCAGGCGCTCGAACAGGCGCTCGCCCACATGGTCAAGACGCAGGGAGAGGACCCGAAGGCGTGGGCCTGGGGCAACGTGCATGGGGCCGACTTTCTCCACCCCCTGGCGCGGTCGAAGGGCGCGGAGGGGGGCGACGTCTTCGCGGTGACGCCGGCGCCGCGCGGGGGCGACGGCAACACGGTGATGGCCACCTCGTACGCGTCCGAGACCAATACGAGACAGATCGCGGGCGCGTCTTTCAGCTTCGTGGCCGACGTGGCCGACTGGGATCGCTCCACCTTCCTGAGCGCGCCCGGCAACTCCGCCCAGCCCCTTTCGCCCTTCTATTCGAACCTCGTCGAGAGCTGGGCGGCCGGAAACGGCAACCCGCTCGCGTTCTCGCGCGCCAGGGTGGAAGGGCTCAAGGCCGCGACCCTGCTGCTTCAGCCCATCCTCGATCGCACCGCCCCCTCGGCGGACGAGCCCTTCGAGCCCGTGCAGAAGGCTCTTTTCGCCGCGCCCGGCGGGCAGCCCGTGGCGGTCGCCGACTATGACAACGACGGCGATCTCGACGTGTACGTCGGATTCCGCGGAGCCCCGTCCCGGCTGTATCGGAACGAAGGCGGGCGCTTCTCCGACGTGGCGTCATCCCTCGGCCTGGAGGAAGGCGACGAGGTAC
>JAIBCN010000073.1 GCA_019694155.1 Vicinamibacteria bacterium | reverse complement strand
ATGAACGACTACCTCACCAAGCCGGCGGGCCTCGCCGACGTGAAAGCGGTCCTCGAGAAGTGGCTTCCCGCGATCGAGGCGGAGAGCGAAGAGGGAGAGGGCGCAGGATCAAGGGCTTGAATCGGCCCCATGCGGATCGCGCCTCGAAGCCGCGGTCCTGATGAGCGGTCGTCCAGCGGCTTGAATCACGCGTCGAGGGCGGGGCTGGAGCCCGCAAAAAAGCCTTGGCCTGAGGATCGCGCCGGGTTAGGGTCTCGTCACTTCCAAGGAGTGATAGACCCGTGAAACAGCGACTCCACCGCTCACTTGCCGCCCTCGGCGCCGCCGTCGCCGCCCTGGCGGCGATTTCCTACGGTGCTGAGGGGGACGGGTTCGAGGCTCAGCGCGCCCTTTTCCAGTACGACCACGCCGCCCCGCTCGGAGTCACGGAGAAGGGGGTCGAACAGCGCGGGGGGGCTTCGGTCCGGGACGTCACTTTCAACGCGCTTCTCGGGAAGGACACTGCGGCCTACATCGTCACACCCGAAGGCAAGGGGCCATTCGCGGCCGTGCTCTGGGTGCACTGGCTCGGGGAGCCCGAGACGACGAACCGCACTCAGTTCCTGAATGAAGCGGTATCTCTTGCGTCGAAGGGCGTGGTCTCCGTCCTCGTCGATGCCATGTGGTCCACCGCGGTCAATCCCGACTGGTTCGGCAAGCGCGTTCCCGATGAGGACTACGGCAATTCGATCAGGCAGGTCATCGCCCTGCGCCGGGCGATGGATCTTCTTCTCTCGCAGTCCGGCGTCGACCAGACGCGGGTGGGCCTCGTGGGACACGACTATGGCGGCATGTATTCGATGATGATGGCGGGAGTCGACCAGCGACTGAAGGCGCAGGTCTACGTCGCCGTGGTTCCAAGCCTCAACGACTGGGCTTTTCTGGGCCCGCAGCCGAAGTCGAAGTCCGCCTATCTGCGGCAGAACTCCATGCTGGAATTGACCGACTACCTGCGCCAGGTGCGCCACGTGCCGGCCTTCTTGCAGTTCGGCACCAAGGACGTCTACGTTTCGCGCGTGGAGGGCGGCATGGTGGCGAACGCGCTTGGCACCAGGAACCGCAAGCTCTACGAAACCGACCACGCCATGAACCTTCCGGAAATCGCCACGGACCGCGATGCGTTCCTGCTCAAGGAACTCGCGCCCGCGCCGGCCGCACCCGCGAAGAACTTCTAGCCCCGAAGCAAGACGCCGGAAGGGCCCCTTTGACAGGGAACTTCCACACGGCTCCGGTCGTAACCCCGGACAAGGGAAGGACCATCATGTTCGAGACACTCCTGGCCGACATCCGTTATGCGCTTCGCTGGCTTCGCAAGAGCCCGGCCTTCACCCTGCTTGCGGTGGCGTCCTTCGGAATCGGCATCGGCTTCAACACCGCGCTCTTCACGCTGGTCGATGCGCTCCTCTTCCGGCCCCTGCCCGTCGACCGGCCCGATCGGCTCGTCGATGTCTACACGAGCAGCAGCGACGGCGACACCTACGCCACGAGCGCCTATCCCGACTTCGTGGACTGGAGGGCGCAGAACACCGTGTTCGGCGACATGATGGCCTACAGCCCGACGCTCGCCGCCATGAGCCTTTCCGACCGGTCGCGCCTCGTGATGGGCGAGATCGTCACCGGCAACTACTTCCAGCTTCTTGGTGTTCAGCCAGCGCTCGGACGCACCCTTCTTCCCGAGGATGACGTCAAGGGCGCGCCGCGCGTGGTCGTTCTCTCGCACCGCGCCTGGACCCGCGATTTCGGAGCGAGCCCCTCGGCCATCGGCCAGACCCTGCGCATCCATGGCCAGTCCTATTCGATCGTGGGCGTGGCGCGCGAGGGATTCACCGGCATGCTGCCCATGCTCTCGCCGGAGCTGTGGACGGCGATGGCCCAGATCGACGACGTCGAGCCCATGGGAATCCAGGACAACGTGCCTTCGCCCACCGGGAACAGCCGGATCGATCGGCGCGGCCAGCGCTGGCTCTTCGTCAAGGGCCGGCTCAAGCCCGAGGGCACGGTCGAACAGGCGGCCGCGAACTTCCGTCTCATCGGCGATCAGCTCATGACCTCGTATCCCCAGACGAACAAGAACCGGAAGCTTTCGGTGGTGCGGACGAGCGACGTGCATATCCATCCCGATGCGGACAAGACCCTGCTCCCTATCGCGAGCGGCCTCATGCTGGTGGTGGGCATGGTCCTCCTCATCGCCTGCGCGAACGTGGCCAGCATGCTGCTGGCCCGCGCGTCGGGGCGGCAGAAGGAGATCGGGATTCGTCTCGCTATCGGCGCCAACCGCTTCAGGATCATCCGCCAGCTCGTCACGGAAAGCCTGGTGATGGCGGCTCTCGGATCGGCGGCGGGGATCGGCGTCGCCTGGGTTCTGTTGCGTGGCGCCATGGCCCTCACCCTGCCCATCCCCATCCCCCTCACATTCGGACTGCAGATGGACACGCGGGTGCTCGCGTTCTCGATGGCGGTCACCATGGTCGCGGGTCTCGTCGCGGGCCTGGCGCCCGCGCTCAAGGCCACGAAGCTCGACCTCGTCGGGGAGTTGAAGGGAGATGTCGCCGTGGTCGCGGCGAGCCGCCGACGCTTCACCCTGCGCGACAGCCTCGTCGCCTCGCAGATGGCGGTGACCACGGTGCTCCTCGTGGTGGCGGGCCTCCTCTCACGCTCTCTACTGAGCGCTCAGAAGACGAGCATCGGCTTCCGCTCCGAGGGCGTCGCCGTGCTCTCCACCGAACTCGACCTGATCGGCTACTCGGCGGAACGCGGGAAGGCGTTCTGGGATCAGGCGATCCCGCGGGTGCGCGCGATCCCCGGCGTCGAGGCCGTGGCCCTGACCGAGCGGTCGCCCTTCTCCATCAACTACAACCGGAATTCGATCTTCTTTCCCGAGCGCGCGCAGCCCGACGACCGGGGTGTTCCGATCGACGTGACTCGCGTGACTCCCGAGTACTTCGAGACCCTGCGCATCCCCATCCTCCGCGGACGCGGTTTCAGCACCACGGACACGCCGCAGTCGCCGGGCGTGGTGGTGGTGAACGAGGCCTTTGCGCGGAAGTACTGGCCGGACCAGGATCCCATCGGAAAGCGATTCCGCACCCGCGGCGTCGATGGGCCAGAGTTCGAAGTGGTGGGTCTCTCCGCCAACTATCGGGTCAACACCATGGGAGAGCAGGCGACCCCCTACATCCACTTTGCGGCCACGCAGCGCCCTTCGAACGGTTACGAGGTCCTGGCCCGGACGAGCGGAGATGCCGCCCTGCTGCTGGCCGCGATCCGCAAAGAGCTTCTCGCCATGGAGCCGAACCTCGTCTTCCTGCAGAACCAGACCATGCAGAAGCAGGTGGGCGCCACCTTGTTCCCGGCCAAGGCGGGTGCGTGGGCGGTGAGCGCCGTCGGTCTCGTGGCCATGCTGCTCGCGGCGATCGGCCTGTATGGCGTCATCGGCTACTCGGTTTCGCGGCGGACGAAGGAGATCGGCGTGCGTATGGCCCTGGGCGCGCGGCCCGGCGATGTTTCGGGCCTGGTCATGCGGCAGGGGCTGCGGGTGGCGGGCAGCGGGATGATCGTGGGCGCGATCTTCGCGGCGATGGCGGGCTTCGCCATCTCGGGCGCCCTCTATGGAATCAGTCCCGTGGATCCGATCGCCTGGCTCGGCGCGACCGCGCTCCTTCTCGGTGTCGCCGCCCTCGCGAACGTCGTTCCCGCCCAGCGCGCGGCGCGGGTGAAACCGTGGCTCGCCCTGCGCACGGAATAGCGCACGACCTAATCGTCACTCGCCGGTTTCGTACTTCGACCGCAGGAAATCGATTCCGATCGCGAGGGTCTTCCGCCAGCACTCCTCGATCTCGGGAGTGAACTCGGGATCGTTGCCCCGGGCTGCATCCAGGAGACAGTGCAGCCACAGGTCGTAAAGACCGGGCCGGATGTCGAGCTGGTCGCGCGAGTGCACTTTCGCGAGCCGCGACATTTCCCTCCAGGCGGGACTCACTTCTTCACCCGATCTCGACGACTGGGCGGCCACGGTGAGCAGATACAAGGAGTCTTCGAGGACGCGCGCCTGACGGTCGAGATCGGTGTTCTCGAACTTCTGGCGAATTTCTTCGGAGGAGGCCATGAGCCGGTGATAGAAGTGCCGCAGGAAATCCTCGCTCGCGAGGCACCGCTTCAGGCTCGCGCGAAACACGTCCACGTAGTCTTCCATCGAAGGGCCTAGTCCTTTCCGCCCGCGGAAGCGGGCGCCGTGAAGCGGCGCTCGAAGAAGGCCGCGATGGCCGCGTCCACTCGCACCTGGTTTGCATGGCGCATGAAGTGATGGGTGTCGTCGACGATGACCAGTTCCTCGAAGGGAACAGCCTTCGCCTCGAGACGCCGGGCGAGATCGACAGTCTGGGAGAAAGCGACGTTGCGGTCGTCATCACCGTGGATGAGCAGAACCGGGGAGCGCCAGCCGTCAACCGACGACACCGGCGACGATCGCCACGCGACAGCGGCCGCCTGCTCTCGATCGCTGGGTTCGAACCGCGCCGACCCCGTCATCGCCGATTGGAAGGCCGCGCCCGACCCCGAGCCGCCCACCGTGAAGTCGTGAACGCCGTGGATATCGACGCCGGCCGCGAAGATGTCGGAACTTCGTCCGAGCGCGAGTGCGGTGAGGAACCCGCCGTACGATCCGCCGTAGATGCCCACGCGCGCGGGGTCGACCTGAGGCAGGGCGCGCAGGTACTCGCCCGCGGCCTTGACGTCGAGATATTCCGACGCGCCCGTAGCACCCGCGGCGGGCGGCCGATGGAACTCGAAGCCGTAGCCGATGCCGAGGCGGTAGTTGATGGCGAGCACTGCGAACCCGCGGCTCGCGAGGTACTGGTTCATGGCGTAAGCGTTCGCGTAGTACGAGGAGTAATGCCAGCCGAGGAGCATCTGCCGAGGCGGACCGCCGTGCACGTAGACGATCGCGGGCTTCTTCGCGG
This sequence comes from Vicinamibacteria bacterium, assembly GCA_019694155.1. Taxonomy (GTDB): domain Bacteria; phylum Acidobacteriota; class Vicinamibacteria; order Fen-336; family JAGNNV01; genus JAGNNV01. The sequence continues at coordinate 3,985 of JAIBCN010000073.1, read as the reverse complement.
CGCCGCCCGCCCGCTCGAAGAGTTGCGCGTGGATGACGAGGCCGTCCGGCGACTTGTAGGTGACGGGCTTTGGGACCACGAGCGCCGCGGTCGGATAGTCCGCGGGAAGGCGATCCTCGGCGAGCGTCCGGGTCGCGCCCGCGGCGATAGGCCTCACCGTCGGCAGGGGCGGCCGCTGCGGCGTCGCGGCGAGATAGGCAACGAAGCGCCCGTCACCCGAGATCACCGGCGTCCACTCGAGTCCGGTCCCCGGCGTGAGAACCTCGATAGCCGCGCGGTCGACCGGAACACGGACCAGGTGACGGCGGTCGATGTCGTCGGGGGCGGGACCCGTGTTGGCGGAGAACACGAGCGACTTGCGGTCGGGGCTCAGGCGGATGTGCTCGGCCATGTAGTTGCCCGGAGTCAGGAGGAGCGGCGTACCGCCGCGCTCGGAGATCGAGTACAGGTGCGGCCAGCCGTCGGCGTAGGAGAGGAACGCGATGCGCCCCTCCGCAGCCCAGTGGAGATTGGCTCCGCCGTCCGTGGTCGGGTAGGAGCCCCATAACGTCTCCGGCGTCTTCCAAAGGACCTGGCCTTCTCCGGTCGACGCATCCGCGATCCAGATCGACCAGGGCTGGCGTCTTCGTTCGAGGATGGGCGCAGGCGCGCCGCCGGCGCCGGGGCGGCGAACGAAAGCGATGCGATTCCCATCGGGAGACCAGCGCGGCATCGAATCGCGCGACGTGCTCGGCGCGATCCAGGCGATGGGCGTGGATTCGTTCGTGTAAACGCCCACGAACGCGTGATCGCCGCGGCTCGAGACGAAGGCGAGTCGTGAGCCGTCGGGCGACCACTGGATCTCTTCGTTTTCGCCGTGCGCGGTAAAGAGGCGTTTGGCCGGAGAAGAGCCGTCGATCGGCGCGCTCCACACCTGGCGGTCCTTGACGAACGCCACCACGTCGCCTTTAGGCGAGATCTCGGGAAGGTCGCCATCGCCGAGCGCCTTCGGCTCGCCGCCTTCGAAGGGCACCGACCAGACCTGCACGGTGACCGGCTGCGTCGCTCCGATGGGGTTGACGGGCAGGATGTCGTTCCAGTTCGAACCGTGATCGCCGCCGCGCACGTAGACCACACGGCTTCCATCGGACGACAGTGAGAGCGAAGTTAGCTCCTGGCCATCGTCCTGCGTGTAGCGCGTCAGTGGCCGGGCCTTCCAGTCAGGCGCTTCGGCCACGTACACGTTGCGGACGCCGGCCTCCTCGAAAGCCCAGGCGATGCGGGCTCCGGTCGCCGCCGCCACGAGTTCCGTGGGGAAGGGATAACTCTTCACCTGTGTGAGCGCCGAGGAGGGGTCAGACGCGGCCGGCGGGCGTTGGGCGTGGAGCGGAACATCCGTGAACGCACAGATCGCAGCGATGGCGGCGAGGCGGACGAGTGACCGCGAAAACATGGGCAGCCTCCTTGGCAGGATGGAACCTAGGGACTCTAGCAAAGGCCTCGCGGCGCCGTCCGTTACGGTTCCGCGGCCTTCTTCTTGAGCTCCTCGATCCAGTTGAGCACGACGTTCAGCCGGGTGGGCCGGGTGTCGGGATCGACCTCCACCATGACGAAGCCCGACCCGTCGGGGAAGACGTCGAAGGACTTGTCCTGAGTAGTGTCGAATGGGCCGCTGAAGAGGGCGAGCGGAGTTCCGACGACGAGGCTTGTTCCGCGAACTGCGACGGATGCGGCCATCAGGGTCGTCCCCGTCATGTAGAAGATCTCACGCCCATCCGGCGACCAGGCTGGCGAGTGTCCACCCGAGGTGGACACGATCCACTTTCCTTCACTCGGTGAGGGAAACCGCCGGACGTAAACCTCACCTCGACCGGATTCGTCGGACACGTAGGCCATCCACCGTTCGTCCGGGGAGAGGCGCGCCCCGCTCTCATTGGCGGGCGTCGCCAGGAGCGTGCCCGAGGGCCCCCCGGGCGTCACAATTCGGAGGTCGAGTCCATGGGTGGCCGTCCCCTCATCCACGAGCAGCCTTCCATCCCGGGTGAAGTCGCTCGGGTAGGGGAACGCGGACAGTTGTTGCGCGACGCCGCTTCCGTCAGCCGCGATCCACATGGTGCCGCCCGTCTTCGAGTAAGCGATCCGACGTCCGTCCTTTGTCCAGACCGAGCCGATGCTGTGTCCCGTGTTGACCAGGGACAGCCGGGAGCGCCTCTCGATGTCGTAGACCCAGATCTGCGATGGCCGAGGGTCGATGGTGACCGCAACCTGTCGCCCATCCGGAGAGAGCCGCGGGAATCGAAAGCCCCGCCGATCCTCGGATAGAGGGGTGCGACGACCCTTCCGGTCGACGCGCACGATAGTGTGGGCGAGGCCGCCGGGCGCGAACACCAGGGTTCCCGCCCGGGAGAGATCAAAGTAGATCCCTCCCGAACCCGCTGCCCGGAAGACGCCGTCCAACACCGAGAAGGGCTGTCCCTGAAGCGTGCCACCTGCAGCATCGAACCTGACCGCCTGCAACTCCCCCTCCTTAAGGTGCGGCGCGTGATAGACGAGATACCCGGAGGAAAGGTATCGCGGCTGGTCGCCCGGCCCGAGCACGCGCCATTCTCCGGTTTCCATCGAACGAAGGGCGATGTAGTCGCCCGGCGTCTCCAAACCGTTGACCGTGGCGAGCAGACCGCGGCCATCCGGCAGGAATTCAGGCCACCAGTAGTTTCGCGCGTCCATCGCCTTGTCGCGACCGGTCAGGAGAGTCGGCGTTCCGCCCGCCGCGGCAACGCGCATCAATCCGGAGTCGCCGGGGTCGAAGACGATGGTCCCGTCCGGCCCCCATGTGCCGCCGCGTCCACGTCCCCCCGGCCTTTCCCCCGGGGCCTCGCAGATGGGGACGGGGGCGCCCCCGCTGATCGCGACGCGTTTGAGCATGCCGTCGGCGAAGAAGGCTATCGACTGGCCGTCGGGCGAGAAGAAGGGGAATCCCGCACCCTCGGTGCCCTCGAGGGCAACCGGTTCGAACGCATCAACGGCTCGAACGTAGAGGCCCGTGCTGCCGTTCTTGAGAGCGGCATAGGCGACACGCCTCCCGTCCGGCGCGATGGCGAGCGGACGCGCTCCCGCGACGATTTCGAGGGTCTGGTCGGCGGGAATGGTCAACGTCAGTCTCGCGATCGGCGCGGCCGCGATCGGCGCGCCGCCCGAGCGTCGCAGCCAGGCAAGCGCCCCCCCCGCGATGAACGCGGCCCCGATCAGAGCCCAGGTCGGCAGCCGCGAGGCCGGCCCTCGCGAAGACGCGCCCGCCGCGCCGTCACTGAGCGCTGTCGGGTGCTCGTCGAATCGTGCATCGGCGATGTGCCGCAGGCGCCGTTTGGGATTCTTCTCCAGGCAGCGTCGAAGCTCGTGTTCCAGTCCGGGCGGCATGCCTGCGGGAAGGGCCGTCCAATCCGGCTCCCTCTCGAGGATCTTCGCGATGATGTCCGATGTGGTGTTTCCCGCGAAGGCGCGGCGGGCGGTCAGCATCTCGTACAGGATGCAGCCGAAAGCCCAGATGTCCGATCTCTGGTCGAGGGCGGCTCCCCTGGCCTGCTCCGGGCTCATGTAGGCAGGCGTGCCGTGAATGATCCCTCCTTCGGTCATGGGAGATGCGAGGGTCGTCGCAGACGGCGCCCCATCCGGATCCGTGTCCGCGAGGGGTGGGGGTGCGTCGTAGATTCTGGCCAGGCCGAAGTCGAGGATCTTGACCCCTCCCTGCGGCGTGAGCTTCAGATTCCCGGGCTTCAAATCGCGGTGCACGATCCCCTTCTCATGCGCCTCTTCGAGGCCAAGCCCGATCTGCCGGGCGATGACCACGGCTTCGCGAGGAGGAATGGGCCCCCGCCTCAGGCGGGCGGCCAGGTCCTCGCCGTCGATCAGCTCGAGCACCAGAGCGAGGACGCCGTCCGCCTCTTCGATGCCGTAGATCGCGGCGATGTTGGGGTGATTGAGGGTGGCCAGGATCTGGGCCTCGCGC
>JAIBCN010000076.1 GCA_019694155.1 Vicinamibacteria bacterium | reverse complement strand
TCCCAGTAGTGGCCCGTGAAGCCGAAGCGGTTGTGGCTCGTCTCGAGTTCGCTCGTGAAGCGGTAGTTGCCCCAGGCGTCTTGGGTGCCAAGTGGGGTCACCGCCACCGCTTGGCCAAACGGATGAGCCTCGACACTCGCCGCGAGGTCGCACAACGCGGTGCAGCCTGCATCCTGCTCGATCGCAGCGAGCGTCCCGGTGATCGGCTTCATGGCCAGCTGAGGCGGCGCAGCAAACCGGTCCACCTTGAAGGAGAAATCCTTCGGCACCGACGCCTCGGCTGTGGTCGACGCGAAGAGCCCAAAGGCAGCGAGGAGCGCCAGGACGCCGCGGCGCAGGAGAGCGCCGCGCTTCACTTGAAGGGAGTCCTCGTGGGCCATCACGCGGTCTCCTCGCGCGCCTTCACAAGCGCATTCCGGTACAGATCCGGGTGGAGACGAAACCCGAGCGTGATCAGCTCATCGAGAGGGCCACGAATTTCGGTGATGAGCCCCTTCTGCTTCGCGGCGAGGAGGAGGCCGGTAGTCCCGATGATCGACAGGCCAAGCGAGGTCGCAAGACGCCTTGCCTGGAGGTCGTCGACGATGAGCTGAGATGCGCGGACTTCAAGGGCGAGGCTGATGGCTTCGCTTTCCCCGAGATCGGCATCCGCTCGGAGGACCGCGGGCGGAATGTCGCGCTCGAGAGACCGGATCTCGATCCAGGGCTCGAGATCGACGCTGATGGCTTCCTGCGCAACTGCAGGCGGAATGAGGATCACGCCAAAGAGTGCGGGGAGGATGCGCATCAGCCTGATCTGATGCAGGGCGACGAGCGGTGATGTATCAGCGACGACGGCACTCACAGAGACTTCGCGACTTCCACTTCCGCCGCGAATTCTTCCGGGCTCATGTGAATGGACGGGATACCCATCTTGCCGGTGGCCTGGATGAAGGCGATGCGATCCATGCCGAGGAGCCTTGCCGCTTTGCCTGAGGAAATGGCGGCGCGGCGATACAGATCAAGCACGATCGCTTCTTGGGCAGCCTTCTCAATAGGGCTCTTCATCAAGGCCGCAAGGTCTTCGGGTATCTCGATGGTGATGCTCGACATGATTTCTTCCAGGGCCCCTATTGTAGGCCTTCCACGAGGTGCGGACGACCGCCCTCACCGTGCCGGTCTTTGCCTTCTGCCCCTTCGCCGCTCCCTCGGATGCCGGGTCTCGATCATGCCCCGCAGCGCCTTCGTCTCGACCTTCGTGTAGATCGACGTGGTCGAGATGCTGCGATGACCGAGGAGCTTCTGGACGTGGGCGACGGAGGCGCCGCCTTCGAGGAGATGGGTCGCGAAGGAATGCCGCAGGACGTGCGGGCTCACCCTGATGCCGAGGCGTCGGCCGGCCTGCCTCACAATGATGCCGATCGACTGGCCGCCGAGGCGCGAGCCGCCTCGTGCCAGAAACGTAGCACCGCTGTCCCGACGTTCCGCGAAGGCGGACCGCGCGGTCATCAGGTACTCGCGCAGAGAGTCTCGAGCCCGGCCCGAGATGGGCACGTAGCGATCCTTCTTGCCCTTGCCGTTTCTCACCAGGAGCAAGCCTCCCTTGAGGTCGAGGTCAGAGAGATCGAGCCGCGCGCATTCCGAGAGCCGCAGGCCGGTGCCGTAGAGCAGATCGAGCACGGCGCGATTCCTGGCCCCAATCGGCGACTTTGAGTCATAGACGCTGATGAGCGCTTCCACCTTCGCGGCCGACAGCGCCCGCGGGATCGCGCTCGGTTTCCTGAGCTTGAAATCCTTCATGGGGCTCACGAGGATCCATCTCTCTCGCTCCAGGAAACGGAAGAGGCTCTTCCACGCGAGAAGGATCCCCTGCTTGGATCCGAGCTTCAGAGGCTTTCCGGATCGTCTCGCGACGCGGGCATCGAGCGCACTTCTCAGAGGGTCGATATCGGCCGCCGTGATCTCACGGACGTCCTTCGAGGCGGACCACGCGCCCGCGCCGTTCAAGAGGCTTGACGCGCCGCGGATGGTGGACTCCGAGAAGCCGCGGCCCTTCACGTAGGCGACGTAGGCGTGAATCGCCGCGCCGAGCCGATGGCTATTCATGCGCGAGCGCCGCGGGGGTGAGCCTTCTCGACCACTCGGCGCAGGTCGTGAATCTCGACGCGCGTGTAGCGTTCCGTCGTCTGCAAGGACGCGTGACCTAAGAAGACCTGGATGTGCCGGATATCGGCGCCGTTTCTGAGCAGATGGGTGGCCACGGTGTGTCGGAACACGTGCGGTGTGACCGCTTTCTTGATCCGAGCCTTGATCGCGCAGCGCTTCACCAGCTTCGCGACGAGAGTTCTGTTGAGCGGCCCTTGCCTTCTCAGAAAGAGTTGAGGGGCCAGGTTCGAGAGCGCCTGTCGGCGCGTCTGTAGATACACGGCCACCGCCTCCGCCGCGGCCCTGGTGAGCGGCACGTTGCGATCCTTCGAGCCCTTGCCCTGAATGACCCGCACCACGCGCTCCTCGACGTCCACGTCTTCCGGCCGCAGTGCGCAAAGCTCGGACACTCGGATTCCCGTCGCGTACAGCGTCTCGAGAATCGCCCGCTCCATCGAGCCCATCTCCTGCTTCTCGATCATTCGCCGGGTCTCACCCGGAGTCATCGTCACCCGAGGCAGAGTCTTCGGGACGCGCGGCATCTCCATCTGAGAGCACGGATCACAGACGACGTAGCCACGCTTGAGCAGGAAGCGATAGAGACACCTCACCGCCTCCAGCTTCACCGCGATGGTGGAGGGCGAGAGCGCTTCACCGTTGAGTTTCCTACGGGCAAAGAGCTCGCCCTGGTAGCGCTGGATATCTTCAGGGCGAGCGTCGGCAAAGCCGAATCCCGCCCGCGTGAGCCACGCCGCGAAACCCCGGGCGTCGGCCGAGTAGTGCTCGCGAGTCCGCTCCGAAAACTGCTGAGAGAGCCACTCCTCGAACTGCCGGAGGATGACCTCCGTCCTTCGACACACACTGCCCTGCTGGTTTTCGTGGCGGGTTGGCATGTTTGCCCTTAACTCACTGAAAACTCAGGCCGAAAAACCCGCCACTGCCCGTTTGGCATGTTTTGGCGGGTTGGCATGTTTTTCTGCGCGAGTTCCTCGGGGGTCAAGAGGCCGAGGACCACCGGCTGCTTGGGATCACGATCAGCCACGCGATAGCGCGACTTGTTCCCGGCCCCGCCCTTGCCCGCTTCAATTTCGAGGTACTCGAGCTCGACGAGTTCTGAGAGCCACCGCCTTACCGTTGAATCGGGCAGGGCCAGAGCCTCGCGAATCTCGCGACGAGAAGCGCCCGCTTCGTTCTTCATGGCCAGGTCCTGGATGCGCGCCAGCGCCTCTCTGAGCGGCTTCTTGAGCTCGTGGAGGGTGTCCTTCAAGACTTCACCGGCGAGCGCGTACGCGGTCGCGTAGTCGGCGACGTTGGCCACAATCGCTTCCTCGTCGCGCTCCCGCTGGTACTGATGCAGAAACGCCGAGACCTCGATCAGGTTGAGGAAGCGGGCGTGGTCCCGCCTCGTCCGCATCCAGGACGACGGAAACGTGATCTGGTCGGCGTAGGGAATCACCACGGGAAGCGGCTCCAGGAGCCGTTGAGCATTCCAGTGTTTTCGGGCGATCGCTTCTCCCTGCTTCCGCAGAGTGAGCCCGACCCTCATGCGGCCGATCTGCTGCCGCTTCTGGATCCGCTGCGTCTGCGCCGCGCTCTCGTCCATCGAGAGCTCAAAGCAGCGCGTCGCGTTCTCGTGGTTGACGGAGCCCGCGGTGGTGGCCTCGATGAAAGCGGCTCGAGCCTCCACCGTGAAGATCTTGGTGCGCATGTTCCCCGTCGCCGGGTCCTTGATGGGCGCCGCAGCGATGAGCTTCTTCCGGCTCTGCAGGACGCGAATCGAATAGTCCGCTTCCATCGAGCCGTACCGCTCTTCCACGATGATGAGCTTGCGGTCCAGGAAACCCGGCTCGACGTAGTAGAGGCTTTGCGGGGTGAGCCTGGTCAAGAGCACCATGTCTTCCGCGGGGGTGAGCTTCTCGATGACTTCAGTGAGGCCGCTCTTGCCCGCGCCAGACTGAGACATCACGATGGCCGAGAGCGGATCGTCCAGCTTGCGCGAGACGGCCACCAGATAAACGAGCCGCTTGTTCGTGTCCTCGCCCACGTAGCCCAGGGCGTCGATGTCGCGCGAGATCTCGTCGAGGAGATCCGGCCGCTTCAAGAATGCGAGCGCCTCGCGCCGCTCGGCCTCGCCCATCGGCTCCGGCTGAGGCGAGGCGACGTTGCCCGCGTCGGCCTCCCCCACGCGCTCACACTCGACGATCAGCGAGAGCAGCGCGGCTTCCACCTGAGCGGCTTCGGCCGAGAGCACCTTCTCCACCTTCTTCGCAAACTCAGACCGAGCCCGCGATGCGTAGAGGTCGATCGAATCGACGTGGAAGGACTCGCCGCGGTTGACCTTAACGGTGACGCGGAGTCGGCCGAGCAAAGTCGATTGAACACGAGCTGAGAAATCGAGTCCATGACGCGACAGCAGCACCGAGCCGTCTTTATTGGTCGGAATGGGCATGGCCGCAGGGCCGACAGAAACGGAATCAATTAAGGGAAAAGAGTCGATGCCGGCGACTTCCTCACCCTGGCCACTCTCAAGAGGCTCGGCCTGAGGACGACCAGACGCAATCTCTCGCAGCAGTTCAGCGCTCCAGGACACGAGGACTTCATTGGCGTCCTTCACGCCCTCGGGCCACTCGACGGCTCGGGCTTCAATGCCGGCCGCCGTCAGTTTTTCCTTAATCGAGTCCGTAGCCCTTCGCCCCGCCTCGTCGTTGTCCAGGGCCAGGACGGCCCGCCTCACGCCCTCTCGCTTCAACAAGTCCAAGTGATCGGCGGTGAATCCGTTGATGCCATAGAGCGGGATGGTGTTCCTCACCCCGGCCTGGTGGAACGAGCAAGCGTCGATCACGGACTCGGTGAGGATCACTTCCTCGCCCGCCCTGGCCGCCTGAAAGTTGAAGACACCGCGCAGTTGCCCCGGTAAGTAGCAGTGGCGATCGCTCTTCACGCCCCGGCCGTAGAGATTGATCCACGCGGCCGAAACCGGATCAGCAAGAGGAAACACCACGCACCCGCCCATGAGCTCGCGCCCTTCCTCGGTGACGACACCCAGGGCGATGAGCCCATCCCGCACCTCGCCGCTCTTCGGCAGAGTCTTCAAGAGCGAGCCATCGGCATAGCCGACCTTCCAGGCCTTCAGGAGTTCAGCATCCACGAGCCCGCGGCCCTTCAGATACTCCTGAGCGTCGGGCCGCTCACAGAAGGCCCGGTGGTAGTGCTCGATAACAGAAGCGAGCAGCCTTCGTGCTGTTGACGAATCGACTGCCGCCGTCTCGATCTGGGGGACCTCATGGCCATGACCGTTGACGCCGTTGGCGTGCGGTATCGGTTTCTCTTTCATCAGCTCGCTGAGCTCCAAACCCGCTCTTCTGGCCAGAATCTCCATGGCCCTTGGAAAGCCCACCTTGTCCTTCTTGGTGATGAATCCGAAGACGTCACCGCGAGCGCCACAGCCAAAGCAGTGAAAGAGCCCCTTGGTCGGCGTCACCGTGAATGACGCCGTCTTCTCCTCATGGAACGGGCACTGAGCCACCAGCACCCGGCCCTTCTTCCGAAGCTCGATCCCTCGATCGGCCAGGATGACTTCCAGGGGATTCGCCGCCTTCAGCCGGTCGATTCCTTTCTTCGTCACGTGCATGGGCATTTCCTTTGGGAGTGGAGGAGGCCCCCTTCGCTCTCCCAAAGATTCGAAGAGGGCCTCCACGGAAAACCTTGTCAAGGTCTTTTCTTCGATTCGTACCAGTACGGACAATACAATAGGTATTGGTATTCATGTCAACCACGTTCCAAAGCCAACCTATATTCCCTCCCGTCACCATGCCCATCGTTCAGAAGAGCGTCGCTCTCCCCGTCAACGAAAAAGCCATCGGCAGAAGGCTTCGAGAGTTGCGCGAAAGCCGCGGTCTCACCCAGGTCGAACTCGCCGCCAAGCTCAAGACGAAGCAGGCGCTCGTTTCCGCCTACGAACTCGGAAATATCCGAATGCATGGCGCTCTGATCGCCGCCTTCGCTCAAGCTCTCGACGCAACCTCCGACGAAATCCTCTGCATCGAATCCAAGAGACGGTCCGTCAAAGCCAATGACCGGCGCGTTGCCAGACTCCTGCAGGACATCAACGTCCTTTCAAAGCGAGAGCGCGATACCCTCCTCAAGACCATCGCCCACTTCGTCCGAGGCGCCCGCACCGCCGCTTGACCCTGGGTGAGCGAAAACGCTCATCCCCCTGGATCAAACACGTGAGCGCCAGCGAGCGCTCACGTTGTCCACGCCAGAGCCAAGTCGATTGACCCCGCCACGGCCGCGCCACTCTTCCCTTAACTGATTCCGTTCTCTCATCCCCACCTCCCAACCTGGTTGGACCGCGCTTTGTCGCGCCCGGCTCTCACCTAAGGAGCCGGGCGCGGCAAAGCCGAGCGCGGTTTCGCGAGCGGAGAAAAGCAAGGCCCGTGACAGCGGCCACGATGAACGAAACGGCCGCTGGCGCGGGCGTTGCCCGGAGCGAGCGCTTCAGGAAGGAAACGCCGAGGCCCACCACGGACCACGCGGCCGAAAACCGGCGTGGACGGGCGCAGGGCGCCGCAGGAGCCCGGAGCTTGGCCACGGCGACCAAGACCACGCACCACCAGCCACGCGAGGCCCCGGCCTCCTTATGGAGACCAGGCGCGCGAAAGACGGGGCGCCGGCGTGAAGCGCGCCAAGACCAGCGACGAGGCCTTGCGGCCCGAAGCCGCAAGGCCGACACAAACCGGCAAGGGCCGCGCAGCGGCCCGCAGACGCACGCGACCAGCGGGCGGGCGCTTGAGCGCACGGCCGCCACGGAACAAACGCGATCTGCGCGCTTCATGACGGCGCCCCAACGAGCGCGCGGCGCTTGCGGCCACGGCGGCGGCTCCGAGAACAGGCCGCGAAAACCACGGACCAACGCGTGGGCGAGGCGTGCGTGGCGGAGAACGTGACTTCTGTATGAGGAGCCCTCAACGACATTGGCCCGCAAAGCGGGCCACTCCTCAGCGGCGACGAGCTTGAAGCTGGCCCCGGGCACGGGCCTTGCCCCACCACGCGAGGTTTCGCGCGCCGCCTGGGGCGGCGGGCGAATGATCAAAGCCCTGAGATCAGCAAGGCCCGTGACCGATCAGGGCCAGCTTTATAGAAGTGCGCGTTCTCGGACACGCACGACTCGACCCCATAAACAGACCACACAGCCGCGTCAGCTCAACATCGGCCGCCGCCGTGGCCTTGGCGAGAACGGCGCGCAACGCGCGCCCTCCTCTTTCAGAGGAAGGCGACGAGATCAGGCCACGTCGAAATTAGCGACGGGGACATCGGGCCACGCGAGTGGCAGGATGAGGATTCAATAGGACTGAACAAACGAGGCCACGGTGTTGCAGTCGAAGCACACAAATACGTAGACCATTCCGCAGTCAGCGATGCAATAGTCGTCGTTGATTGAGTCCAACTGCGCATAAAACGTCATCTCTTGGCGACATTCCGGACAAGCTGGGACGCTTGCTTCTTGGATGAATTCGGGCTCGCCACCGAGGCGGTGCCGCTTGCCAACTTCGTCAGCTGCCCATTGGAAGGAGGGTAGGGCTTTCGCGGCGTCATTCAAGGGTTCGGGCACTAGTCTGAATGGGGGGATCTTTTCTCGGGTCATCGGCCTCCTATGGCTTCTTGTATGGGTGAATTCGCATACCCGTAAGACCGTATTCAGACATCATCTTCCCTCCTTGCTGATAGATCTCTAGCGCAGTCGCATTGGGATTGTCATCGATGAACTGCCTCCAAGTCGGATTCCACCTTCCTGGCGTTTGCCCCATGTTGCCGCGACCGTGAAGGGCCCTCAGGTGAGTTGCCTCATCCAGCGTCACTGTGAAGTCGTGGATCTTGATCCCGCGTGCGCTAAAGAACTTCTCAAACTCCCGCGGAAAGATGTGATGATCCCTAGGTGGTGCCTTCGGGGCCGTCAACAACCGCGCCGGGTCCGTAATCGCCGCATCCTTCGAAGAGAGGGCAGCTTGCTCCTCAAGCTCAGCGGCCGTCATCGAGCCAGCCGGAGCTTCCGTTGAAGCGTAGGCGGCCGACGTTGACCTCGCTTTTGCAGCGTCCACCCGGCGCGCAGCTTGGCGGGCAAAATCATCAGGTGAGATATCCACGCGCGGCGGCGCATCTCGCATCATCTGTCGGGCCTTGTAAGCACCCCAGCCCGCGCCAATGACCTCCATGCCGGTCCCGATGGCGACGCCGGTACCAAAGCCAACGGCGGCGTCTTCGGTGACTTCCACGACGCCTTTGCCATCAAGGGCGCTCTGGGTACCCTGCTGAACGCCTCCACCAGTGCCGGCGGCGAGCACCCGGGACGCCATGGCCCGCAACCCTTGCGCGGCGGCGCCGGTGACGCCCGCCATCGTCCGCGCCAACACAACTTCACCGCCGGCGAGACCTGCCAACGAACTCGCCCAGAGTTTCGCGATGTCTTTGCCCCAGGACTTCGTATAGCTGGTCGTGCTGAGGGAAATCGCTTGTAGTTCATCGGCGCGGGTGCCGTACTTCCCTGCATAGCGTTGATACTTCTCTAGATCAGAGGCCGTAACGGTCCCGCTCAGTTCAGGGGCTGCAACACCATCGATCCCGTACTTCTTCGCGGAGTTCAGTCGGAAGTCGTATCCCGTCGGATCCCAATACATCGTCGGATTCGCGGCGCCATAGAGGTACCGGTGAAGACTCGGCGGGTCGTCAATGTTTCCGAGGAAGGAGTCGGCCTGCGTGAATCTGGCCGTGAACGGGTCGTAGTACCGCGCCTTGGCGTAGTAGAGGCTTGCCTCCTTGTCCCAGTAGTGGCCCGTGAAGCCGAAGCGGTTGTGGCTCGTCTCGA
>JAIBCN010000158.1 GCA_019694155.1 Vicinamibacteria bacterium | reverse complement strand
TCAGGCTTCTCGCGCTCACTACCGGCGTTCCCGTGAGCTATCAGAAGGATTTCCAGGAAGACAAGGAAGCGGTGTTCGACGCGCTCGATGCCGTGCATCCCTCGATCACCGTGACCGCGGGAGTGGTGCGGGGCATGACCCTCAATCCCGCGGTGATGAAGAAGGCCGCTTCCGTCGAGGGGATGATGGCGGCGTCGCTTGCCGTCGCCCTCGCGCGTGAGGGTGTGCCCTTTCGCAAGGCCCACGGCATGGTGGGCTCGATGGTCGCCGACGCGGTGAAGGCGAAGATCCCGCTTCGCGATATCGCGCGGGCCACTCTCGCCGGCCGTCACCCCGGGATCGCCGCCCGAATGAAGGATTTCTTCGATCCCGCCAAGGCGGTGGCCGCGAAAGCGGCCCGGGGCGGAACGGCGCCGAGCGCGGTCCGGGTCTCCCTGCGCGCGGCCCGCGCGCGAGTCCGCTAAGAGGCCGCGATGCGGATCCGCGTGGGCACGAGCGGTTTCGCGTACAAGGAATGGAAGGGCTCTTTCTACCCGGAGAAGTTCAAAGACGAGGGAATGCTCGCGTACTACGCCGAGCGCTTCGAGACAGTGGAGATCAACAACACCTTCTATCGGATGCCCAAGCCGGAGCTCCTGCAGAAGTGGGCGGCGGATACTCCCAAGCACTTCGCGTTCGTGCTCAAGGCGCCGCAGAGGATCACCCACATCCGGAAGCTCGAGGACTGCGCGTCCGACGTCGAGTACTTTCTGAAATCAGCCGAAAGCCTCGGCCCGAAACGCGGTCCGATCCTGTTTCAGCTCCCGCCATGGATGAAGAAGGACCTCGGCAAGCTCGATCGCTTCACCGCGCTCCTGCCCGAAGGCACCCGCGCGGCCTTCGAGTTCCGCCACGCCACGTGGTTCGACGACGAGACATACGCCCTCCTGAAGCAGAGGAACGCGACCCTTGCTGCGTCCGAGACCGATGAGAAGAAGGGCGAGCTTGGGCCGCCGGTCATGCCCACGACCGACTGGGGCTACTTCCGCCTGCGCCGCACCGACTACACGGAAGCGGACCTGAGAGCCTGGCTGGACCGCATCCGCGAGCAGCCCTGGTCCGAGGCCTGGATCTTCTTCAAGCATGAAGACGAAGGGAACGCGGCGGTGCTCGCTTCATCACTGGGACGACTGCTTCAGGGGCAGTCCGAGACCTGAGCGGGCCGCCCGGATGCGCGCATCCGGGCTTTGTAAGCGACTCGAACCAGGGCGCTGGCCAAGGACTCCCGGCCCGTCTCGAGGGCGCGCCGGACCCCGTCAAACCCGTGCGCCCGGAACGCTCGGGCGCAAGTCAGCCGGGTTGAAGCGGCCGGAATTTTTGAAGAAAGCCCGTGAATCGGCCCTTTTTCTGCGTAAGATCGCGCACCCCAAAAAATTGAACGACTGCTGACCGCAGTCGAACCACGAGGATCCATGGCCCGATCTGCAGTCAAATCTCCGTCCTTGGTGTGCAAGAGCGCCTCTCTGGCTGCCCTGATGTTGTCTCTGGCCGCCCCGAGCGCAATGGCGCAGGCCCACTTCGCATCGAGCGTCAGCTATGGCGCCGGGATCACGCCCAACTCCATCGTGAGCGGCGATTTCAACGGCGATGGGCGGATCGACCTCATCACTTCGAATCCTGCCGACCCGAGCGGCATCGGCGCCGACCTCACCATCATGCTCGGGAATGGAAACGGCACCTTCGGTGCGGCCGCTTCCATCCCCGCGGGGAGCCAGCCGATCTTCGTAGCGACCGGGCACTTTGACGCGGGGCCGTCCCTGGATCTCGCCGTGGTCAACGGGGGCATCGACGGCATATCCATCCTGCTTGGCAACGGGGACGGCACCTTTGGCTCGGCCAACCTCGTCACCACCGCCAATGACCTTCGCAGGCTGACCCTCGGCGATTTCGACAACGACGGCGATATTGACATCGCCGCCACCAATCTCAATGACAGCCGGATCGTGGTCCTTCTGGGGGATGGGGCGGGCGGCTTCTCGAGACCGCCGGACGTGATCCTTCCTTTCGGGTCGTCGCCCTACCCGATCGTCTCCGGGAATTTCAACGGCGACGCGAACCTGGACCTCGTCGTGGGCAATTCGGGACTCGGCAGCGTCTCCGTGCTCCTCGGAAACGGATCTGGAGGCTTCTCCCTCGGCCCCGGCAGCCCGGTGGCGGTCGGTCCCGCGCCGCAGTTCATCGCCGCGAGCACCCTCAACGCGGATGGGTTCCTCGACCTGGTCGCGTCCAGCCTCGTCGGAGGGGACGTCTACGTCCTCCTCGGCAACGGAACCGGCGCGCTCGCCCCCGCGCCCGGCAGCCCGATCTTTGTCGGCTCGTCCCCCGGCGCGGTGGCCATTGCGGACTATGACGGGGACGCGAGGAAGGACATCGCCGTCGCCCAGCTCGGCGCCGGCGCGGTCTCGATTCTGCGGGGCAACGGATCGGGAGGATTCGTTGTCGAAGGCAGCTTCAGCCTCGGGGCCGAAGCCCTCCTGGCCGCGGACCTGAACGGCGATCCGAGGCCCGACCTCGCGAGCGCGAACTACGGAGCGGACGCGGCATCCGTCCTGCTCAACATCACCGAGAACACCACGACGACCCTGGCTTCGTCGCCGAATCCCTCGACGGTCGGAACGAGCGTCACCTTCACGGCGACCGTGAGCGGACCCTCGCCGAGCGGAAGCGTGACCTTCAAAGCGGATGGCGTCAACATCCCGGACTGCGGTATTTCGGGCGTGGTGACGGTCTCCGGATCCACCGCGCTGTGCTCGACCACCAGCCTGAGCGTCGGCGCACACGTGATCACCGCTGATTTCGTCGGGAACATTCCTTACAACGACAGCAGTGCGACCCTGCCCGGCGGCCAGGACGTCGTGCCGCTGATTTCCACAAGCACCAGCCTCGTTTCTTCCAGCCAGCCCTCCATCGTCTCCACGCCTGTTTCGCTCACCGCTACGGTCACCGGCTCGAGCCCAACGGGGACGGTTGATTTCAAGGACGGCGCGACGCTGATCCCGGGATGTGCCGGCGTTCCGCTCGTCGGCGGGTCGGCGCTGTGCGTGACGTCCTCGCTTACCCTCGGGCCGCACGTCATCAGCGCCGAATACTCGGGGGATCCCACGCATGACGTGAGCAGCGCGACTCTCCCCGGCGGGCAGACCGTGGTCACCGGCACTTTCTTCGGCAAGGCCCAGAACTTCGCGCTCGCGGGCGTACACACGCTGGTGGCCGGCAAGTTCGACGCGGCCGGCGCGGGGGCGGTCGGGCTTGCGGTATCCCGTCCGGGACTGGACGAGGTTGCCCTGCTGCATGGTCAGGGCAACGGCGCCTTCAACCCCGTCCCGTCCATCTCTGTGGCCGCCGGTCCCACCGCTCTGGCGGTCGCAAACTTCGACAACGATGGAAGCCCGACGGACGATCTGGCCATCGGGAATTTCGCGAGCGATGACGCCTATGTCTTCCCGAGCAATGGCCTGAACGCCTTTCCGGCCGGCAATGGTCCCTACGGAGCGGGCGATGGGCCGACCGCCGCGGTCGCCGCGCCTTTTGACGGAAACGGGCCTGGCCTCGCGGTTGTCAACACCACCGACGCTACCGTCAGCATCTTTGTGAACGACGGGTTCGGCGCCCTGGTGCCGAAGGCCACTCACCCGGTGGGCACGGCGCCCCTGGCGATCGCCTCGGGCGGATTCAACCCCGACGCATTTCCGGACCTCGTCGTGGCCAACTCGGCGGACGACACGGTGACCGTCATGCTCCTCGACTCGGATTCCAACCTGCTGGTCCCGAGCGTGACCTACCTGGTGGGGGACGCTCCCTCCTCGGTCGCCGCGGCCGATCTCAACGGAGATACCTTTCCCGATCTCGTCGTCACGAACAAAGGCTCCAACAATGTCACCGTGCTTCTTGGTGACGGAGCCGGCAGCTTCACGCTCGCGGGGACCTTCCCGGCGGGCCTTGGCCCCGAGTCGGTCACGGTGGGCCGCTTCAACAACGACTCGATTCCCGACCTCGCGGTTGCTAACGGTCTCAGCAACAACGTCTCCATTCTCTATGGCGATGGGGCGGGCCTCTTCTCGGCTCCCGCGAACATCGGCATGCCTCCGGGCAGCCACCCGATTTCCATCGTCGCCGCCGACTTCAACGGTGACACCAGGACGGACCTCGCGGTCGCGATGAGCGTCTATGGCGTCGCCATCCTCCTCAACTCGGTCAGTCCCGCCACGGCGCCCACCGGCCTCAGCTTCACTCTGGGCGCGGGCAGCGCGACCATCACGTTCACGCCGTCTTCCAATGATGGCGGCTCCCCGATCGGCGGCTACGAAGCGACCTGCACCCCGGGGCCGATTTCCGTTTCCGTGCCGATCACCTCCATGCCTCCTTACTCGATCACCGTAACCGGTCTGACCGGCGGCACGACCTACACCTGTTCGATCCGCGCCCACAGCCTCGTGGGCCCGGGCGCGAACTCCACCACGATCATGTTCACACTGCCGGGGCCGTCCTCGACCACTCTGACCTCCTCGAGCAACCCGTCCACCGTGGGCGCGACCGTGAACCTGATCGCGACCGTGACCGGCTTCAGCCCCACCGGCTCGGTCAACTTCAAGGAGGGCGGAATCACCATCCCGGGATGCGGCGCGGTGGCGCTCGCCGGGGGTGTCGCGCAGTGTCCGGTCAGCGGTCTCGCGGTGGGCACCCACCCGATCACCGCCGACTACTCGGGCGATGGCGGCAACGACCCGAGCACGGCGAGCCTGCCGGGCGGCCAGAGGGTCGTCACGGTGGCGACCTTCGGCAACGCTGGGAACTACTTCCTGCCGGGCGCCCACACTCTGGTGGTCGGTGGTTTCAATCCCTTTTTCCTCGCCGGTATCGACCTCGCGGTCAGCCAGCCCGGCACCGACGAGGTTTCGCTCCTGTTCGGCTTCGGGGACGGGACGTTCTTCTCCGCGGGCTTGGTGCCGGTGAGCGACGGCCCCACCGGCCTCGCCGCCGCCGACTTCGACGGCAACGGCGCCGACGACCTCGGCGTCGGGAACTTCCTGAGCGCTGACGCGAGCGTGGCCCTTAGCGATGGTTCGGGCAATTTCTTCGGGCCCACTTCTTTTGGCGCCGGAACCGGCCCGACGGCGATCGCCGCGGCGAACTTCGACGCCGACGGAAATCCCGACCTCGCCGTGGTGAATCAAGGTGACAACAGCGTGAGCATCCTGATGAGCGACGGGTCGGGTGGCTTCGTGCCCGGCACCGCGAGTCCGTTCACCGTCGGCACGAGCCCCGTGGCCATCGCGAAGGGGAATCTGAACGGTGACGCCTTCGTGCAGGACCTCGCGGTGGTGAACCAGGGCAGCAACAACGTTACCCTCCTGCTCGCCGGCGCCCTCCAGTTCAGCGTTGGGGCGACGATCCCCGTCGGGCTTCAGCCCTCGGCGGTCGCGATTGCCGACGTCAATGGCGATGGCAACGCCGATCTGCTCGTCACGAATCTGGGCGCCGACAACGTCAGCGTGTTCCTCGGGGACGGTCTGGGGGCCTTCTCTCCGCGCGGGCCGTTCCCCGCCGGCGATGGCCCGGAGTCGGTGGCCATCGAGGACTTCAACGGCGACGGACGTCCCGACCTCGCGGTCGCGAACGGGCTCAGTGACAACGTATCCATTCTCTACGGGGACGGGTTCGGGAACTTCGCGGCGCCCGTCAACATCGGCATGGCCGCTTCGAGTCATCCGATCTCCGTGGTTCAGGCCGACTTCAACGGAGACGCCCGGGCCGACCTCGCGGTCGCGACCACCGGCGACGGCATCACGATCTTCCTCAACTCCGGCACCCCGCCCCCGGTCGCGAACCTGTCCGTCACAAACGTGACCGCGACGGGCGCCGACCTGTCGGCGGATGTCGTGACAGACGGCGGGAGCCCGCTCACTGACCAGGGCTTCGTGTTCTCCCCGACCGCGAGCAATTCCGCGCCCATCATCGGCGGGCCCTTCGTCACGACCATCCCGCTCTCACTCGGGACAGGGACCATGACCACGACGCTCTCCGGCCTGGCTCCCTCGACCACGTATTCGTTCCGGGCGTACGCCGTCAATGCCCTGGGCACGACGTACTCCCTGGTCGGGACATTCACCACGCTGAGCGGCCCGGTTCCGACGGTCACGATCGTGACCTCCTCGCGGAACCCGTCGAACGCTGGAGACAACGTGACCTTCACCGCCACGGTGACGGGGGCGTCGCCGACCGGCACTGTCGATTTCAAGGATGGCGCCACGCTCATCTGCAGCGGTGAGGCTCTCGTTGCCGGCCAGGCCACCTGCACCACCTCGTCCCTCACCATCGGGGCGCACGGAATCAGCGCGGACTACTCGGGCGACGGCTCGAACAGCCCCAGCACGGGCGCGCTCGGCGGAGGCCAGTCCGTGCTCGATCCGACGCCTTTGACCGCGGGCGATGTGCGGATCTCGCAGTTCCGTTTCCGCGGCCAGGCGGTGGCGGGAGACGGGTCGCGAAACGAGTTCATCGAGCTCTTCATCAACAAGCCGGTCGATGTCACCGTGGGCGCCGATGGCTGGGCTGTTTCGATCTTCGACCCGGCGGCTCCGTTGCCCGGCACCAGCACCATTGCCGTCATCCCACCCGGCACGCTTCTCAAGGCGAAGAGCTACTACCTGATCGTGAACAACTCGGCTTCGGCGGGGTTCACCTTCGGCGCTCTCGCGAACTACCCGGCGGCGGCGACGCCCGCGCCGACCACGGTGGGCGGCGGAGATCTGCAGTATTCCGTGGACATCCCCGATGGCGCGGGTCTGGCGATCTTCAAGTCGAGCGTGGTTCTCGATTCGACCACCCGTCTTGACTCCGCGGGCTTCGCGAGCGTCGGACCCTTCGATCCGCTGTACCGGGAAGGAGCAGGACTGACCCCGGTGGGCGGCATCACCGTGGACGGCGAATACGTCTTCCTGCGCAAGAATCCCAGCGGCACCTTCATCGACACGGGTGACAACGAGGCGGACTTCGTCCTCATCGCCACGGACGCGCGAACCTATGACGGCCGGGTTTCCCAGCTCGGGGCGCCTGGACCTCGGACTCAGGCCTCGGGCCGACCGCTGCCCCTGCCTTTCACCTTCATCGACCCGGCCATCTCGACGAGCATGGCGCCGAATCGCGAAGTGGACCTGAGCTTTACGCCGAACCACATAGAGTTCCGGTTCCGCGTGACCAACAACACCGGCGCGCCGATCACGTCGCTCCGGTGGCGCTTCGTGAATCTGACCAACCTGAACGGTCCCGCGTATTCCAATCCCGCGGTGGCGGACCTGAGGCCCATCACCGGCGTGAGCCGGAGCTTCCCGGCAACTTCGATCGGTGCCACTGCGGCGGAGGCGCTCTCGCTGGAACTCGCGGCCATACAGGTCGGCGAGGGCGGCGGATTGAACTCAACGCTCGTTTACGCGCTCCCGGCGGCTCTGGCTCCCGGTGCGAGCGTGGACATCAATATAGTGTTCGAGCGACGCCGGGGCGGGACATTCAGGTTCGTGACTCAAGTCGAGGCGCTGCAATGAGAGAGGTCGAGATGAGCAAGGTAGAAGAGGCTTCCCCGGCAGAGGGGAGAAAACCCTGGGCGGAGCCCGAGATCTCCGAGGGGCGGAGCCTCATTGGGCAGAGGGACGGACTCATCCAGCAGGCCGCGTCCGGCACCACGGACGGCGGCTCCTTTCACGGACTCGACGGAATCGACCCTCCCTAACCAACGAGCGTGCCCCACCTCTGCTCATTGGCCGCGGGGATAGACCTCGCGATCGAGGGCGACTCCGAGTTCGTGGACACCGTCCGCCAGATCCTGCCCCGGCTCTATCTCGAAGGCGCGGGGCCGGCCGGCCCGCACATCTGGCCGCTCCTTCTCGAGCGCATGGTGGAGCCGTGTGACATTCCGGGGCAGCTCGCTTTCACGGAGGAAGGCGTCTGCCGGGTCCGGAGCCGCGATCTGCATGGCTTCGGCATGCTCCTTCAGACCGCCATTGCCAAAATCCTGCGCCGCGCGGGCCTTCTCCAGATCCATGCGGCCGCGCTCTGTCCCCCCGAGGGCGCGGCGGCGGCGCTCTTCGCCGGGCCCTCAGGGGCAGGCAAGTCCACCCTCGCCCTGAATCTCGCCCGGCGTGGCTGGCGGTTTCTCTCGGACGACAGCGTGGCCCTGCGCGACTCCAACGGGGCCCTCACCGCGCTGCCGCTGCGCCCTGACTTTCGCATCGTGCGGGAGGGGGACGCTCGGAAGGAACTTATCGACCCCGAGCGCGCGTTCCCCAACCAGCGCCTTACCTCGGCGGTTCTCGGATCCCTGGTCTTCGTCGAGCAGAGTGGGGATTGGGATTCGCGGCTCGTACCCCTCCAGAAGGAAGGTGCGTTTGCCCGCCTTCCCGCGTCTGTTCCGGAATTCGGTTCCGGAGACGGGGCGCGCTGGCAGTTGGGCTTCATCGCCCGTCTCTCCTCCCTGCCGGCCTTCACGCTGTCCGCCGGACGAGACATCCTGAGCGGCGGCGCCGCCCTGGAACGGTTGCTGCGAGCCCTCCCCATCGGCGGGCCTGACTCCTGATCCGGGGATCCAGCCTCGGCCGGGCGGGGTGTGACTAGGGTAACGTCCCCCGGCAAACGTCACTGACGACACCAACAAGGGGCATGACCATGACGAGGTCCTCACATCGCCAATTGATCGCGTGCACGATGAGTCTCATCGCCGCACTCCTTGCCGGCCCCCGGCCGGCGTACGCGCAGTTTCCCGGAGACCTTGATGCGCTCGACGCCGGCATGGTGGGCGACTACGTCTTTGCCACGACGGTACAGCCCGACGGGAAGATCATTCTTGCGGGAAGCTTTACCTCGGTCCTGGGGCAGCCGCGGCACTATCTCGCCCGCCTCAATGCGGACGGAACCCTCGACGCCGCTTTCGACCCGAATCCGGATGTTCCGGTCTACAGCGTCGCCCTTCAAGCGGACGGCAAGATCCTGGTCGGGGGGGATTTCACGAGCCTTCAACCGAACGGAGCGGCGAGTCCCACCACACGCA
>JAIBCN010000190.1 GCA_019694155.1 Vicinamibacteria bacterium | reverse complement strand
GGCGTCGCCATCACGCGACTCCCCGGGCGGGAACCGCCTCGTTGAGCACGAACGCGAGGGGATCGGCGGGCGGCCCGCCCTCGAACCCGACGGCCGCGAATCGGGCCCGGCTACCCGCGCGGATCTCACCGAGATCCTCGAAACCGAGGGCGACGGCGCCCCCCCGGGTCAGGGCATGGAGAATCGCGGCTCCCGGAACGCGTGGAAACCGGCGCGCGAGGAACCGGGCGTCTTCGAGAACATCGAGTGACGCGCAACTCGCGAGGGAATCCGTCCCGAGCGCCAGCGAAACGCCGCTGCTGAGCAGCAGGGCCAGGGGCGGTACGCCGTTCCCCAGGAACTCGTTGCTGCGGGGGCACAGCACCGCGACGGCGCCCCGCGCGGCCAGGAGCCTGGCGTCGCTCTCATCGACGCGGACGCAGTGCACGGCGAGCAGGCCGGGCCGGAGCACGCCCAGAGCATCGAGGTAGCGGACGGGCGTGGTCCCGGGCGCGGTGAACGCGACGGGACCGACCCGCCGGTCGAGGAAGCCTCGCCAATCGCCGGAGCCGTCTCGCAGAAAGTCATCTTCCGCGCGCGACTCCGCCACGTGAATCGACTTCACACCCCCATCAGCGATGAGAAGGGCGAACAGCTCGCGGGAGATGGAATGAGGAGCGTGAGCGGCGACCTCGATGCGAAAGACGGCTGATCCTGTCTCGAGAAGGGGAGCCCGCGCGGCCCTGGTCTGGTCGAGCACGCGGTCCGCCTTGGTGGGATCGAAGCCCAGAATCTCGTGGAGAACCAGCGCGTGAAGCCCCGATTCGCGCAGGGGACCTGCCGTGGCGAGCGAGTTGGACACGTCGGCGACCGCGGCCGTGCCGGAGGCCAGAAGAAAGGCGATGGCCTTTTGGATGCCGGCCGAAGCCTCGTCCGCCGGACGCTCGGCGCGCACCCGAAGCTGGTCTTCGATCCAGGTCACGAAGCCGCGTTCGCCGTTCAAAGCACCCTCGAGGTGCGACAGCTCGAGATGGGTGTGGGCATTGACGAAGCCGGGCATGAGGATCACGGACCCGAGATCGACCTCGGCGCCTTCCCCCGCGGGCGGCCGCTCGCCGATCGGCCCCACTCCGATGACGACGCCATCCCGCACCGCGACGAAACCATCGCGGATCGGCGGCGAGGCCACGGGCAGGACGAACGCCGCGCGGTACAGGGTGTCAGGCATGACAGCCTCTTACCAAACGGGCGCGAGCGCCACGAGACTGACCGGCGCCCGGCTCAGGCCTTCTCCGGCAGCACGGCGATACAGTCGATCTCGACGCGCAGGTTGTCGCCGGGAAGCCCCGTCACCTGCACGGTGGTGCGGGCGGGCTTGTGGCCCGCGAACATCCGCTCGTAAACCGCGTTCATCTTCGGGAACTCGGTCATGTCCATGAGGAACACGCCGCAGCGCAGCACGTGCTGCAGGTCCGTGCCCGCCGCCTTCAGGATGGTCTCGATGTTCCGAAGCGTCTGCTCGGTCTGCGCCTCGACTCCCTCGGCGGTGACACCGGTCCTGGGATCCCGACCGGACTGGCCGGAAACGAACACCAGGCGATCGAACGCGGTGCCGGGCGAGTACGGGCCCACGGGTTTCGGCAGGTTGTCGGCCTGAATCTTGCGGATGGACGAGGTGGACAAGCGTTTGGCTCCTTGAAAGGGAGCGCAATGCTAAACGGGAATGAGTTCGCCGTAATAAACGACGAAACAGACGCAGTCGTCTTCCCCCATCACCTGCTCCTGGTGAACCTCGCCCGGCGAGGAGCGGCAGATGTCGCCGGGCCCATACGCGCCGCGATCGTCCTGCAGCCGGCCCTCGAGAACCAGGATCACCTCGTCTCCCGAATGCCCGTGACGCGGGGTGGCGGCGCCCGGCCTTCCCCACACGAGACAGCGCTTCACGCCGCGCGCGGCATCCTCCGACATCATGTGAAGCTTGAGACCCGGGCCGACATCGGTCCAGTCGAAGGCCGACCGATCGACCGGTACGCGCGGGGCCTCGAGCAGATCCATGAGCTGAGCGCGCGTCCGGGCCCCGATCACCGCGGGGGAAATCGAGCGGGACACGGCCTCGGAAAGCAGAGAGGCCATCCGCTGTTCGTCAGTGTCGTGGGATTGAGGCGTCTTCACGTTTCTTTCGGGAGCCGGGATTCTAGTGGCCGCATCGGTTCTACGCGCCACGTGGGCAAAACGGATGCGGGGCGATCGCGATCCCGGGTCGGATACGATTGAGGACGAGATGAGCCCGCTCACCGACGCCGAGCTTGTCGCCGGGGCCGCCGCGGGACGCGCGGAGTGCCTGGGCGAGCTTTTCGACCGCCATGCGGGCCGGATGAAGGCGCTTGCTCTCCGCATCCTGCGCAGCCCGGAGGAGGCTGAGGACGTGGCCCAGGAGGTCTTCATCCAGGCCTGGCAGCAGGCCTCCCGCTTCGATGCCGATCGCGGAAACGTGCTCGCCTGGCTGTCCATCATGACCCGATCGCGATCGCTCGACCGCTGGCGGCGCCGCTCCACCCGGCGGGAAACCGCGGTGTCGGACGCCCATGAACTGGAGGCGCCGTCAGAAGCGGGCCGCGGACCCTCGGAGTGGGCCGCAAGGACGGCTCTGTCCGACCTCCCCGCCGACCAGCGCCGCCCCCTCGAACTCGCCTACTGGGAGGGTCTGTCGCAGTCCGAAATCGCGGCGCGCCTGGGCGTCCCCCTGGGCACCATCAAGACCCGCATGCGGATCGGCCTGAGGCGCCTTCGCGAGGCGCTCTAGTACTTCACCCGCACGCGGTAGGTCAGGACGGTCTCGCCGCCCGCGGGCACGGGGACGTCCCACTGCGATTCGAAAGCCGCGGTCTTGCGGTTCGGGAGCGATGTCTCCACCATGGTCCACTCTCCGCCCAGAGGCTCGACCACGCGCACCGTGACCGGAGTGTCCTTCTGATTGCGGATCCTGATTTCATGGGCCGATTCGTAGAGGGCGCCCGGACGGCCACCGATGTTCTTGAAATCCGTCTGCCGACGCTCCGCCACGATGTCGAAGGCGTTGCCGAGCTCGAGCTTGACCTCCTCATTTCGAGGCGTGTGATCGATGTTGTCCTCGCCGATGAGCTGGGGCGAACCCGACCGGTCTTTCTTGAACACGCGGATGATGCCTTTCGGCATGGGCTGCCCGAGGCCCGCCGTGGTCTCGGAGTTCCTGAAGCCGATGAACACCGCGATCTTTTCCTTCGACGGCGGCCCTGAGAAGACCGACTGGAAATACTGGGTGCCGCCGTTCAGCACGTAGTCCTTGGTGATCCTGATGCCCTCGGCCTGGAGGAGCTGGATCTGCTTGGTCTGGGCGTTCTTGAGCGTCGACGGACGATCGAGGGTGTAGAGGTGATACTCGAAGAGACCCTCCTCCTGGAAAGCCAACGCCCCCGCGGCCATCGGCATGTCGAGCCGCTGTCTCTGCTCGAGAAACTGCATGGGCGGCGCGGCCTTGTGCACGTCGCCTGCCACCAGTTTGAGCTTCGCGTCCTTGTAGGAAGCGCCCGAGTTGTTGTTCACGGTCACCCAGCCCTGAAGCCCCGCCTTCTCCTCCGCGGCGTCGAGCGAGAGCACGTAGTCGGCGCTCCACTGCATGCCGCCCGTGATGTACGAAGCCTCGATCTTCCGCTTCCCCGCCGCGGGCGCTCCGATCTGCCACACCAGCGTCGGCCGCGCGATCAGCCCCTCGGGAATGCCCGGAAAGATCATCCGCGAATACGGTGGATTGACCACGATCTTCCCCCCGATCTCCCACACCGTCCCGTTGTTGTTCGACAGCAGTTTCGCCTCGACCGGCTCCTCCACCGTCGAGTTGTTCATCATCTTCTGCTGAACCAAAGTGATGGTCCGACCCACGTACTTGTCGAGGAGCTTCGCGGGTGAGAGCAGGTCGTACTCGTAGTTCTGTTCGAGGACATTGAAGGGCGCCCCCTCGATGGGGGCGACGCGCACGGTCGGAGCCTGGATCTGCTCGGCCACGTCCATGAAGCGAACCTCGTTCACACCGGTCGAAAGATCGATGCTCCGTTCTTCGCGCACGAGGCCGCGCCCGTCGTTGTACACGGTCACGGCCACGGAGACGCGGTTGTCGCCCGTGGACGTCACCTGCCCGGCGAACGTGGCCTGGGACGCGGCGAGGAGTACGGCGGTGGCCTGTTTTCGAGTCATGGCGAGCCTCAGTACTTCACACGAACCCGGTAGGTGAGCACGGTCTCGCCGCCCGCGGGCACCGGCACCTCCCACTGGGATTCGAACGCGGCCGTCTTCTTGTTGGGAATCGACGTCTCGACCATGGTCCACTCTCCGCCCATGGGCTCGACCACGCGCACCGTAACCGGCGTGTCCTTCTGATTCCGGATCCTGATCTCATGGGCCGACTCGTAGGTGTTCGCGGGACGCGTGGTCAGATGCTTGAAGTCGGTCTGCTTGCGCTCAGCCACGATGTCGAACGCGTTGCCGAGCTCCAGCTTCAGATCCTCGTTCCTCGGCGTGTGGTCGATGTTGTCCTCGCCGATGAGCTGGGGCGAACCCGACCGGTCCTTCTTGAACACACGGATGATGCCCTTGGGCAGCGGCTGTCCGAGCCCGGGGGTCGTTTCGGAGTTCCTGAAGCCGATGAATACCTTGATCTTCTCCTTGCTCGCGGGACCCGACCACACCGACTGGAAATACTGGGTGCCTCCCGAAAGCACGTAGTCCTTCACGATCCTGATGCCTTCCGACTGGAGGAGCTGGATCTGCTTGGTCTGGGCGTTCTTGATGGTCGAGGGGCGGTCGAGGGTGTAGAGGTGGTACTCGAAAAGACCCTCTTCCGCGAAAGCCTGCTTCGACATCGCCCTCTCCGCGACCATGGCGCGGGGCACGGGAGCGGGGCGATTCGGCTGGGCCTTGTGAACGTCACCCGCGACCAGCTTGAGCTTCGCGTCCTTGTAGGAAGCGCCGGAGTTGTTGTTCACGGTCACCCAGCCCTGCAGCCCCGCCTTCTCCTCCGCGGCGTCGAGGGAGAGGACGTAGTCGGCGCTCCATTGCATGCCGCCCGTGATGTACGAAGCCTCGATCTTCCGCTTCCCCGCCGTGGGCGCTCCGATCTGCCACACCAGCGTCGGCCGCGCGATCAACCCCTCGGGAATGCTCGGAAAGATCATCCGGGAATACGGCGGATTGACCACGATCTTCCCCCCGATCTCCCACACCGTGCCGTTGTTGTTCGACAGCAGCTTCGCCTCGACCGATTCCTCCACCGTCGAGTTGTTCATCATCTTCTGCTGGACGAGAGTGATCGTCTGACCGACGTACTTGTCGAGGAGCTTCGCGGGCGAGAGAAGGTCGTACTCGTAGTTCTGTTCGAGGACGTTGAAGGGCGCCCCTTCGATGGGGGCGACGCGCACGGTCGGAGCCTGGATCTGCTCGGCCACGTCCATGAAGCGGACTTCGTTGACCCCGGTCGAAAGGTCGATGTTTCGCTCTTCGCGGACGAGGCCGCGCCCGTCGTTGTACACGGTCACAGCCACGGAGACGCGGTTGTCGCCCGTGGACGTCACCTGCCCGGCGAACGTGGCCTGGGACGCGGCGAGGAGTACGGCGGTGGCTTTCCTGTTCATGGCCTTCCTTGAATTTTCGTGGGGGTCTTCGCTTGGTTTGCACAGGCGAGACGCGCGGCGGGTGCGAATTCTTGCAGACCGGGGCCGATCGGAGACTCTAGCCTCCCTCGGAAACATCCCCCGTCCTCAACTCCATCGAGTAAAACCTGGCGCGCGGCGCGCACTCGAGCGGCAGAGGGGACCGCTGGAGCTGGCCGACCACGAGCCTGCCCTCCCTCGAGGCCTGATCGAGCCGTCCTCTTCCGAGCGGAACGCCGCGGAGCATGACCACCGCGGTCTCCCGCGGCGCCTCCGGACTGCACAACCACAAGGAGAGCGCCTTACGGTCCGGCAGGCTCGCGCTGTGCGCGGAGCCGCGCGGCCAGATCTCGATCGCCTCGGCGCCGTCGGAAACGAGGACGATGGCATCGGCCTTCAGGATGTCGCTCGCATCACGGCCGAGCGCTCGGGTGACGGACTCGCCCTGCGTCTGGCGGCTGGCCTTGCGAAGGTAGACGGCGCCGCAGTAGGAGGCGAGGATTGCCGCGATCACGATGGCGCCGCGGGTCTCGTCTTTCATCTTCCGTCCGGGACTCCAGGGACGGCCCGACTATAGCCCCGCGGGCGAACTCATCCCTCGAGATCAACCTCCGTCTCGGTCCGCACACTGCGGCCGGTTCCGGGCTCGATGAAGGTCAGCCGAAGACGGTAAGGGCCGGGGGCGGCGGCAGGCGGGAGGAGCGTCACCACGTACCGGTCGAATCCGTCGGGGTCGGCCACGATGCGAGGGGAGCCGTCGATGCGGACGGTGCGCGGCTCCTGTCCTCCTTGAATCAGCTCGGCGGTGACGTTGAACGCCTGCGCCCCGGAGGCCCGGTCGCGCCACACGAACACACAGGCATCCCGGGCACGGCCCGGGGTCAGGACTGCTGCCGTATCGGGCACGAAGCGGCTGTCGCCCACGTAGAACGGAATCGTGATGGCCGGCCGGCCCTTCGGCTGGAAGGGGACGACCAGGCGGCCGGCCGGCGGCAGCATGAACAGCGGAGCGGAAACAACCCGCTCGCCCGCCCCGAAGGCGGGTACCGCCACACCGCGCTGGATCGAGCCGGTGAGGTCCGCGGAGCCGGCGCGAACGAAGAACCGCAGGTCCACGTTTCCCGTCGAGACCGGAAACGCGGTGAGAACGCTGACCCCGGAGTCGCGCACGGCCGGGCCGAACTTCGTAAGGTCGATGGAGGTGTTGAGAGCGAGCCCGTCCAGCACGCGGCCGCCGGCCATGGCATAGCCGTAGATCTGGACGGCCAGTTCCCGGCCCCGCGCCGCCTCCCCAAGAGCGGCGCCGTCTATCTGCAGCACCGCCTGGAGGCTCGGTTTTCCGGCCGGATCCCGATAAGGCAGGGTCGAGAGACGAAGGCGCAGCGGGCCGCCGGTGATCCCCTTCGAGATGGCCTCGCTCGCGAGCATCTGCACCGATGGGCGCGAGCCTGATCGGGGCGCCCCCGCCGAGTACTCGGTTCGATGCGAGACCGAAAGCCCGGGACGCTTGACTCTCACCTTGAGTTTTCGGGACCTCTCGTCCCTGGCGTCGGACTCGTCCGTTTCGAAGGCGACGATGTAGGAGTGCCGGCTGATCCGATCGACCTCACCGAACGCGTTCCGGAAATCACCGGTCGGACGGACCGCGCGGCCGCCGGTGTTCTCCGCGATCGCGATCAGGGTGCCCCGGCCCTTGTCCTGCGCGAGGGCCGAGCCCGCGGAGCGCGGACCCGAACTATCGAGGCTTCCGTTCGGCCCCGTCTGACTGATCATGTCGACGGCCGGCTCGATGCCGGCGAGGTCGATGGAGTGAATCACGACGTCGGAACGGGAGGCCGCGAGATAGATGGCCTTCATTTTCGCGAAGAGGGCCTGTCCCTCCGCCTTGTCGGTGCTTGCCCAGGCCGCCTCGGCGAAACCTCCCGAGAACAGGAGAATCTGTTTTCGTCCACGGAGTGGGGAGAGAGCATTGACGAGCTTCTCGAGGTCGGTGAGGAATGAGAAAGCCGAACTCCGATACTCGGCCTGCGAGGCCTGTTGCATCAGGGCATCCTGGGCCGCGAGTTCCGCGTCCGCATTTCTCCCTCCGCCTCCACCCGCGGCCGCCGCGATGCCACCGGGGCCCAGGGGCGCTCCGATCAGGGATCCCACGCCTCCCGAGCTTCCCGCGCTGCTGAAGCCGAGCGGGTCGGAGCTGGGCGTGCCGGCCGTCGCCGTTCCGGCGACCACCCGCGCGACGTACTCGTGGTCGGTAGTGAAGTTCGCGAGAATCCTCAGACCCGCCGGCCCCGTGGTCGCGACGGCGAGAAGGTCTCCTGGAGCCAGGGATTCCCGCACATAGTCGGTGATCGCCCGGCGGCCGAAGAGGAGGCCCGCGCGGGGCGAGAACTGGCTGTCGATGAGTATCACGAACTGACGCGGCGCCGCCGCCTGCACGGCAATGGGAAGAGTGGACAGAGCGGAAGGGGCCTCCGCGCCGGCCCCGACTGTCGCCGAGGAGGCATCGACGTCGATCGCCTGAAAGGCGGCGATCGGAACCGGTTTCCCCTGATCCTCGACCTCGAAATCGTCGGCGGTGAGGCCCTGGACGGATCTGCCGCTCTTGTCGGTCACGAACACCGGCACCGCGACCAGGGTCACACCCACCCCGAAGACCGGCGGTTCCGGCTTCTTCTGTGCGGGCTGCGCCGTAACGAGTCCGGCCATCGTCGCGGCGATCAAACCGATGGAAATGCCGACAATCCTGCGTTCGCCTTCAAGTGTCATGACGCTTGTCCCCTGCCTTGTCCGGCTCCGGCGAGTCTACGAGGCCGGGCCGTTCCCCGGCCTTGATGCAATCCTCGCGCCTGGAGGTCGAAGCAGGAAAGCCAGGTCCCTGGCGCCAGGCGGAGGACACCCGTCCTGATCGGAGGACCCCGAATTCCAGGGAGGATCGCTTGCGGCATGAGGCCCGCCGAGGCATCCTTCGGACCAATGGCCGATCAGCATCCTGCCGGGGAATCCGCCTCGCCGAGACTCGCTTCCATCGACATGATTCGGGGAGCGGCCATGGTGCTCATGGCGATCGACCATGTCCGCGTGTACGCAGGGGTGCCCGCGGGCGGCGCCGATCCCGCGGTCTTCTTCACGCGATGGGTGACCCATTTCTGCGCCCCCATCTTCGTGTTCTTCGCGGGCACGAGCGCCGCGCTCCGGCGCGGCTCGGCCGGAAGCCTCTCCCGATTCCTCCTGACTCGAGGGCTCTGGCTCGTCCTCCTGGAACTGACCGTGATTCACTTCACGTGGTCCTTCAACCCGGCCCTGATGAAGGACCAGATGGCCGGCGTGATCTGGATGATCGGATGGTCGATGCTCCTCATGGCCGGTCTCGTACGGCTGCCGTGGCTGGGCGTGACCATCTTCGGAGCGGCGGTTGTCTTCTGTCACAACCTCATCCCGCCTCCCGGCGATGAGGTGTCGCCGCTTGCGAGCATCCTCTACTACGGGTTCGCCCGCGGCCCCGTCGACCTCGGCGGCGGCCTGAGTCTGATGGTTCTCTATTCGATCGTTCCCTGGGTGGGTGTCATGGCTCTGGGCTTCGCTTTCGGCCGCGTGCTGAAGCTCGACCCGTCGCGGCGCGACCGCCTTTGCCTCGCCATCGGTCTGGGCGCGCTGGCGATATTCGTCCTGCTGCGCGCTTTCAACGTGTACGGTGACCCCGTTCCCTGGGCCGCCTCCGGGCGAATGCCGGCGGCGCTGTCGTTCCTCAACACGACGAAGTACCCGGCCTCGCTCCTCTTCCTCCTGATGACGCTCGGCCCGCCCATCGCTCTCGTTCCCTTCCTGGAGAAGAGAAGCGGCCCTGCGGCCGCGGTTCTCGCCGTCTTCGGACGCGTGCCGTTCTTCTACTACCTGCTCCACATCCCGCTCATCCATCTCCTCGCCCTGGGCGTTTCGCTCCTGCGCTTTGGGGAGATCGTGCCCTGGCTCTTCGCGAATCACCCCATGAACCCCGGCCCCATGCCCGAGGGCTACCGCTGGAGCCTCGGTCTCTTGTACCTCGTGTGGGCGGCGGCGGTCGGTGTGCTCTACGTGCCGTGCCGGCGCTACGCCGCGTTCAAGGCGAACCGGCGCGACTGGTGGCTCGGCTACCTCTGAGCCCGCAGCCAGTCGCGCAGCTCGGGCTCGGCCAGAGGGCGGCCGATGTGGAATCCCTGCGCGAGGTCGCAGCCCCGGGCGCGCAGCCTCTCGAGCACCGCCTCGCTCTCCACGCCCTCGGCCACGATGGAGCGGCCCAGTTCGTGCCCAAGGTCGATGATCGAGCGCACGATGGCGGCATCGTGCTCGTTGCTGATCAGGCCCTTGGTGAAGGTGCGATCCACCTTGAGCTCCGTGAAGGGCAGGTGCTTGAGGTGCATGAGAGACGAGTAGCCGGTGCCGAAATCGTCGACCGAGAGGCCGACGCCGGTCGCCCGTAGCGCGCCGCACACCTCGGCGGCGAGGGTGGCGTCGCCGAAGACGCCGCTCTCTGTCACCTCCAGCATGAGTGCGTCGGGAGGAAGCCCGTGCCTGGCGAGCGATTGGGCGACCGCGGCCGGAAGCGCCGGGTCGCGCAGGTTCCGGGGAGCGAGGTTCACCGAAACCCCCGGCGCGAAACCCGCGTCCCGCCAGCCCCGGCAGGCACGGAGCGCGAGGTCGATCACGGAGCGCGTGACCCGGTCCATGAGCTCCGACGCTTCGATGAGGGGCAGGAAGTCGCCCGGAGGCATCAGCGTGCCGTCGTCCCGCCGCCAGCGGAGGAGGGCTTCGAACCGCGCTACCGAGCCGTCCTTCACCACCACCTCGGGCTGGTAGTGCAGCACGAGGCGTCTCTCGTCAATGCCCGTGCGCAGTTCCGCGATGAGCTGCATACGGGCCGGCGAGTGCTGATCCATGGCGGGGTCGTAGCTGCGGATACCCGCGTGCTCCGCCTTCGCCGCGTACATGGCCACGTCCGCGCGCCGCATGAGTGTCGCCGGATCGGCGCCGTGGGCCGGGCAGTGGACGATGCCGATGCTCGCGCCCACCGCGAGAGGTTCGCCGTCCACCATGATCGCCTGATCGAGCCCGAGGAGGAGGCTCGCGGCCACGCGTTCGGCGTCCGCGACACTCGCCACATTGCCGATGAGGACCGCGAACTCATCGCCGCCGAGGCGCGCGATGGTGTCGGTGTCGCGCAGCTGCGCGAGCAGCCGGATGCCGACCTTGGCGAGGAGCAGGTCGCCCACGTGATGGCCGTAGGTGTCGTTCACGTCCTTGAATCCGTCGAGGTCGAGCAGGAGCAGCGAGAAGGGCTCGTCCTTGCGCTGCATGCCGAGGATCGCCTGCTCGAGCCGGTCGAGGAGAAGCACGCGATTGGGCAGACCGGTAAGGGCGTCGTGCAGCGCCTGGTGCCGAAGCTGTTCGGTGGCCAGCTCGAGCTCTTTCGTGCGCTGCAAGACCCGCTGCTCCAGGCCTTCGTTGGCCTCGCGCAGTTCGGCCTCCAGGCGTTTGCGCTGGAAGAACTCGGGCACCACGGGAGCGGCGTGGCCCCCGGTGGCGCCGCCCGTCCGCCGGGGCGGGAAGCGCGCCAGATGCTCGTCGATCCGCGCGGGCGGGGCCATGATGAAGCGGCAGTGCTCGCCTCCGGCCGCGCAGCACTCGACTTCGACCGCGACCAGGCGGACGCCGAAGCTCTCCTCGCACCAGCCGGAGGAATACCCGGCGTTCATGACGCACACCGGCGCCTCGCTCCGCTGTCCCTTGGCGAGCCACGAGTGCGATTCGAACGAGAACGGGTGGTCGTAGACGAGGAAGTAGTCTTCGTCGGGCGACGGACGCGACTCGGGTGAGATGTCCACGAAGGCCATGCCCGAAAACGCAAAGTGCACGGGACCGGCGGAGAGTCGTTCGATCGGGTCGGTGACCCCCATCTTCGCCTGGAAGGCGCGTGCGTCGGCCCGGCCGAGGGCATGGGCAAGGTCAAAGAGCAGGTTGTTGGCGACGCTCCTCGCCTGGGCTTCGCCCTGGTCCTGGTACAGCTTCATGACCAGCTCGATGAACTCGACGGACAGCGAGGCCGCGCGGAGCAACACATAGCGCTCGCCCGCGATGGAGATGGTGGCGGTATCCGGGTTCTCGACCCGGTCCTCGAAGTAGCGCCGGACGTAGTCCTGCGCGCGCAGGAAAGGCGCCTCGAAGAGCGCCGGGACCTTGACCGTGGTGAGTCGGGCGGCGTCCTTCTCGGTCATGGGATCTCTTTGACCGCCAGTCTAGCCCCGTCGGCTGGACCGATTCGGCCTACGCCCCAGAGTCGCCTTCCCGCGGCCCAATCACCGGGTCCGGGGCGGTCTTGGCGCCCTCGATGAACGCGTATACGGCGAGATTGAAGGCGGCGTGCGGATCGAGGACATTGACCCCGTGTCTTATTAGGAGCGCCGCGCCCGCGGCCGCCGCCTCCGCCGCTTCCATCAACGACAGGCCGTGGGCGTCTCGAATCGGCGCGAGACGAGGCTCGAGGAGCTTCTGCGTCTCCAGAAACGCTCGCCGGGGCGATCGCTCGGGGTCGACCTTCCCGGTCAGCTTCTTTGGATCGAGGGGAACGTCCAGAGCCGCGAGCGTGCTTCCCAGGATGTCCAGCAAGCGCGGCCCCTGCTCGTTCGCCTGATCCGAGAAGACGGCCTGACCGGGTGTCAGGTCCTTGATCTCGAAACCGAACGAGCGGAACAGGAAGGTGCCCGCCATCCGCGCGAGGGCGGCGATAGCCGTCTCGGCATGGACCCCGCGAGGATCGCGCACCGCGGCGATCGTCGCCTCGGCGAACTCGTTCGCCGCCTGCAGCTGGGCTTGACGGAGGGACGCCATGTCTCGAAGGGCCGGGAGTCTAAGACCGGGACGCATCGCGGGCGTAAGGTTCATGAGAAAGTCCCTCTGGTGGCACGAAGGACCGGTCATGCGCGTCGCGCGTTCGTCGCCCTCGGTCTGACCGCGCTCCTGGGCGCCAAGGCCCGGGGCGAGCAGAACGCGCCCTGCCGTCCGGGGGACAGCCTGCTGTCCCTGGGCAAGGCGGCCTTCTTCAAGTCGATCGAGCGTGGCGCCTTCGCCATCGGCGAGCGAACCCTCGACGACCTGCTCGACGGCCTCGGGGGTGCGTCGAGGCCTTCGGGCGGCGCCCGGCGCGCCCAGACCACCGCCCCTGCCCAGGCGCGGGCGGCCGTGTTTCCGAGGACCGGAGACGAAATCCTCGCGGGCGCGCTCCAGGCCTATGTCGATGCCCCCTCCTCGGAAGCGGCCGACGCGGCCTTCGAGGCCTTCCTCGAAACCGCCACACGGATCCTCTTCGAAACGCCGCCCGACAAGCCCGGAGAGTTCGGGCGGGTGGGCCTCGTGCTCGAGGACAAGAACTTCTCCAATCGCGGCTCGACGTTCGCGGTCAAGGACATGGTGAACGAGGGCCGGCGGCGAGGCCTCGAGGATTCCCTGTTCGGGGGCGAGTCGGACATCGAGATGGGAAAGGCGAACCGGCTGCTCGCCACATCTCCTTTCTTCAAAGCGCCCGTGATCGCCGACACCCGGAACGTCGACCGGAACAATCTCGGCATCGCGGTCAAGCGGGAAGCGGACCTCCGCGCCTTGTGGTTCGAGGACTATCGCGCCTATCTCGCGACCACCGCGCCTGCTCCCTCTCCCGCGCAGATCACCGAGGCCTTGAACGCCGGCTGGCCCATCCTCCAGAAGTTCTGGGCTTTCAAGCGGACGGAGATCTTCGTGGATCGCGCGCAAACCGCCTTCGGAACGCAAATGCGCGAGGTCTACGACCGCGTCACCCGGGAAGGCCTGCCCACGCGCGACTGCGAGCCGAAGGCGCGCTGATGCCGGCGCCTCACTTCAGGAGATAGGCGATCCCCACCACGAACCCGACCACGACCACCGCGCGCCTGAGGGCGACAGGGTGCACCTTCGAAGCGAAGTGGCCGCCGATGGAACCGCCGATCAGGGCGCCCGCGGCCATCACGAGGGCCACGCTCCACACGACCTTTCCCGAGAACACGAAGAGCAGCGCGGCCGCGAGGTTGGAGCCGAAGGAGAGCGCCTGCTTGAGCGCGTTCAGGCGCGTGAGGGAGTCGCCGAGGAAGAGCCCGAGGGTGGCGAGGAGAATCACGCCGAGTCCTGCCCCGAAGTAGCCGCCGTAAGCGGCCGCCATCCCCACGGGTGCTGCGGCGCGCGCGAGTTCCGTGAGCCCGCCCGCCGCCGAGACCCCGGCACGCCTCTGCATCCAGGAGCGGACGGCATCCTGGGCCGCCAGCAACCCGGACGCGCCGAGGATGAGAAAGGGCACGACGGCCCGGAAGACGCGGTCGCCCGAATAGAGGAGGAGGATGCCTCCCGCCGTTCCCCCGAGCGCGGCGATGGGAAGGAGGAAAGTGAGCCGGCGCCCCTGTCCGGACAGATCGCGCCGCTGCGCGTACATCCCCCCGATGAAGCCGGGGCACAAGGCGACGGTATTCGTGACGTTCGCGGCCACGGGCGGCATCCCAAGCGCGGTCATCACCGGGAAGGAGATGAGCGTCCCGCCGCCCGCCACCGCGTTCACGGCGCCGGCCGCAAGCGCCGCGGCACCGATCGTCAGGTAGTCAAGGCCGTGCAATCTTCACCCGTTCCCCGTCCGAGCTTAAACCGGGGCCCGGGCGCTCCACACCAGGGCGATGACGCGCCGCACGCCGGCTTGACGGAATCCCATAGGCATAGATAATCTAGGCCTACCTTACCTATGCAAATGGACAAAGTGCGTTCTGGCGCTCTCGTCCTCCTGCGCCGGATCCACTACCTGCTGAACCGCCGCCGCTTCGACGATGAACTCGCGGAGGAGATGGCCTTTCACCAGGAGATGGCGGCGAGGAACGGCGGCGTTCCCCTGGGCGACCCGCTGCGGCTTCGCGAGGACTCGCGCGAGGCCTGGGGATTCATGGCGATCGACCGCCTCGGCCAGGATGTGCGCTACGCCTTCCGGGTGCTGCGGGCCTCGCCCGGCTTCACCGCGGCCGCCGTCCTCGTCCTCGCCATCGGCATCGGCGCCACCGTGGCCGCCTTCTCGTCGTTCAACATGGTGGCGCTTCGCCCGCTGCCCATCCGCGATCCCGGGACCATCCTCCGCTTTCAGCGGCAGGCACCCGAGCGTTTCTGGTCGGACATTCCCTACCCTGCCGTGGCCTTCTATCGAGACCACACCAGGACCCTCTCGGCCGTGCTCGCGCTCACCACCGCGCGCCTCGGCCTGGAAGGCGTCGAGCAGACCCCGAACACATTCTTCGTGACCGCGAATTTCTTCGACGAACTCGGCGCCCGTCCTGCCGCGGGCCGGCTCTTTCACCCCGAAGACGAAGCCCCCGGTGCGCCGGCCACGGTCGTCCTCGGCCATGGCTTCTGGGCCAGCCGCTTCGGATCCGACCCTGCCGTGGTGGGTTCCACCACTCGCCTCAACGGGAAGCCCGCCACCATCATCGGGGTGGCCGCGCGGGAATTCCCGGGTCTCGGCTCGAACAGTCCGCCCTTCTGGGCCCTGATCAGTCATCACCCGTACTTCGTCCACGGAAGTCAGATGCTCACTGACTTCTCGGGGCAGCGAAACAGCGGGGTCAACATGTGGGGACGCCTCGCCCCCGGCGTCTCACCAGAGATGGCCGAGAACGAACTCGCGGCCCTGGCCGCCGAGTTGCGGCGCCTTCAGCCCGAACACGTGTGGGAAGGCGAACGCCTGGTGAGTGAGCCCGGCGGCTACGCGCAATCCGTCGGCTCCACCTCCCGGGGAACGAGCCGGGCCCCCAGCCTGAAGGACCGCGTCTACCCGATGTTCCTGATCGTCGCGACCCTGGTTCTGCTCATTCTCGCCGTCGCCTGTGGAAACCTGGGCAGCCTGCTCCTCGCGCGCGGCGCTTCCCGCCAGAGAGAGATCGCCTTGCGGGTCGCCATCGGCGCGGGGACCGGCCGGATCATCCGGCAGTTGTTCACGGAAAGCCTGGTGCTGGCCTCGCTCGGGTGCGTGGGGGGTCTCGTGCTTGGCTCGGCGGTCCTCAAGGGCATCATGACCTGGACGGAGGCTCCACCCTGGTTCGATCCCCTTCCCGACTGGCGGGTGGTGGCCTTCGCTCTCTCGATCGGTGTTCTCTCTTCCGTGCTTTTCGGCCTGGCGCCCGCCCTTCATATCGCCCGGCAAAAGCAGGGGATGAACTTCGGACGGACCCTGCTCATCGGCGCGCAGGTGGCGGCAAGCTCCGTGCTGCTCATCGTGGCCGGCCTCCTCGGCCGGGCCTTCGAGCACGCGGCGTCCTCCGATCCAGGCTTCGAATACGAACACGTGATCGTCATTGAGCCCTCCCTCTCGGATCACGGTTACACCCCGGCCCGCGCGCGCGCCTATTTCGAAGACCTGACCCTTCGCCTTCGAGGCATCGCGGGTGTCGAGGAGGTCGGCCTCACCTCGACGCCTCCCCTGGGGGGCGCCAGAATCAGCGCGTCTCTCGAGATCGAGGGGAAGACCTTCGACCTCTTCATCCATCAAGTCGATCCGCGCTTCCTCGCCGCCATGAAGATCCCGTTGCGGCGGGGCCGAAACCTCGCGGCTGGAGATGAAACCGGCGTGGTGGTGAGCGAATCGCTCGCCCTCAGGAAGTGGCCCGGCCTGGATGCGCTTGGCCAGACACTGAAGATCGGCGATGAGGCTCTGAACGTGGTAGGGATCGCGGGCAGCGCCCGGTCGCTCGCCATGAGGGACCCCGACGCGGTCGAGATGTACCGGCTGACCCGGGAGGGCGATCTGCCCGGCCTCGCCCTCGTCGCCCGGACCATGGGCCCGCCCGAGGCCCTCGCCTCGGCGGTCGCGGCCGCGGCGGCGCGTGTGGATCCGAACCTCAAGCCGCGGGTCCAGCTCCTCAAGAATCTGTTCCAACAGAACATCCGCGACATAAAGCGCAGCGCGTTCGCGGTCGGACTGCTGGGCGTGATCGCTCTCGCCGTGGCCTGTCTGGGCGTCGTCGGCCTCGTGGCGTATTCAGTCGCCCAGCGCACGAAGGAGATCGGCATTCGCATGGCGCTTGGCGCCGACTCCCGGCACATCCTGAGAAGCCTCTCCAGCCAGTTCAGGGGAACCATCGCCTTTGGGCTGCTCGCCGGTGTGCTGGGAGCGGCCGGCCTCGCCCAACTCCTTCGCCGCGAGCTGTATGGCCTGAGCGCGGTCGATCCGGTCGCCTATGTCAGTGCAGTCGCGCTGTTCGTGTTCGCGATCGGCCTCGCCGCCCTCGGGCCGGCCCGGCGCGCGCTGCGCGTCGATCCGCTCGTCGCCCTTCGCTGCGACTGAAACGGCGGGCCGATGCCCGCTCGGTATCGCGCCGCGCCCGCGAAGCGGGCATCCGGGCAGCCAAACGGCTCGATCGCCCCGTGGACGCGCTCCGAACCGAATGGCGGCTCGGGCCCCCTTCAGCGGGCCGCGATGCTCAGGTTCGCGAAGTGGCCGTCGGTCCCCGCGCCGATCCACAGCGCGATGGCGCCGCCTCGGGGCCGGTGCTTGAGGTCGTTCACGATGAGCGCCGGCTGCTCGGCGCGGTTCACGTACAACGAGGCCTTGTCGCCGTCGACCTGGACCCGCAGATGAGTCCAGGCCGAAGCGTCGAGGTCGACGTAGGACTCGTAGACGCCCGGCTCCTCCTTGCGCAGACGATCCCAGGGAAACTCGGGGAACGAGACGTACTGGGTCGAGTGGTTGCGGCGGAGTTGATCGGAGGCCCGGCCGTTGGTGGGGCGGATGTAGAAGGACTTGAACCGTTCGCCATTCGGGGCGACATCGAAGGCAAGGCCGATGAATCCGCGCGCGTCCGCGCGCGCCTTCTCCTCGAGAAGGCCGGCGACGTCCACCTCGATCGAACCGTTCTCGAAACTCGTTCCGGGAATCACGGCCAGAGCCTCTCCTCCCGCGGGGGATCCCGCGACCAGACGCCCGCGAACCCGGATGCCGGATTGACCCCGGTAGCTTCCCGCGGTGATCTCGACGTTGATCGGCTTCAGTGCCCCGGGGACGAGCGTCACCGATCCGGAGCCCTCCGTGGCGAGCAAGGCCAGGGCCAGAAAGAGCAGTCGCATGGTCATCTCCTCAACTGTATGTCCTGGGTGCAGCGCCAGACTCCCTGGCGGTCACGGGTGAGAGGCCGGATCGAGAACACGCTGTCCTCCCGAGCCGCCTGGTCGCGGATCCGTTGGTCGACCAGCGGATCCTCGGCGAACACGATTTCGAAGATCCGCTCCCTGAATCCGGACGCGTTCACCACGTAGTGGATGTGCGCGGGATTCCGGGTGTTCGGATAGGAGCCGGGTTTGATGGTGGTGTACTCGTAGCGTCCCAGAGCGTCCGTTCGCATGTAGCCGCGCAGGCGTGGCGTCCGGTTGTCGTTGACGGGCTTCGAGTAAATGCCATCCTTGTCGGTCTGGTACACGTAGAGCGACGCACCCGAAAGGGGTTGCCCGTCCGGGCCCATGACCCGCCCCGCGACGATCATCCGCTCGCCTGGTTCGTCGGCTGCGGCAATCGCGATGCGGGCGGGCGCGCCCCTCTCGGCGATGAGCGGCGCCTGGGAACCGAATCCCAACGCGAGCAGCGACAGGCCGAGTGGCAGTTTCATGAGGCGTCCTCGCCGTTGCCTTCAAACCGCGTGCCACGTCGGGAGCCCCACAAAGCCGGACTCGTCCCCGCGCAGCGCGGCCGCTTTCGTCCGCCTTTGGGACCACGTTTCCCGCAACCGGACGCAAGCGGGCGAAGTTGAATGCGCCCGGCCGCTGCTCTGCCTGGCGCGCCGATTGCTACCCGGGCTCGCTCATGTGGGCCGAAATGACAGCGCTGATGTCGGATCTGCAGACGGCCTTCCGAGGCCTGCGGCGCGCGCGGGGATTCGCCGTCATCGCTGTTTCGACCCTGGGTCTGGGCCTCGCCCTGTCGGTAACGGTCATGACGCTCGCGAACGCCTACCTCGTGCGTGGGCTACCGTATCCGGAGAGCGCGCGACTCTTCAACATCCAGTACTCCGAACCGGGCATGAGCTTCCCGCCGCCCGGTGTGTCCTTCCCGCGCGATTTCGAGAAGCTCGACTGGCGCTCGCTCGCCGATGTGGTCGAGCTGCCGATCTCATGGGACCTCGACGTGTTCAATCTGCGCGGCGAGCCGCATCCCCTCGCCGCGAACGGGGTGTGGGTGACGCCCGGCTACGTCGAGGGGTTCGGACTGAGGCCGATGCTGGGCCGTAACTTCGAGGCGGCCGACTTCGATAGCGGGCGCCCGCCGGTCGCTCTGATCAGCCATCGTCTGTGGCAGACCCGCTTCGCGGGAGACCCGGGCGTGCTGGGCAGGCGGTTCGAGGCCTACATGAACGATCGGCCGGACGAAGTCGAGGCGTTCACGGTGATAGGCGTCCTGCCCGAGCGCCTCTGGCACTTGAACGCTTACACGGAAGTGATGGCTCCCCTGCGCGGGCCGTCCTACCCATACATGGTGCGCCTGCGCGCCGGCGTGAGTCCGGAGACCGCGGCCGGCCGCATCAACTCGCTGATCCGGTCCGGCAATCCCGGCCTGCCGCCTCAGTGGCGTGTCTCGCTGCTATCGACCCACGCGGCCTACGTCGAGCAGATCCGCCCCCTGCTCCTGTCCCTCTCCGTCGCCACCGGACTCGTGCTCCTCATCGCATGCGCCAACGTGGCGGTGCTCCTTCTGGTGCGGGCCACCGAGCGGCGGAGGGAGATCGCCGTCCGCCAGGCTCTCGGCGCGTCTTCCGCTCAGGTCGTGCGCGCGCTCTTCGCCGAAGGGCTGGCGCTCGGAGGCCTTGCCACCGCCTTCGGACTTTCGGCGGCCCGGCTGGCGCTCAAATCGCTCGCTCCCGTCATCGAAAGGGGCCTCGGACGGGGCGCCCCGGGCGGGCCCGAAGCGCTCGCTCCAGACGGGCTCCTGCTGATGTGCGCGCTCGCGGTGGGCGCTTTCATCACGCTCATCTGTTCGGCGGCGCCCGCCTGGGTCCTGCGGCGGGCCCCCCTCGCGCCGACCCTGAGTGCCGGCTATCGCGGCGGCACCGCGGCGCCCGCCCAGCAGCGGGCGCGGGCCGCTCTCATCGCCACGGAAGTCGGAGCGTGCCTCACTCTGCTCGTGGGCGCCGCTCTCATGGTGCAAAGTGGTCTGAGGGTGCTGGACGTGGACATGGGCATCCAGGACCGCGGGGTCCTCGTGGGGCGTCTCAGCCTCCGCGAGCGCGACTACCCGGATCCGGCGGCCCGGGCAGCCTTTCATGAGCGCGCCGAAGCGAGTGTTCGCGCCGTACCCGGAGTCACGGGAACGGCGTTCGCCAACTGGTGGCCGCTGCAGCAGCCGTCGCTGCGCGACGTCGGCCTCGATCGGCCGGCTCGAGCAGGCGCGAGCCGCGCCGGCGTCGTGCGCGTCAGCGACGGGTATTTCGAGACGCTCGGCATCGCCCTTCGCGACGGCAGGACTTTCGCCTCCCCGGAGGGCCGGCCCGGCTCGGAACCGGCCGCGGTAGTCAGCGAATCGCTGGCCCGTCGCCTTTGGCCCGGACAGCGGGCGATCGGCCAGCGAGTGCGCGTGTGGCCTCAAGACGGCGACCTCCAGGGATCGCCCCTGTCCTACAGCGTCGTGGGAGTGGCGTCGGACACGAGGCAGTCGCACACGGACCGCGAACTCCTGGACGTGTACCTCGCCCTCTCCCAACAGCCCTCGCTCGCCGTCTTCACCTACGTGCGGGCCGAAGGGCCACCGCTCGAGACGGAGCGCAGGATCCGCGAAGCCCTGGCCCGCGTCGATCCGAACGTTCCCCTGGGAACGCCGCGGCCTCTTTCGGACATCCTGGACCAGCAGCGGACCGGCCCTCGGTTCATCGCCAGCCTGCTCACGGCGTTCTCGCTCCTCTCGGGTCTGTTCGCGCTCATCGGGCTCTACGGCGTGATCGCGTACGCCGTGCAGCAGCGCACCCGGGAAATCGCTCTGCGGCTCGCCATCGGAGCCGACCGGGCCGCCATCACGCGGCTGTTCGTCGGACA
Organism: Vicinamibacteria bacterium; assembly: GCA_019694155.1. Classification (GTDB taxonomy): domain Bacteria; phylum Acidobacteriota; class Vicinamibacteria; order Fen-336; family JAGNNV01; genus JAGNNV01. The sequence goes on along the minus strand of JAIBCN010000190.1, from coordinate 21,668 downwards.
GGGCGCCTCGGTGCTGAGCGCCGGCCTGCTCGCCGGGGTGGGCGGAGCCCTCGGGCTCGGGAAGCTCCTGGAGTCGCAACTCTTCGACGTGCGGGCTTCCGACCCCTACGTGATCTCCGCGGTGACCGCAGCCTTCGCGTTGTGCGGGCTGCTCGCCGTGGCGTGGCCGGCGCGGCGGGCCGCCTCCACCGACCCTGCGGCCGCCCTTCGTGAATAGCTGAGGATCACTTCGGCGGAGCCGCGGAGCGAGAGGCCGATCGTTCGTAGCGGACCTCTTCCAGCCACCTCTCCTTCCCGTTCTGGTACCAGGTCCATTGAGCGGTGAAATGGTCATCGTCGATGAAACGGATCACCACCTTGTCCATGTGACCCTTGTCCCGGGACTCCAGGTTGCCGCCGTCGAGGAAAACGAACGTCACCTTGCGCCCGCCCTCCTCGAAGGTCTCGGCCCGGAGACGAGGCTGGGTCTGCGACACGCAGTAATGGGTGAGCAGCAGACGGTCGCCGTCGAGGTAGTACATGGTGGCCATGGTCTCGTTCGGATGGGCGTCGAACGAACTCTCGTGGACGACCGAGCCCTGGGCGATGGTCTTGAAGGTAATGGCTTCTTCCCAACCCCTGGTGCTCTTCCCCACCCACGATCCGTGAAACGCCTTCAGTCTCTCGAAGGCTTCCTTCGCCTCCGAAGCTCGTTCCGCTGACGCCTGGCCGGGAGCCTTCAACGCCTGGGCGGAAAGCGGGGACGTTCCAGCCGGGAGCGGCGAGACCGCGATCAGGGAACCGAAGAGAAGCGCGGTCCAACGCGGCGGCACGGTGCGCGACGCCGAGACTTTGAGGGCGAGCGGGTTCATGTGGCTGGTACTCCTTGTTCCTGTGGAGGTTGCACGTCGCGGTTTCTCTCCCAAGGACGCGTGAGCAGCCTCCCTTTCGACAAGCCAAATGCATCATTCCCGGCCCCTCCTCCCTTTGGTACCGTTTCAAGCGTCGGGAACGGCGGGAAGCGATGGACGGAAAGACCAACGACCACCTGCAGACACTGCGCGAAATGCGAAGCCGGGCGGTGCTCGGGGGCGGCCTCAAACGCATCGAGCAGCAGCATTCTCGCGGCAAGCTGACCGCGCGCGAGCGACTCTCGCTGCTCCTCGACGACGGTTCGTTCCAGGAGTTCGGCGCCCTCGCCACGCACAACGTCAGCGCTTTCGGCCTCGACAAGCAGCGCTTCCCCGGCGACGGGATCGTCACCGGCTTCGGCAAGGTGAGCGGAAGGCGAGTGGCGGTCTTCGCCCAGGACTTCACCGTGCTCGGCGGCTCGTTCTCCGAAGTGCAGGCGCAGAAGATCAGCCGCCTCCAGGATCTCGCCCTCGAAAGCGGCATCCCCCTCATCGGCCTCAACGACTCCGGGGGCGCGCGCATCCAGGAGGGCGTGAGAAGCCTCGCCGCCTATGGCGAAGTGTTCGTGCGCAACGTCATGGCCTCGGGGGTGATCCCGCAGATCTCCCTCATCCTCGGACCTTGCGCGGGCGGCGCCGTGTACTCCCCCGCCCTCACCGACTTCATCATCATGGCTGGCGACAGCACCATGTTCCTGACCGGGCCCGACGTCATCTCCGCGGTCACCGGCGAGGAGGTCACGGCCCAGACCCTCGGTGGCGTCGAGGTCCATACCGCGCGCAGCGGCGTCGCTCATCTTTCCGCTCCCACGGAAGTGGCGGGCCTGTCGCTCGTGAAGCTGCTGCTCAGCTACCTTCCCCAGAACAACAACGAAGACCCGCCGCAGATCCGGCCCGACGACCCGGCGACGCGGATGGACGAGGCGCTCAACTCGCTCATCCCGAACGACGAGAACGAGCCGTACGACATCCGCGACGTGATCACCGCGGTGTTCGACCGCGACAGCTTCCTCGAAATCCAGCCCGCCTACGCCGCGAACGCGGTGGTGGGGTTCGTGCGTCTCGACGGCTACTCGGTGGGCGTGGTGGCGAATCAGCCCGCCTTCATGTCGGGCGCGCTCAACATCGACGCCAGCGACAAGATCTCGCGCTTCATAAGGCTCTGCGACGCCTTCAACATCCCCATCATCACCTTCGTGGACTGCCCGGGCTTCCTGCCCGGCGCGAAGGAGGAGTACGGCGGCGTGATCCGCCACGGGGCCAAGATCATCTACGCCTACTGCGAGGCCACGGTGCCGAAGATCTCCATCGTCACGCGCAAGGCCATGGGCGGCGCCTATGTCGCGATGGGGGCCAAGCAGATGCGCACCGACCTCGCCTTCGCCTGGCCCACCGCGCAGATCGCGGTGATGGGCGCCGAACCGGCGGTGCGCGTGCTGTATCGCGAGGAGGTGAAGAAGGCTTCCGACCCGGCGATGCGCGCGGCCGAACTCGTGGCCGAGTATCGCGAGCAGTTCTTCAACCCCTACCAGGCGGCGGACGTGGGCCAGATCGACGAAGTCATCGAACCGCGAGAGTCGCGGCCGCGCCTCGCCCGAGCCCTCGAGGTGCTGCGCACCAAGGTGCAGCAGACGCCGCCCAAGAAGCACGGCGTATCGCCGGCATAGAAGGCGCGTCATGGAGAATCTCCTCTGGGGTCTTCAGACCACTTTGCTGGGCATGGGCCTGGTGTTCTCGCTGCTCGCCCTCATGTGGGGCCTGCTGACCGTGGCGCTGCGGCTCGACCAGCCCTCCGAACCGGCGCCTCGCGCAGGCGGTCCCGAACCCGCTCCGGCGGCACCTGAACCCCAGTTTCCGCCGGGACTCGATGAGCAGACGATGGCCGCGATCCTCGTCGCAACCCTCGCACATCGCGCGCAGCGCCGGCGCGAGGCCGCCCCGGCCATGCGCAGCTACTGGCCCGGAAGTCTCCTCTACGCGTCGCGCTGGGTCGGGGCGGGCCGCGCGGTGCAGAACCACGGCTGGAGGCGGGGGTACAGGTAATGCGGCGCTACACGCTGGGCCTCGGGGATCGTCAGTTCGTCCTCGATGTGCAGGAACTCACGGCCGACAGCTTCGAGGTCTTCCTGGGCGACGCGCGGTACGAGGTCACCTTGTCGGGTGAGGAAGACCTGCCCGAGGCCACGATCACGCCCGGCTACCAGCCCGCGGTCGATGCGACGCATTCCGCGACGGCTGCGCGGCCGGCCATGAGCCTCGCGGCCCCCAGGCGGCGCGCCGCCGACGCCCCGGCTCCGCTCGCCGGTGGAGCGACCCTCAGTGCTCCCATGCCCGGCGTGATCCTCGAGATCTTCGTCAAGCCCGGCGACGTGGTCGAGCGAGGGCAGCGGATCGCCGTTCTCGACGCCATGAAGATGCACAATCTCATCCGTTCCCCGCGCGCCGCCACCATTCGGGAAGTCTGCGTCGAACCGGGCCAGGCGGTCGGCCACGGCGACGCTCTCATCCGCTACCAGGAAGCTTGAGATGGCATGATCGGTTCCGACACCATCGGCCTTCTGCTCCAGGGCCTCTCACACGTCACGGTGGAATCGGTGGTGATGATCGGCCTGTCGCTGGTGCTCCTGTACCTCGGCATCGAGAAGGGGTACGAGCCTCTGCTGCTGCTCCCCATCGGCGCCGGATGCCTGCTCGCCAACCTCCCGCTCTCGCCGCTGATCGCGGAGGACGGCATGCTGCGCGTCCTCTACGACATGGGCATTCGGAACGAGCTCTTCCCTCTGCTCATCTTCATCGGTATCGGCGCGCTCACCGACTTCGGGCCGCTGCTCGAGAACCCGCGCCTCGTGCTCCTGGGCGCGGCCGGACAATTCGGCATCTTCATGACCCTGATCGCGGCCCTGCTCCTCGGCTTCACGCGGCCGGAGGCCGCCTCGATCGGCATCATCGGCGCCATCGACGGACCCACTTCGATCTACGTGAGCGGCCTGCTCGCCCCGCACCTTCTCGGTCCCATCACGGTGGCCGCGTACAGCTACATGTCCCTCGTGCCCATCATCCTGCCTCCGATCATGAAGGGGCTCACCACGAAAAGCGAACGCCTGGTCCGCATGCCTTACACCCAGCGTGCGATCACGCGCCGCACGCGCATCCTGTTTCCCATCCTCGTCACCGTGGTGGTGGGAACTCTCGTGCCCTTCGCGACGCCGCTGATCGGCATGCTCATGCTGGGCAACCTGATGAAGGAGTCGGGTGCGGTGGAGCGACTCACCAAAGCCTCGGCCCAGGAGATCGCGAACACCGTAACCCTGTTTCTGGGCCTCGCCATCGGCTCCACGATGGTGGGCGGGGAATTTCTCAAGCCGAGGACGCTCGCCATCCTCTTCCTCGGCATCGTGGCCTTCGGGGTCGACGCCATGGCGGGCGTGCTCTTCGCGAAGGTCCTCAACAGGCTGAGCCGAGGCAAGGTGAACCCGCTCATCGGCGCCGCGGGCATCAGTGCCTTCCCCATGGCCGCGCGCGTGGTGCAGAAGGTGGCGCAGGAAGAGGATTTCGAGAACTTCCTCCTCATGCACGCCATGGGAGCCAACGCCGCGGGACAGATCGCGAGCGTCGTGGCGGGCGGCGTATTGCTCGCCCTGATGGGCGCGGGCGGGCTCTAACGCAGTCTTCAGCGCGCCATGGCCAGAGCCACGCCGATGGCGTACGCGATCAGCCAGACCACGTAGGCGACGCGAAGGAAGCCGCGCAGGGGGTCGGGAATCTCCACGTCTCGTCCCTGGCGACGCAGACCCCACAACCGCGACACCGCCACCACCATCACAACGAGCGCCAGATAGCCCACGATTCCGTGAGGCGAGAACCACGGCCTCCGGCTTCCCGCCACCATGCAGCCGGTGGCGAGGACATCGAAGGTCACGGCGGCCGCGAAGGCGCCGAGCACGAACCCGGTGGCCCGCCGGCGCCGATACACGCCGAACATGCCGGCCGTATAGGCGATGAGCGCGAGGTTGATGAAGACGACTCCGAACAGAATGACAGGGCTCAAGCCGGCTCCTTTGGGTGGTGGGCGCGACCGGACCTCCCCGGCGCCTCGCGGTCGCGTCTATGAGCCAGCATACGCGGCCCGCCCGGCCACGAGGAAGCGCGCATCGCCACTCGGCCGGCGCGGACATCGTGACCGCAAGATGGCGCGTCCGGCCACGCTCAGACCGGATCGAAGCGTCCGCTCGTGTCCATCCGGACCGCCCGGAGATGAGCGGTCGACAGGTGCGACGCGTAGCGGGGCTCGGCGAAATAACCGATCAGAATGGAGCGGCGCCGCGCGCCCGTCGGGTTGCGCGTGCCCGCGTGCACGAGATCGGCGTCGAATACGAGAATGTCGCCGGCCGACCCTTCGAGCTGCACCGCGGCGGACTCGTCTTGAAAGTCGAAGGGCGGCGCCTCCGGATCGGGACGATGGCTGCCGGGAACGAGGCGGGTGGCGCCATTGCCGGGGCCGTAGTCGTCGAAGTAAGCGATCGCGTTGACGGTGTCGCCCGGACGGTCCGCGGACAAGTCCCGATGCAGTTTCTGCTGTCCGCCGCCCGGCAAAGGCTCGCGACCCTCGACCTGCGCGAGAAAGAACCGTTCGCCGATGAGCGTGCCTGCGGCAGCGAGGACATCAGGAAGGCGACACACCGCCTGGATCGCGGGATCGAGATCCAGCAGGGAGTGACGCCAGTCGCAGCCCCGCGGAACCGGCCATTGGTCCGACGGCTTCACGCCCGCGTCGAAGGCGGCCCGCAGGCCGTCCAGCCATTCTGCGGGAATGGCGCCGCGAAGCAGGACGTAGCCGTCCCGATGGAGGCGCTCGCGATCGATCATCGATCCCTCACCGCGGCCTGCGCCCGGGGACGCGACCCGCTTCGAACCGCATGCCCGTCAGGGCTCCCGAACGATGCGGCCGCCCTGCATCACGAAACGCACGTCGCGGACCCGCGCGATCTCGCGGGTCGGATCGCCCGCAACCGCCACCAGATCCGCGAGCAGCCCTTCGCGCAGCGTGCCCAGCCGGTCATCGAGGCCGAGGATCCGTGCGTTGACGCTCGTGGCCGACCGCAGAGCCGACGGTGCGCTCATGCCCGCGCCGACCAGCAGTTCGATCTCCCAGGCGTTGTTCCCGTGGGAATAGACCCCGGTGTCGCCACCCACGCAGATGGGCACGCCCGCGGTTATGGCGGCGGTGAGGCCGGCGCGCTTCTGCACCATCCGCGGCGTGGGCGGCGAGCCCTCCTTCCACCCGGCGTAGCGCGCGGTGGCTTCGACGGCCGCGAGGGTAGGGCAATAACCGACCTTCTTCTCGGCCATGAGCCGCCACAGGGCGGGCGTGCCCGCGTCCCCGTGCTCGATGGTGGCGACACCGGCCATGATCGCCCGTCGCATGCCCTCTTCGGTGGCCGCGTGGGCGACCACCTTCCGGCCGCTCGACGCCGCGACCTCGACGAGGGTGCGCAGTTCGGCCTCCGAAAACGTCGGCTGCGCCGTGCCGTTCTGACCCCAGCGATAGTCGGCGTAGACCTTGACCCAGTCGGCGCCGTGCCCGATCTGATCGCGGGCCGCGCGAGTGAGTCCCTCGACGCCATCGGCCTCCTCGGCGCCCTGCGGCGCCCGGAATTCCGGCGCATAGCCCTTCGGCCCATAGCTGCCGGTGGCCACGATCGCGCGCGAGGCGATCAGCAGTCGCGGCCCGGGGATGATGCCCTCCTCGATCGCCTGCTTGAGGCCCGCGTCCGCGTAGCCAGCACCCTCCGTGCCCAGATCGCGAGCGGTGGTGAAGCCCGCTCGAAGCGTCGCCTGTGCGTGATTCACCGCGCGCACGGTGCGGAGGCTCAGCGGCTCCTTGAGAACCTGGTCGTTCCAGGTGGCTTCGTTGTACGGATGGAGGAACAGGTGCGTGTGCCCTTCGATGAAACCCGGCAGCAGCGTCATGCCGGGAAGGGCCAGCGTCTTCGCCCCCGGGGGCGCGGTCACCTGTGCCCGCGGCCCGACCGCGGCGATGCGGTCGCCCCGAACCAGGACGACCCAGCCCTCATGCACGGCATCTTCGCTTCCCGTGAACACGCGGTCGGGGGCGAGCAACACGAGGTTCGATGCGGGGGCGCCGGGCTGAGCGAAGACCGCTCCTCCCACGAGCGCAAGCAGGAAGGCACAGATGAGCGGGCGTTTGGTCATGAGTCGGCGTCTCCGCGCTGAAGATACCTTGAACGACGAACGCCCGACGGCCCTTTCCGAGGATGTAGCCTTCGGAAGGTTTCTCCGCGCGCTTCAAGCCATGACTGTCGCCCTTCCCTTCCTGCTCGCCCTCCCCGTCCTGGCTCCGCAGGCGCAGCCCATCGTTCCGGCTTCGCCGACGACATGGGACTCCAGCCTGCTTCGACAAAGGCCCGAGTGGTACAAAACCGCCGAAGCCCAAGCCATCGCGGCCGCCGTGCTTCAGTATCAGTCGAAGAGCGGGGCGTGGCCGAAGAACACGGATCTCGCGAAGCCCGTCACCGCTCAGGTCATGGCGGAGATCGAGCGCGAAGGCGCCGCGGACACCATCGACAACGGGGCGACCACGACCCCGATGCGCTTCCTCGCCCTCATGATCGAGGCGACGGGCGACGTCCCCTGCCGCCAGGCCTTCGACCGCGGCCTCGAGTACCTCCTCGCCGCGCAGTATCCAAACGGGGGCTGGCCGCAGTTCTTCCCCCTGCGGGCGGGCTACTACTCGCACATCACCTTCAACGACGACGCGATGGTCAACGTGCTCGGCCTTCTGCGGGACATCGCGGCCGGAAAGGCCCCCTACGCGTTCGTCGGTGCGCCGCAACGCGCGAGGGCCGAGGCGGCTCTGCGGCGCGGCATCGAAGTCATCCTCCGCACTCAGATCAGACAGGAGGGCAGGCTCACCGCCTGGTGCGCTCAGTATGACGAGAAGACACTCGAGCCCGCCTGGGCGCGGAAGTACGAACCCCCGTCGCTTTCAGGCCATGAAAGCGTCGGGATCACCAGATTCCTGATGGGCATCGACTCTCCTTCGCCGGCGATCGTGGCCGCGATCGAGGCCGCGGTTGCCTGGCTGCGTTCTGCGGCGATCGCGGGCGTGCGGGTGGAGGAGTTCCAGAACGCCGACGGCAGGAAAGACCGTCGCGTGGTCGCGGACGTCTCCGCGCCCCCGCTCTGGGCCCGCTTCTACGAGCTCGGTACGGAGCGGCCGATGTTTCTTGGCCGCGACTCGAAGGTTCACTACAGCCTCGCTGAGATCGAGTACGAACGCCGGAATGGGTACGCCTACTACGGCGACTGGCCTGCGACGCTGCTTTCGAACGACTACCCGCGCTGGCGCGCGAGGCTCGGCATCAAAGCGACACCCTAGTCACTTCGCGCTCGTCGGGTTCCAGTCGTCGGCGCCAGCGAGCACCTTGGAAGGCGTCAGGGCGTCCGCCTGTTCGGGAGTGAGCGTCTTCGCCCACGGAACACGGCCCTTCGGGTTGGCTCCCTCCCCCCGCGACCCGAACTCGGCGTAGAAGGTGGTCTTCTCGGCCTCCGGCTTGTTCCAGTTGTGCCAGCCCGCGGCCTGCACGACCGCGGACATTTCCGTCCCAAGGAAAACCGTCCTCGCATAGTTCCGCCAGGGTCGGCCCAGATACGCCTTCACGCCCGGCTCGCCGGTGATCTTCGCCTCGCGGAACACGAGCCCGTGATTCACGCCTTCGGGTGTCGAAGCGGCGGTGATGTAGCCATCGCGCAGGACGTGGATGCGGCACCGGTCGAAATAGGCGGTCGCCGCTCCGAAAATGAAGTCGACGCTCCCTTCGATGTACGAGTCGACGAAGTAGTGGCGGCCGCGGTTCACGAGGACGGTGTCCTGAAACCCGAGAAAGCGGCAACGCCTGAAGACGACGCGGTCTCCATCCACCCGCAACGCCACCGCCTGCTCGACCGGCGGCCCCGCGGGGCGAGGTCCGGGGGCTCCCGCCCCGTTCGCGATGGTGAGGTTCTCCCAGATCATGTCGTCGCCGTCGATCTGAACCGTGGGAGTGCGAAAGGTACCGATGGGCTTTCCGTCCGGACCGGGGAGTCCGGCGTGGAGGTCATAGGTCACGATGGTGCGAGCCGCGTCCTCGCCCAGCACGAGGATGTTGCCGCGCTCCCGCTGCACGTAGATCCGCTCCCTATAGACGCCGGCCTTGACGAAGATGACCCACCTCGGATCGTTCCGTCCCGTGCGCATCGGCGCCTTGCTGATGGCGTCCTGCAAGGACGTGTACTGGCCGGTGCCGTCGATCGCGACCACTGCGTCGTAACTGTGGCCGCCCCTCCCCGGCGCCGTGGTGGCGGACGGCGCCTGCATGAGAAACGACGCGGCGGCGGTGATGAGGATGGACAGCGTCATGAGGCCTCGCTTTCAAAGAGCCGGAGCGTAGAACACTTCGCGGTCGATGACGAGATCGACGTGGCACGCGAGGGGATCCTCGCGCCACGGACGCGCGTATGATCGCGACGTGGGTCCTGACGATCTGCGCAGCTTGAGCTATTTGCTTCGAAGGCAGCGGCTCCTGTCCCTCGGCGTGGTCGTCGATGACATGCCCGTCGTGGGTCTCCTCCCCTTTCTGGCGGCGCCCACCTTCGCGGCCCTCGTGGTGCACGCTTCGCGCCTCGCGGCCCACGCCGCCGGTCTCGGCGACGAGAAGCCATGGAGCGGCGTCATCGCCGAGCCCGACGCGGCCGAGCGCGATCCGCTGCAGACGAAGCGGGTGTTGCTCCACGGCCGTTCGCGCGCGATCGAGGACCCCCAGGTCCTGGCCAGGATCAGAAGCGTCTGGCGCGACCGCTTCCCGAGCGCTTCCATGACCCTCGACCTCGCGGATTTCACCTTCTTCAGTCTCGACATCGAGGGAGGCCGTCTGGTCGCGGGCTTCGCCCGCGCACTGAACCTCTCGTCCGAGCACCTCGCCCAGGCCGCCGCCGTGGAAGCCTGAGGCCGGAACCGGGGCCGGGTAAGCTCACACGGCGTCGTCATAGGATTCCAAGGGGGTTGATCATGAGGGCCAGTCGCATGGTGTGGAGCATGAGGAGTCTCGTCATCGCGGCAGGCCTGGCTCCGGGTCTGCCCGCCCATCTCGCGAGCGCGCAGACGGCCGGCGCGCGATCCCTCAGCGTGGATGCGGCGCCGTGGGAGATGATCCTGCCGGATGGCGGCCTTACCGTGAAGGACGAGCGCCGCAAGGATGACGGGCGCGCGGGCCACATCTCTCTCACCGGCGCGTCGGGCCTGGTGGTGTCGGCATTCATCGAACCCGTCACGAAGTGCAGCGACGCAAGAAGCTGCCGCGACATGATCTGGAAGCTTGGAAACCCCTCCTGGGAAAAGCCCATCAACGTCAAGATGTCGGAGATCGGCGAGGCCAGTTGCGTCGGGTTTCTCATTCCGTCGTTTCAAGGCCGGAAGGTCGACCAGCAGAACCTGTACGCCGAGTTCGTGAAGGACGGCTACTGGATCGACCTTCATCTCTCGTACGCCGGGTTTACGCCCGATCGGCAGGTCATCCTTGACTCCTTCGTGCGGTCCGTGCGATTCGCGCCCAAGCCGTCGGGAACGACATCGCCCCCCGCGCCCGGCTTCGCGATTCCCGGCCACGGCCGCCTCGTGCTCAAGACGCCGACCGGATGGAGAGTCCAGAGCCGGACCACGGCCGAGCCCGCCTCGACGTATCTGGCCTTCGCGCCTCCGACCGGAGACTCTTTCTCCTTTCAGATCACCGCGGTCTGGCTCAGCCCGGACAAGAGGACGACATCTCTCGACGAACTGAGGAGCCGCGCAATCGACATGGCGCAGGAACCCCTGAAGCAGGCCGTCGAGAAGACCGTGACCCTGCGCGCTATTCAGGGGAACGAAACAAAGGGCTTTTCGTACTCTCTCACCGATCGAGCGGCGCCCGCGGGTGAATACAAGTACCTCACTCAGAGCCTGAGCCTGACCGGCGAGGTGATCATCATGGCGACGTTCCTCAGTCACACTATGCCTAACGCGGACCTCGAGGCGGCGCTCGCCGCCCTGTCATCAGCCAGCCATCTGAAATGACGTCGTTCCCCCGCGGATAGGCTGCCAGCCTGCCGCACCAGACCTCGAATCCTCGGACATGACGGTCAAGAAAGCTCTCAATCTGTCGCTCGTGCTCAGCTCGCTCGTCGGATACCTCGAGTGGGGAAAGAGCGAGTCCACGTTCCTGTTCCAGGCCGAGGCCGGCATGTTCGACAAGGCCCTCCAGCACCCGGAGAGCCTGATCCATCCCTTCACCCTTCTCCCCCTCCTCGGCCAGGCCGCTCTCCTGGCAACCCTCTTCCAGAAGGAGGCCGGGAAGAGACTCACCTACCTGGGAATCGCCGGCCTCGGCCTTCTGCTTGGGTTCATGTTCGTGGTCGGCCTGATCAGTCTGAACCCCAGAATCCTCGTTTCGACCCTGCCGTTCCTCATCCTCGCCACCGTCACGATCCGCCGTCATCGCGTCGCTCGGTGAGGCTCCGGCCTCCGGGCAGAACAATTTGCATCCAGCCCCGTATGTCCTTGGCAAGGAGAACTCGATGCTCGGATTCCTGCTAGGCGGTGTCGTGCTTGCGGCCGCGGCCGGCGGACCGGTCATCGGGCCGGTCCTTACTCTCGACAAGCGGACGCTCTCCCCCGCCCGGATCGAGGCCACGGTCACCGATCTGATGGGCAAAGCCCGGGTCACCGGCCTCGGCCTCGCCATCATCAACAAGGGAGAGATCGTCTACCTCAACGCTTTCGGCCGGGCCAACGTCGAGAAGGACGCTCCCCTGACCGTGCAGTCCACGATGTACGCGGCTTCCTTCACCAAGGCGATGTTCGCTTCGATGGTCATGCAGCTCGCGGCGGCGGGAACTCTCGACCTCGACGCTCCCATCGAGCGCTACCTCAGGAAACCTCTCCCGGAGTACGAGAAGTACGCCGACCTCAAGGGCGATCCGCGCTGGAAGATGTTCACGGCCCGCATGCTCCTCTCTCACACGAGCGGCCTTCCCAACTTCCGCTTCTTCACCAAAGCGGGCACGTACGAGCCCGAGCATCCCCTCTGGATCGAGTTCAAGCCCGGAAGCCGGTATGCCTACTCGGGTGAAGGCATCAATCTCCTTCAGTTCGTTCTCGAAGCCGGCCTCGGCCTCGACGTGGGCGCGCTGATGCGCGAGCGCATCTTCGAGCCCCTGGGCATGACCCGCACCAGCATGGTGTGGCGCGATGACTTCGCGACGGACCTCGCCCAGGGCTACGACGAGGCCGGGAAGCTCATCGGCCACAACGCCCGCCGATCCGTCCGGGCCGCAGGCAGCGCCGACTCGACGATTCAGGACATGGCCCGCTTCCTGCGGGCGACGCTCAGGGGCGAGACCATCTCGGGGAAATTCCGGGACGAGATGCTGAAGTCGCAGGTCCGGATCCGCTCGGTTGGCGAGTTCCCCACTCTCGATGAAACCACGACCTCGCGCGACGATCGAGTGAGCCTCTCGAGCGGTCTCGGGTGGGGGGTGCTCAAGACGCCCCACGGCCGCGCCTTCTTCAAGGGAGGCCATGATGACGGCTGGGAGAACTACATGATCGGCTTCGACAAGCCGGGAGCGGGCATCGTTCTCATGACCAACTCCAGCAACGGCGACAGCATCTTCAAGGAACTGTTGCAGACCCTCATCGGCGACAGCTACACCCCCTGGGAGTGGCAGGGCTTCACCCCGTGGGATGCGACGCGGCCGACGCCGGGCCTCGATCGGCCCTGAGAAGCGGGCCCGGGAGGCCGCGGCCATCGCGGGCGAGGAGGCGAGGCGGTTCCGGCGGTGAACGATGCCGTCCCACAACCGCGCACCAGGCGACCGGAAGAAAGCGGTTGACCGTCAACTCGATGGCACATGGGTTGCACCACGCCGCCCTGCATGACCGACCTCGGCTTCGCCCTCCGCCAGCTGTTCCGCAACCCCGGCTTCGCCTCAATCGCCCTGCTCACGCTCGCATTGGGGATGGCCGTGAACACCGTGATGTTCACGGTCGTCGACGCCGTGCTCTTCCGGCCGCTGCCCGTCCAGAATTCCGAACGGCTCGTCCGGATCGCCATGACCGATTCCCGGGGCATGGACCTTGGCGGCGTTTCATATCCCCAGCTCCAGGACATGGCTCACGAGGGCGGCACGCTGGCCGGACTCGCCGGCGTGACCGACGGCGTCGAAGTAAACCTGAGCATCGGCGAGGCACCGGTCGAACGCATCGTCGCGGCGAACGTGTCGGGCAACTTCTTTCCGCTTCTCGGCCTTCGCCCCGCCGCGGGCCGGCTTCTGGTCGCCCAGGACGACGAGCGCCCCGGCGGCCAGGCGGTGGCGGTCCTGAGCGAGGCGTTCTGGAGGCGGCGCTTCGGCGGCGACGCTTCGGTGGTGGGAACGGTGGTGCGCGTGAACACCACGGCCTTCACGGTCGTGGGCGTGGCCCCGCGGGGCTTTTTCGGCACGAGTCTCGAGAATGTTCCCGATATCTGGTTGCCCCTCACCATGGCCGTTGAAACGGCGCCGATGCTCCGCCAGTTCGAGCCATTCACACGCCGCGGCTTCACCTGGATTCACCTGATCGGCCGCCTCCACGACGGAGTGAGCGCAAGTCAGGTGAGAGCGCAGTTCGAGACCATCAATCGCCGCGTGAACGAAGAGCTCCATGTCCCGGCGAAGGACGCGAGGTACGACCGCTTCCTGGTCCTGCCGGTCTCCGGAGCGATCCTGGACCCAGGCCGCCTGCCCGCGGCGGCGAGATCGTCCTGGATTCTCCTGGGGGTGACGGGCCTCGTGTTCGTGATCGCCTGCGCGGTCGCGGGCGGGCTGCTGCTGGTGCGAGGCGAGCAGCGTCAGCGAGAGATCGCCATTCGATCAGCGGTTGGCGCGCCGCGCAGCCGCATCGCTCGATTGCTCCTGGCCGAGAGCTTCCTGCTCTCCGCGGGCGCCGCGCCGCTGAGCCTCGTCCTGGCGGCGTGGACCTCCGATCTCTTCCTTCAGCTGGCCCCTTCGTCCTCCCTCCTGCCCCTGTCCGCAGCCACGCCGGTTCTGAGCCCGCGATCCTTCTGGTTCACGGCGGCGCTCGCCGTCGCCTCCACGTTCCTTTTCGGTCTTCTGCCTGCGTGGACCGGTTCGCGCCCCGGCCAGAGGTTCACGACGCGGATCGACGCAGGCGGCCGCCGCGGCGGCTCAGGCGTCCTGACCGTGCGCAACGCCTTCGTGGTGGTTCAAGTGTCGCTCTCCACCGTGCTTCTCGTCGGGGCGGGTCTGCTGCTGCGCACGCTGCGCGAGGAGGGCCGCGTCGATCTCGGCTTCCGGACGGAAAACGCCCTCGTGGTCTCGCTCGACGTCTCGAAGAGCGGCTACGACCGCGAACGCGGAAGGCAGTTCTACGCTCGGCTGCTCGAGCAGGTGCGAGGGCTCCCGGGTGTGACGAGCGCCGCCTTCTCGCGGCATGTCCCCGTGCAAAGCGCGGGCATGATCACCACGGTGGAACTCACGAACGTCGCCTCATCGCGGGAGAGGAGCCCGGAGGTCGCGTTTTCCCCTGTGTCTTCGAACTACCTTTCGACCCTCGGTCTTCCTCTGGTGGCGGGCCGCGACCTCAATGACCGCGACAAGGATGGTCCCTCGGTACTGCTCGTGAACCGCGCGTTCGTCGACCGATTCTGGCCTGGGCGCGACGCGCTGCGCGAGCGGGTCTTGAACTTCGGCAACAAGGGGGCGCAGGTCATCGGCGTGGTGGCGAACGCGAAACTGACGAGCGTGCGGGACGCTACGGAGCCCATGATCTACGTGCCGGATTTCGCGTTCTACGTGCCGAGCACGAACCTGGTCGTCCGGACCGAGGGCGACCCGCGTGTCGTTCTGCCCTCGATCAGGGCTCTGGTGCAGCGGCTGGACCGCAACGTGCCGCTCTTCCGCGCGCGCACGCTGCAGGATCACGTCGCCCTCGCGCTCTCGGAAGAGCGCCTCGTCGCGGCCCTCCTCTCCGCCTTTGGACTGCTGGCCCTGGCTCTGGCCGGCGTCGGCCTGTACGGCGTCATCGCGTACGCGACTCAGCTGCGCGGCCGCGAGTTCGGTGTGCGAGTCGCCCTTGGAGCCACTCCGGCGAATCTGCTGGGGCTCGTCCTGGCGCAGGGGGCGGCACTCGCGGCCGTGGGCGTGACGATCGGGCTGACGGTGGCCTCGGGAGCCAGTCGCGTTTTGTCGTCATTCCTGTACGGCGTGAGTCCGACGGACGGGATCACATTCGCCGGCATCGCCGTGACGCTGATGGTCGTTTCGCTCCTGGCAAGCGCGGCGCCCGCAGGCCGTGCGGCCCGAACCGATCCCCTCACGACCCTTCGGGCGGAGTGATCCTCGCGCGCTCTCGCCGGCCCGTGAAGCCCACTATGCTGGCCCCGAACCATGAGGCGCATTCATCGCCGGGCCCGCGGCCTGCTCATCGCATGCCTGACATCGTCCGCGTTGCTGCAGGGCGCGGCGGTCCGCGCGCAGGAGAGCGCCGATTCCTCGATCGTCGACGGCGTCGTGAAGGCCGTCTGCCGGAAGCAGATCGTGCTGCTCGGAGAGCTGCCGTCGCATGGCGAGGCCCGAGCCTTCGAACTCAAATCGAAGATCGCGGATCGGCTGATGGCGCAATGCGGGTTCACCGCGATCCTCTTCGAGGCGCCGATCTACGACTTCATCGGCCTGGAACGCGCCTTGAAAGGTCGGACCGCCGCCCCGGAACAGCTCGACAAAGCCATCGGCCGATTCTGGTGGACACGCGAGCTTTCGTCGTGGCGCCGCACGCTCTTCGACGCGGCCGCGCGGAAGGGCCTGATGCTGGGAGGCATCGACGATCAGGTGAGCGTCACCTCCGACTACGCGAGGGCCACACTGCCCGCGATGATTGCCGCCGCGTCCCCCACAGGCGCCCCCACGGAGTGCCAGCAAACCGTCAGCCGGCACCTGGGGTGGACGTACGATGAGAGGACCCCCTTCGACGGGCCTGAGCAGCGGCGATTGAGTCAGTGCGCGCGCCACGCGGCGGATGCGGCCGCCAGGGTCGAATCCCTCGATGCCGCGGACCGCGCCATGCTGGAGAGCTTCGCCCGATACGCAGCCCGGCAGCAGCCGGGAGCGACCACGGGCCGCGACGAATCCATGTATCGCAATCTTCTGTGGTACCTCGACCGGCTCCCAAAGGATGGCCGCGTGGTGATCTGGACGGCGACCGTCCATGCAGCCCTCCGACAGGGCTCACTCCCGGAGCCGCCCATGGCCGTCCGCCTCGCCGAGCGATGGCGTGATCGAGTCGCCGCCATCGGATTCACCGCCAACGCGGGGTTCACTTCGCGGGCCGGCCGGCCCGCGAGTCCCATCCCCGACGCGCCTGCGGATTCGCTGGAAGCCGCGGCGAAGAGCCCGTCGCCTTCGGTGCTGCTGGACACCGGGAAACTGCGGGCTCTGGGCCCCTTGCCGTCGCGGCTGTTCGGCAGGTTCACCACCGAGACGTGGGCGGATTACTTCGATGCCGTCGTGGTCGTCCGGCAGGAAGCGGCCCCCACGTTCGATCCCTGGAAGTAGGAGAAAAGATCAGCCGCCCTGGGCTTGAGCGAACGTGACGACCAGAGCCGCGCCCGGGCCGGGCCGAGTTCCAGGCTGCCGCCGAGTTGGCGGGCGAGATCCGACACGAGTTGGAGTCCGAGCGACTTTCCGCGCCGCGCCTCGAGATCCTCGGGGAATCCCCGGCCCGTGTCCTGAACCTCCAGGCGGACCACGCCCTCCGCTTCCCCTCGCAGTCGCACCCGCACCTCTCCGGACTGTCCGTCGGGAAAAGCGTGTCGGAGGCTGTTGGCCAGCAGCTCATTGACGATGAGGCCACAGGGGATGGCCCGGTCAATGTCGATTTCCACGAACGCCAGATCGAAGGAAAGCCGGACCCGACCCGACGGAGCCTCGTGCGCGCGAAACAACTGACCCGCCAGCTGCTGCACGTATCTCGCCAGATCCACCCGCGCGAAGACACCCGAGCGGTACAGCGTCTCGTGGAGCAGGGCCATGGACATGATGCGCCCCTGCATCTCCTTCAGCACGCGCCGCACGGATGGCTCCAACGTCCGGGAAGTCTCCAGGCGCATGAGGCTCGTGATCACCTGAAGGTTGTTCTTCACCCGGTGATGCACTTCCTTGAGCAGCGCCTCCTTTTCCCGCAGCGAGGCTCGCAATGAAGCTTCCGCCTGTTTGCGCGCGGTGATGTCGTGAAAGAGGACGCCCACGGTTCGACGGCCTGCCTCGCCCACCCGATACGCGCTCACCGAGAACCAGCGGTTCAGATCCTTCGCTTCGTCTTCGAATCGTGATGCCTCTCCCGTCGCGGCGATGCGGGCGTAGCGTTCGATCCAGGACGCCTCGAGCGCCCGGGCCACCTCGCTCGTCCGCCTTCCCTTCACATCCCGGAGGCCCGTCTGCCCCTCGAAGGCGGGGTTGACGTCCAGGAAGCGAAGGTCGTTCGCCTGGCCGTGGTCATCGTAGAGCACTTCGAGGACGCAGAAGCCCTCGATCATCGACTCGAACATGGTCCGGTAGCGTTCTTCGCTCTCCTGAAGAGCGGCTTCGGCCTGCCGCCGCGCGAAACGCTCCGCTGCCTCGGCCAATTCGCGCCGCACCGCGGGCGCGAGCCGGGTCAGGTGGTCCTTCATGAGGTAGTCGTGAGCCCCCGCCCGCATGGCGGCCACCGCGACGTCCTCTCCAACCGTGCCCGACACCAGAATGAAGGGCAGATCCAGGCCGCTCGCCTTCAGCAGTTCGAGGGCGGAGAGCCCGTCGAAGTGCGGCATCTAGTAGTCGGACAGGACCACGTCCCAGCACTTCTGCGCGAGTGCTGTGCGCATCCCTTCCGCGGTTTCCACGCGCTCGAAGGTCACGTCGAAGCCGCCGTCGCGCAGCCGGCGCAACAGCAGACGCGCATCGTCCTCCGAGTCCTCGACGAACAGGCAGCGCAGCGGTTGGGCTTTGTTCATCGGACGGGGGGCGCTTCGTTGAGAAGCAGCCAGTAGAGGCCGAGCTGTCGGGCCGCGTCGATGAACTGGTCGAAGTCCACCGGCTTGCGGACGTAGCTGTTGGCCCCGAGCCGATAGCCTTCGACAATGTCTTTTTCCTCACTCGAAGAAGTGAGGATCACCACCGCCTGCAGGGCGGTCCGGGGATCGGCGCGGATTCGGCGCAGCACCTCGAGGCCGTCGATTTTGGGGAGCTTCAGATCGAGGAAGACCACGGTAGGCCGCTCTCCGACGTCGCGACCCAAGAAGGCGCCGGTCCCGAACATGTAGTCGAGAGCCTCCACCCCGTCTCTCGCGACCACGATGTGGTTACCGAGATTGTGCTCCTTGAAGGCTCGCAAGGTGAGTTTCACGTCGTCGGGGTTGTCTTCCACGAGCAGGATGACTCGGTTCATGTCTCCGTCCTCCCGGATTCCGTTTCGCCAAGGTCGAACCAGAACGTCGCGCCCTGCCCGACCGCTCCTTTCGCCCACACTCTGCCGCCGTGCCGTCTGACGATCCGCTGAACGGTGGCGAGACCGATGCCGGTGCCGGGGAATTCCTCGGCTCCGTGCAGCCGCTGAAAGGCGCCGAAGAGCTTCGCGGCATACGCCTCGTCGAATCCGGCGCCGTTGTCACGGACGAAGTACGTAGTCGCCACGCTTCCCGTCTCGGCCCCAATGTCAATGCGAGCCCTCTCCGTCCGGCCGGTGAACTTCCACGCATTGCCCAGGAGATTCTCCAGGAGCACGCGCAACAGGCGCGGGTCTCCCTGTGCCTTGAGACCGTCCTGCACGACCACCTCCACCACGCGGCCGGGCTCATGCTGCCGCAGTTCGGAGGCGACCGCGAGAGCGAGGTCGCTCAGGTCCACCGGCTCACGGCTCAGCTCGGCGCGGCCGATGCGCGAGAGCTTCAGCAGGTCTTCGATGAGCTGGGACATCCGCTGGGCGGCCGCGCGGATGCGGGCGAGAGAGTCCCGGCCCTCGTCGTCGAGCCGGGACGCGTAGTCCTCCTGCACAATCCGGCTGAAGCCGTCGATGCCACGAAGCGGCGCCCGAAGGTCGTGGGAAACCGAATAGCTGAAGGCCTCCAGTTCCCGGTTCGCCTCGTCGAGGCGGGCCGTGCGCTCCGCCACCCGCTGCTCGAGCTCGGCGTTGAGCTTCAAGATCTCCGCCTCGGCCCGCTTGCGGGTGGTGATGTCGGAGCTCACGACCAGGACCTTCCAGTCCGGGAAATCGAGAGGAACGGCGCTGGCCATCAACCAGGTCATCCCGCCCGCGCCACCAACCACGCCCAGTTCGACGTCCCGGACGGCGGTGTGCTCTCTCAGAGCGCGGGCGCTCGGGAATTCTTCGGGCGGCAGGGGGACGCCCTCGGGCGTCACCACTTCATTCGTCCTTCCCGCATTCAAGTCGTTCAGGGAAAGACCGAGCATGCGCTCCAGGGTCGGATTCGCATAACTAACCTCGCGGTTTTGGTCGACGATGGCAACGCCCACGGGCAGCAGGTCGAGAGTGGCGGCGAACTTCCGATCCCGTTCCCGGATGGCCTCTTCAGCGCGCTTCCGCTCGGTGATGTCGCGAACGACCGAGAGCATGCTGGGTTCCCCATCCACGGCGATTGGCACCGAGGCGATGAGCCCCGTCCGCTCTTCGCCGCCCTTCGCCCGGAATCGGGCCTCGACGTCCTTGCCGTCGCTCGCCACCGCGGCGCGAATCCGTTCGCGCTCGTCGTCGGAGAACCACAGGCCGAGTTCGGACGACGTCTGCCCGATCACTTCCTCCCTGTCGTAACCCAGCCAGGAAAGGAAGAATGGATTTGCGTCCTTGAAGCGGCCGTCCGCCGCGCGGTTAATGGCGATTCCGGTCGGACTCGCGTCGAAAATCTTCCGAAAGCGATCCTCAGAGTCGCGGAGCGCCTGCTTCTGGAGGGCGCCTTCCGTGATGTCGTGGTTCACGCCGATCATGCGCAAAGGGCGGCCCGATTCGTCCCGAATCACGGCTCCCTGAGCCGCGAGGTGCCGGACGCCGCCTCCCGGCCATACCACGCGGAACTCGGATCGGTACTCCCATTCACCGCGCAGGGCCCGGGCCGTTTCCTCGGTGCACCGCTCCCGGTCGTCGGGATGAAGCCCGGCAACCCAGGCTTCGTAGGCCCCGGCGAACTCTCCCCTCTTCACTCCGTAGAGCTCGTACATCCCATCGTCCCAGACCAGACGGTTGTTGACGACGTCCCAGTCCCAGATCCCAAGGCGTGCCGCCCGCGTGGCCAGAGACAGCCATTCCGCGCTTCGAGCGATCCGCTCTTCGCTGACCTTGCGATCTGTGATGTCTTCGCTGAAGATCACGATGCCGCCGACTTGTTCCGCTAAGTCGTGCCAGGGGCGGACCTCCCATCGAAGCCACTGCACGGAACCATCGAGCCGCTCGAAGCGGTCAGCCTCATTGCGCATCACCTCGCCCGCGAAGGCCCGGCGATGAATCTCTTTCCACTCCGCGCTGATTTCGGGGAAGACGTCGTAGTGCGAACGACCGCGCAGGTCCTGCCCGACGAGCCCGAAGTCACTGAGCCACCTCCGGCTCACGCTGAGATAGCGCATCTCCCGGTCGAACATGGCGAGGGAGGCGGGCGCGTGGTCGATGAACAGTTGGAGGCGCTCCTCGGTAGCCTGAAGGGCATCCGCGACTCGCTTCCGCTCCTCGATGACGTTGGCCGAGGGCACGATGTAGAGGACCCGTCCGTCCGCGTCGCGTACGGGCTGGATCGAGAAGTCGACCCACATCAGCGTTCCTCCGGCGGCCCGCACCTGCACGTCATAGCGCGATGGCTCGCCGCTCGCGGCTCGCGCTATCGCAGCGCGGAGCTGCTCCTGCACCGGCTCCGAGTGGTTCCACCAGTACGTCTGGTCGAACGGCCGGCCGACGACATCGTCGAGCTCGAGACCGGCCGCGGCCAGCGCGGGTCGGTTCGCCTGAAGGAGAACGCCCGCGGTGTCCATCAGCCCCACGAAACTGTGGGGTCCAAGCCCGTCGATCACCTGCCTCAGTTGCTCCTCCCGTTCGCGGATCGTGAGCTGTGACGCCTGCAGGGCGGCAGCGCTGGTTTCGGCCTCCTCGCGTGCGTCGCGCAAACGCATGCATATGACGCTGATCAGCGTGCCGGCCAGCAGGAGAGTCGTTTCCTGGAGGCGATCGGTTCTGGAGGAGACAGCCAGATTGCGCAGGGGCGCCAGAAGGTAGTAGGCGGCTCCGACCGTCGACAACAAGGTCGACAGCAGGCCCGGCCCCAAGCCACCCAAGTAGGCGCTCAGGATGACGGGAACGGTGAACACGATCATCGTCGGCCCTTCGAAAACGGGGCCGAGCGCTACCCGGAACAGAAGGGTAAGCGCGGTCAAAGCCGCCGCAACCGCATACGCTGCCGCCCTCGAACGCTTGAGCGTCGCTTCGAGGAACCGCAGCACCTGGCTCCCCGCTAACCTTGCCGTCCGCTCGCGGCGTCAGGAGCATCGACAGGCGGGGGCGCGGGTTCCCGTCGCCCCCCGGACCTGCTCAGCCGGCGCCCGGGCAGCACTTGGCGCCGGTCAACGAGGGACGACAAGCGGGGCGCTTTCGCGCCGGCGACCCGATCCTCCAAGGAACGCCTCCAAGCCGAGGCTAACAAGGACCCGCGCCGTCGG